>NZ_CEEDFC010000004.1:0-352395 GCF_979254005.1 Variovorax sp. AC103 | reverse complement strand
TTCCTCGATAGCTCAGTTGGTAGAGCGCCGGACTGTTAATCCGTAGGTCCCTGGTTCGAGCCCAGGTCGAGGAGCCACAAAAAGCCGCAAGGCCACTGGATGCTCCGCTACTCGCAAGGTAGCGGGGCATTTTCATTTGCGTCGTCGCATCGAAGGTGTTGCACAACGTCAAAAAATCGAAGCGTCGAACTCAGAATCGGCAAATCCATTGCATATAATTTAAGGCTTGTTCCTCGATAGCTCAGTTGGTAGAGCGCCGGACTGTTAATCCGTAGGTCCCTGGTTCGAGCCCAGGTCGAGGAGCCAAAACAAACCACCCCGGTGGTTCCTGAATGCCTCGCTACCCCACTGGTAGCGAGGCATTTCCTTTTGCGGCGCGGCTTCCTGCACGCTCATCGCGGCTGGAACGCGATGAGCCCCATGCCAGCAAGGCACACCGCCACGCCGGCCGCATCCCACGCTGTCGGCCGAATGCCGTCCACCGCCCACAGCCACGCAATGGCCACGCCGATGTACACACCCCCGTACGCCGCATAGACACGCCCCGCCGCCGCGTCATGCAAGGTGAGCAGCCATGCGAAGACCGCGAGGCTGATGGCGCCGGGCACCAGCCACCACGCCGAACGATCCTGCTTGAGCCAGAGGTAAGGTAGATAGCAGCCGATGATTTCCGCCAGGGCCGTCGCAACGTAGAGCAGAAGGGTTCGCATGCACGAATTGTGCGGGGCCGCACGGCGCTTACCGGCAAGGCACGTGAGGCCATTGCTTGGAGGCTTCATGCCCGCGCACCTACACTGGCCCGAATGTCCCCCTGGTGCACGTCCTGCAAACACCCTGCTCCACGTGCGGCGCTGCCCCTGGCAGCGGCCGTTCGCCGCGCGGGTGCCGCCGCAGCGGCGACCACGGAAGTCTTGCGACGCATCGGCGCACTTTCCTGAGCCCGGCGGTCCGCTACCTTCCTTCTTGATGCGCGAACCATTGACCGCCGGGCACCCGCCGCGCGGTCGCGACGCCGTTCATTCCCTCTTTCGGAACGGCGACGCTTTCAATTGGAGTGCTTCATGCCTGCAACCATCCACGGGGAGCGCACGCTCACCGAACTCGACTTCGTTCGCCTCGAAAAGCTGACCGACCATGCGCTGCCTGCGGCACTCGCCGAGCTGCTCGATGCCGCCGACGTGCTGCCCTCGCGCGAGGTGCCCGCCGACGTCGTCACCATGAACTCGCAGGTCGAGATCGAAGACCCGTCCACGCGGCAACGCCAGAAGATCACCGTCTGCTACCCCGGAGACGCGCAGCCCGGCGCCGGATTCGTCTCGGTGCTGTCGCCCGTGGGCATCGGCCTGCTCGGCGTGAAGAGCGGCACGCTCGCCAAGTGGGACATGCCCAACGGCGCGCAAGGCGCGGTGCGCGTGGTCTCGGTGCTGTTCCAGCCGGAGGCCAGCGGCGACTACGCGGCGTGACTTTCGGCACTGGTGCGACGAACCCCCGGGTCGTATCGTGGCGCGGTCGCCGGTGGCGCGTCGAATCGGGAGGCCGTGCAGGCCATGGCAATTCCATCTTCGGTTTCGAGAAGCGACGCCCGCCGCGAGCGCAGCATTCTTTTCACTCGACAGATCCGGACATGGCTTTTTCCAAACTTTCTCTCGCAAGCGCACTCGCCGGCCTGATGGCCCTTTCGGGCTGCCAGACCATGGACATGCAGATGGGCAACCCGTCGGCCAAGACCGTGGCCACCGGCAGCGCCGCAGGGGCTGCCACCTCCGGCGAAAGCAGCCAGCTCGAACGCTGCGACTCCCCGCTCGGCACGGTCTCCCTGATCGAGAACCAGAGCGCGGGCTGGTACACCATCCTCACCGGCGAATACAAGCTGCCGCCCACCGCCAACCTGTTGCGCCTGCTGGTGCAGCAGTCGAACTGCTTCGTGGTGGTCGAGCGCGGCGCGGCCGGCATGAACGCCATGACGCGCGAGCGCGCGCTGCAGCAGTCGGGCGAAATGCGCGGCGGCAGCAACTTCGGCCGCGGCCAGATGGTGGCATCCGACTACGGACTGTCGCCCGAAATCGTCTTCAGCAACAGCGATGCGGGCGGCCTGGGCGGTGCGCTCGGCGGCCTGGTGGGCGGCGGACGTGGCCGCGCGATCGCGCAGCTCGGCGCCAGCATGCAGACCAAGGAAGCCAGCGCGCTGCTGACCCTCATCGACAACCGCTCGGGGGTGCAGGTGGCTGCCTCCGAGGGCAGCGCGTCCAAGACCGACTTCGCGGGCTTCGCCGGCCTGAGCGGCCTCTCGGCGGCCGGTGGCGTGGGCGGCTACACGCGCACGCCGCAGGGCAAGGTGATTGCCGCGGCGTTCATGGACGCCTTCAACCAGATGGTGCGGTCGCTGCGCAACTACAAGGCGCAGACCGTGCGCGGCCAGGGCCTGGGCGGCGGCGGCCGCCTGGGCGTGGACGGCGGCGCCGCACCGTCGCAGACCTCGGCACCGGCCGCCACGACCCGCCGCCGCAAGTAAGCACCCAAGCTGCCGGCACCGCGCCCGCCCGGGACACCGGGCGGGCGTTTTCGTTGGCGCAGGGCACGACCCGCGGGAATCGGTAGTCCGCCTCCCCCGTATATAGGATGGGCAGTGCGTGGACCGGGCCCTACGCTTTGCGTCATCCCGCCACCCTCTCCGCCTCCAGGACCCCTTTCCATGCGCCTCGCCCTCACGTCCTGCATGCGCGCATGCAGCCTTCCCGCACCGGCGCGCGCATGACCGCGGAGACACAGGTTGCCCTGGTCGAAGACGACACCGGCATGCGCGAGCGCATCGCGCGCGTGGTCGATGCAGACCCCTCGCTGAGCCTGGCCTACAGCGCTTCCAACGCCAGCGAGATCCTCGCGTGGCTGGTCGACAACCCGGTCGACGTGCTGCTGGTCGACCTCGGGCTGCCCGACCATCCGGGCCTGAAGGTGATCAGCCAGTGCCGCCACATGCAGCCGGCCTGCGCGGTGATGGTGCTGTCGATCTTCGGTGACGAGGCCAACATGGTCCAGGCCTTCGAGGCCGGCGCCAGCGGCTACCTGCTGAAGGACGGCACCGAGGCCGACCTGGCCACCCACATCCGGCACCTGCGCGCGGGCGGCTCGCCGATGTCGCCGGTGATCGCGCGCAAGTTGCTGCGCCGCTGGCAGGCCCACTCGGGCCCTGCCACGCCGCTTCCGACGGCAGCCACCAAGTCCGCCGTGGCGCCCGAGCGGCTGTCCCCGCGGGAGTTCGAGGTGCTCGACCTGGTCTCTCGTGGTTTCACCTATGTCGAAGTCGGGGTGCAGATGGGAGTCTCGGCGTCGACGGTTCAAACCCATATCCGCAACATTTACGGCAAGCTGGATGTGCACAACAAATCGGAAGCCGTGTTCGAGGCGCGCAGCCTCGGCTGGCTTCCCTAGGGTGATCGCGGGAGGCCTGCGCGGGCTGCTGCTCGCAGCGCTCTGGACACTGTGCACGTGGGCCGTTCAACCCGCGCATGCCGACGAAGCCACGCCCGCCAGGCCGCCGGCCGACTCACTGGACGTGAAAGCAGCCGACGCCGTGCTCGAGCCCGACGGGCTGCCCCGCCAGACTCGCCGCGTGCAGTTGCCGTTTCGCTGGGACCACGAGTTTCCCGGCCTGGGCGGCAAGGCCACCTACCGCATCGACCTGCCCGCCACCGCCGTGCCGGGCAACGAGCCCGCGGCACTGCTGATGTCGGGCGTGGGCAACCAGGTGAGCATCTCGTTCAACGACGCGCTCGTTGCAGGCTACGGCAAGCTGGGCGACCCAGGCCACGACGCGACCAAGAGCAACCTGCTGGTGCCCCTGCCAGCCGCCCTGCATCGCGAGGGCCAGGCGCAGTCGCTGGTGCTGCGCACCACCGTCCAGCGCCAGCGCGGCGCGGGGGTGGCCAGCATCCAGTACGGCACGCAGGCCACCCTGGCCGCGCTGTACCGCTCGCAGCAGAACTGGCGCAACACCTCGGCCATCGTGTACGCCGTCAGCCTGCTGCTGATGGGCGGCCTGGCGGGCGGGCTGTGGCTGCGCCAGCGCGATGCGCTCTACGGCTGCTTCGCGCTCGCCGCACTCTCGGGCGTGGCGCGCAACCTCGACCGTGTGTGGCCCGACGTACCGGTTCCCTGGCCGCTCTGGGGTGCGGTGGTGGCGGTCTGCTACGCCTGCCACATCGGGCTCATTGCGCGCTTCGTGCTGCTGGTGCTCGATCGCAATCCGCCGTGGCTGGTGCGGGCTGTCTACGCGGCGCTGGCGCTTTCGGTGATGCTGGCCTGCGCCTCCTTCGCCTTCGCGCTCCCGGCGTTGTGGACCACCGGCCTGGCCATCCTGCAGCTGACGAGCATCGTCTGCCTGCCCTACGTGGTGTACGGCGCGATGGTGGAGCGCCGACGCATCGCCGCGGTGCTGATGGCGGCGGGCACGCTCGCCATCCTGGCCGGCGCGCACGACCTGCTGCTGGTGCGCATGGCCCTCTTCGGCGGCGCCCCCTACACGCTGACGGCGCACGCCATGTTCTTCTTCGTGATGATCCTGGCGGGACTGGTGGTCGAGCGCTACAGCCGCACGGTGGCCGACTACGGCGCGCTCAACACCAACCTCGCGGCGCGTGTCGCGGAACGCGAGGACCAGTTGCGCGCCGCCTTCGAAACGGTGCGCCAGCAGCAGCAGCAGCAAGCCGTGCTGCTGGAGCGCCAGCGCATCATGCGGGAGATCCACGACGGCGTGGGTTCGCAACTGGTGGGCCTGCTCAACCTGGTGACCCAGCCCACCTCCGACCGCGGCGTGGTCGAAGAGCATGTGAAGCTCGCGCTCGACGAGATGCGCATGGCCGTCGACTCGCTGCAACCCACGCACGACGACCTGCCCACGGTGCTGGCCACGTTGCGCTACCGCCTGCAGCCGCGGCTGGACGCCGCGGGCATCGAGCTGGTGTGGGACGTGGCCGTGATTCCCGAGCTGGCCCCGTTCGCCGCGCAGGCCGCCCTGCAGCTGCAGCGCATCCTGCTGGAGGCCTTCACCAACGTGCTGAAGCATGCGGGCGCCACGCGCATCGTGATGCAGGCCAGTTGGAGCGGAGAGACATCGCCGCCGCTGGTGCGCATCGTGCTCACCGACAACGGGCGCGGGCTTCCCACCGCCCCTGCGGCGCCTTCGGACCCGCGGCAGGCCGGCCATGGCATCGCCAACATGCGTGCGCGCGCTCAGTCCATCGGCGCGCGGCTGCACATCGAGACGGCGGACGAAACAACCGGCGGAACCCGCGTGCTGCTGGACTGGCCCTGCGCCCTGCCCTGACGCGCGGGTGGGACGCGGCGTCAGCGCAGCGCGAACGCCAGCGTGACAGCGCCGAGCGCCAGCAACGCGAGCCCGGCGATGAAGACCATCTCGCCCCAGGCCTCCAGCCGTGCGCCGGCGCGTTGCGTGCGCATCGAGATGAAAGACAGCAGCGCGCTGGCCAGGAAGACCAGCGCGTCGACGGCCAGCAGGCGGTCGATCAGCAGCCGCATGTCGTCGCGGGGACCGAGGTGCCCGATGGACATCACCGTCATGCACACGCCGATCATGGTGGCCGACGTCGGCAGGATGTGTGCCGAGAGGCTTTTTGCGGACGACGTCATGTCAAGTGGCATTTGGCCTGGACTTTTCGAGAAACACCGAGGAACCGCTTTGCCGGGCCTCGGGTGTTGCCCCCCCGGCAGGGGGGAGGAGAAGCGACACGGCGTGCGCGATGCCTGGGGGCGAGCCTGCTAGCCGATTCGCACCGGCACGAAGATCTTGTCTTCGCCGCGCTGGATCAGCAGCGCCACCGACTTGTTGGTCGCCTTGGCCACCACCTCGCGCACCTGCTCCACGCTCTGCGCCGGTGTGCCGTTGATGGCCAGCAGCACGTCGCCCGCCTGCACGCCCGCCTGCGCCGAGGGCCCAGCGGCGTCTTCGATCAGCAGCCCGGTGTCGATCGAGGTCTCGCGCTTTTCCTGCGGCTGCAACGGGCGCAATGCCAGGCCCAGCTTGCCTTGCCCGGCCGCTGCATCGGCCTTGGCGACCTGCGCGGGCTTGTCGCTCGCGTCGCCGAGCTTGGCCTGCAGCTCCTGGCGTTCGCCCTGGCGCCACACCTCGAGCGTGACCTTCTTGCCCGGCGCCTGCTGGCCGATCACCGCGGGCAGGTCGCCCGAGGACACGATGCGCTGGCCGTCCACGCTGCGGATCACGTCGCCCGCCTTCAGGCCGGCCTTGTCGCCGGGGCCGCCCTTCTCGATGTTCGAGACCAGCGCGCCTTCGGGCTTGTCGAGCTTGAACGACTCGGCAAAGGCCTGGTTCACCTCCTGCACGGCCACGCCAAGACGCGCGTGCGTGGCCTTGCCGGTGGCGACGATCTGGTCCTTCACCTGAATGGCCACGTCGATCGGAATGGCGAACGACAGGCCCTGGTAGCCACCGCTGCGGCTGTAGATCTGCGAGTTGATGCCCACCACCTCGCCGCGCGTGTTGAGCAGCGGGCCGCCGGAGTTGCCGGGGTTCACCGCCACGTCGGTCTGGATGAAAGGCACATAGCTGTCGTCAGGCAGCGTGCGGCCCTTGGCGCTCACCACGCCGGCCGTTACGGTGTTCTCGAAGCCGAAGGGCGAGCCGATGGCCAGCACCCATTCGCCGACCTTCAGGTCCTTGGTGTTGCCCAGGGCCAGCACCGGCAGGTTCTTGGCGTCGATCTTCAGCACCGCGATGTCGGTCTTGGCGTCGGCGCCCAGCACCTTGGCGCGGAACTCGCGGCGGTCGGTCAGCTTGACGCTGACTTCCTTGGCGTCCTTCACCACATGGGCGTTGGTGATGATGATGCCGGCCGGGTCGACGATGAAACCCGAGCCCTGCGCATGCACCGGCACGTCGCGTTGCTGCTGCCTGCCTTGCGGACCCATCTGGCCCTGGAAGCGGCGGAAGAACTGGAACATCGGATCTTCCGGGTCCACGCCCTGGATCTCGGCGGCGGCCTCGTCGTCCGACGCCTTCATGGTGCCGGTGACGCTGATGTTGACCACCGCAGGGCCGTCGCGCGTGGTGATGGTGGAGAAGTCGGGCAGCGTGACCATGGCCGCGGGCGCGCTCACGGTGGCATTGGTGGCCGGTGCGCCCACGGCACGGGCGCTGGTATAGGCGCCGGCACCGACGGCACCGATCACACCCGCGCTCGCCAGTGCAATCACCAAGGCGCGGGGCGAAGTCAGACGGGAGTTCATTTGTCGGTTCCTTTCAATGCGTATCAACGCAAACACGATGAAAGGAATGTCGTCGCGCAGGCTTAAGCGCCGCTTAAACGCCGATCAAACGTCGATCAAGCGGCCGAAGGCGCAAAGACGACGCGCACGCGCAGCCCACCGAGGCTGGGCGATTCGTCGAGCGCCACCGTGGCGCCGTGCAACTCGGCGATCGACTTCACGATGGCCAGGCCCAGCCCGCTGCCGGGCGCCTGCGTTTCCCCGGAGCGGTAGAAGCGGTCGAGCACGCGTTCGCGCTCAGCGAGCGGCAAGCCCGGGCCGCTGTCGTCGACGGTGAGTTCCACCGCGTCGTTGCGCCGAGTGATGGCTATGTCGACGCGGCCTTCGACGGGCGTGTACTTGACCGCGTTCTCCAGCAGGTTGCGCAGCAGCATGCGCAGCGCCTCCGACTGGCCGTCGACCACGGCGGCGTCGGCGTGCGTGATGCCGATGTCGATGCCGCGCGCCTGGGCCGCCGCCACGGCGTCGGACACGGCAAGGCGCGCCACCTCCGACAGGTCGACCGGCTCGGGCTTCGCGCCGGCCGCCATGCTGGCCTCGTGGCGCGCCAGCGCGAGCATCTGCTCGACCAGCCGCGTGGCGCGGTCGATGCCCGCCACGAGGCGACTCACGGCCAGGTCCCGCGATGCGCCGTCGGGTGCGCGCTGCAGGCCCTGCACCTGGAGCTTCAATGCGGCCAGCGGCGAGCGCAGTTCGTGCGCGGCATCGGCCACGAAGTGCTTCTGCGCATCGAAGGCGTGGCGCACGCGGTCGAACAGCAGGTTCAGCTCCTGCACCAGCGGTCGCACCTCTTCCGGCAGGCCCTCTTCGCTGACCGGCGACAGGTCGTCGGCCTGGCGCGACGCCACCTGCTTGCGCACGCGCGCCACCGGCGCGAGCGAGCGGCTCACCACCCACCACACGACCAGCATCAGCAACGGCGCCATCAGCGCCACCGGCGCAATGGTGCGCAAGGCCAGCGTGCCGGCCATGTGGCGGCGCGCGGCCATGTCCTGCGCCACCTGGATCACCAGCCCGCGCGTCTGCATCGAGAACACGCGGTAGGTGGTGCCGCGCGCATGCACGTCGGCAAAGCCCAGCACCGCGAGCTGCGGCAGCGCGGCCTCTTCCGCCGACTCGAAAATGCGCGTGCCGTCGGCCGTCCACACCTGCACCACGAAGTCGAAGTTCTGCTCGCCCGTGCCGATGCCGCCGACCGCCGCGCTCGGCGGCAGGCCCGCGCGCAGCGACAGCGCCATCTGCTGCATGTGGTAATCGAAGATGTCGTCGGCCTCGGTGAGCACCGTGCGGTACGCCACCAGCGCCTGCGCGCCAGCGGCCAGCACGATGGCCGCAAGCAGGAAACCCAGCAGCCGCGCGCGCAGCGAACCCGTCAGGCTGCGCCTCACAGCTTGGGCACCATGTAGCCGACGCCGCGCACATTGCGGATCAGTTCGGCGCCCAATTTCTTGCGCAGCCCGTGCACGTAGACCTCGACCGCGTTGCTGCTGATCTCGTCCTTCCAGCTGTAGAGCTTTTCTTCGAGCTGGGCACGCGACAGCACCATGCCGGGCCGCGCCAGCAAAGGCTCCAGCACGGCCCACTCGCGCGCCGACAGCACCACCGGCTGGCCGGCCACCGTGACCTCGCGCGTGGCAGGGTTGATGCTCACGCCCATGTGCTCGTACACCGGCTCGGCACGCCCCGCTGCGCGGCGCAGCAAGGCGCGGATGCGGGCCAGCAACTCGTCGAGATCGTAGGGCTTGAGCACGTAGTCGTCGGCGCCGGCGTCGAGGCCCTCGATGCGCTGCTGCACCGAGTCGCGTGCGGTCGCGATGAGCACCGGCATGCGCTGCTTGCGCGCGCGCAGGTTGCGCAGCACCTCCAGGCCGTCGCGGCGCGGCACGCCCAGGTCGAGCATCACCAGGTCGTACTGCTGAGTGCGCAGGGCCGACTCGGCGGCCTCGCCGTCTTTCACCCAGTCCACCGCGTACTGCTCGGCACGCAGCAGGTCGAGCACGGCTTCGCCGATCATCACGTCGTCTTCGAGGAGCAGGAGTCGCATGGTGGGTGTGTCCCTGGTTCGGATGCGGAGGGTTCGAGGCGGGCGCCGCGCGGAAAGTTCAGCTCACAGCAAGGAGCGCACTTCGCGCGCGGCTTCGAACAGCAGCGGCAGCATGTCGCGCTGCAGCGCTTCTTCCTGGTAGCGCGTGCCCGACAGCACCACGTTCAGCGCGGCCACCGTGTGGCCCTGCATGTCGCGCAGCGGCACCGCCAGCGCCTGCACGCCGAGTTCGTGCTCTTCGCTGGCGAAGCAGTGGTCGTCCTTGCGTGCGCGCGCGACCAGCTGGCGCAGGCCGCGCGCCTGTGTCACCGTCTGCGGCGTGAGCCGCGCCAGGTGGCGGCCCTTGAGCCATTGCGTGAACTGGGTGGGAGGCATCGCGGCCAGCAGCACACGGCCCGTGGAGGTGGCATGCGCCGGCAAGCGTGCACCCAGGTGCAGGCCGTAGGCCAGCACGCGCGTCGGCGTGCCGTAGCTGCCGCTGCGCGCCACGATGACCACCTCTTCCCCGTCGAGCACCACGGCGGAAAACGATTCGCCCGTCTGCGCGGCCAGCCGGTTCAGCGTGGGCTGCAACGCACGCGGCAGCCGCGACGACGCGAGGTAGCTGCCCGAGAAACGAAGCACCTTGGGCGCCATCCAGAAATAGCTGCCGTCGGTTTCCAGGTAGCCCAGGTGCGCCAGCGTCAGCAGGTGGCGGCGGGCCGCGGCGCGCGTGAGGCCGGCGCGCTCGGCGGCCAGCGTGGCGTTGAGGCGCTGGCGCTCGGTGTCGAAGCTTTCGAGCACGGCCATGCCCTTGGCGATGCCTTCGATGAAATCGGCTTTGGCGATGGTCATGCGTCGGTGGTTCGTCTGAAGTTCGCGGGTGAACGCGGGTGAACGGTGCCCGGATGGAAGTGTTGCGCGATCATCGCGCACGCATTCGCATGATCGCACACAGCCTCCGCGCCCGCCGCCACAGAACCGCCCCCGCGCCCTACGCTCGACGAAACCATCTCGGAGACACGAACATGCGCACCCAGGTCGCGATCATCGGCGCCGGCCCCGCGGGCCTTCTGCTCGGGCAGCTTCTGCACAAGGCCGGCATCGACAACGTCATCGTCGAGCGCCAGAGCGGCGATTACGTGCTGGGCCGCATCCGCGCCGGCGTGCTCGAACAAGTCACGATGGACCTGTTGGCGCGTGCCGGCGTCGACGCCCGCGCCAAGTCCGAAGGCCTGCCGCACGGCGGCATCGAGCTGCTGTTCAAGGGCGCGCGCCACCGCATCGACATGCACGGCCTCACGGGCGGCAAGCAGGTGACGGTGTACGGCCAGACCGAGGTGACGCGCGACCTGATGGAAGCGCGCACGGCCGAGGGCCTCACCACCATCTACAGCGCGGCGAACGTCAGCCTGCACGACTTCGACTCGGCCAAGCCGCGCGTGCGCTACGAGAAGGACGGCCAGACGCACGAGCTCGAATGCGACTTCATCGCCGGCTGCGACGGCTATCACGGCGTGAGCCGCGCGAGCGTGCCGGCCGACGCCATCCAGACCTACGAGAAGGTCTACCCCTTCGGCTGGCTGGGCGTGCTGGCCGACGTGCCGCCGGTGTCGCACGAGCTCATCTACGCCAACACCGAGCGCGGCTTTGCCCTGTGCAGCATGCGCAGCGCCACACGGTCGCGCTACTACGTGCAGGTGCCGACCGACGAACGCGTGGAAAACTGGAGCGACGAAGCCTTCTGGAACGAGCTGCGCGCGCGACTCGACCCCGAGGCACGCGAGCAGCTGGTGACCGGCCCATCGATCGAAAAGAGCATTGCGCCGCTGCGCAGCTTCGTGGCGGAGCCGATGCGCTTCGGCGCGCTGTTCCTGGCCGGCGACGCGGCGCACATCGTGCCGCCGACCGGCGCCAAGGGCTTGAACTTGGCGACGGCCGACGTGGGCTACCTCTCGCGTGCGCTCGAAATCTTCTACGCGGAGAAGTCGGCCTCGGCGCTGGACCGCTACTCCGACCTGTGCCTGCGCCGCGTGTGGAAGGCCGAGCGCTTCTCGTGGTGGTTCACCTCCCTGATGCACCGCTTTCCGGAAACGGGCGCCTTCGGCCAGAAGATCCAGGAGGCCGAGCTCGACTACCTGGTGCATTCGCACGCGGCCTCCACGTCGCTGGCAGAGAACTACGTCGGGCTGCCGCTGGAAGACTTCTAGGCCACCGCGCGGGCCGGGCCCGTGCGCCCTTCCAGCGCGGCCTTCATGGCCGCGCCGCCCTGCACCATCATCGGCTCGATGTAGGCCGCCATGGCGTCGGGCAGCACGTCGGTGATCCAGACGAAGCGCGAGCGCCCCTCGCCTTCCTCGAACACCTGCGCCGACGCGTGATGATGAGCGGCCTTGCCGCCGGTCACTGTATAGGCCAGCCGGCGATGCGCGTCGTCGAGCCCGACCATCGCCTCGCGCGCAACGAGGCCGTTGGCGAAGGTGAGGATGCGGGCACCCTCGGCATCGAGGCTGCAGGCGGCGACAAAGCCCGGTGCGAGCCGTGTGTGCACCGCACCGAAGTCGCGCAGCGCATCCCACACCTGGGCCGCATCGGCCTCGACGACGAATTCCTTGTACACCGTGGCCATGATCAACCTCGCTTCAAAGTGACGGTGCCCTGCCCGACGGGTGGGCCAGGCGGGCATCGTCGAGCAACGCGGCGATGCGGTCTTGGAAAATCCTGCGGTCACCCCGGGCAGCCTTGCCGCGCGTGCGGTAGCCGAAGCCGCCCCCGCGGACGTACGACACCGAGTAGCCCTCGTGCACCTCGGTGAAGGGCCTTGCGTCCGGGCCCGCGTCGCAGCGGTAGCTGGCCACGCGAATCGGCTCGGTGTTCAGTTCGGAGGTGACGCGCATGGCCTTCGCCCTTCGGCACACGCGCCGTGGGCCCGTCAGTCGACCGTCTGCATCGCCTGCCACACGCGCGCAGGGCTCAGCGGCATGTGCAGGCGCGGCGCGCGCGTGGCCAGGCCGTTGCGCGCGAACGCATCGGCCACCGCATTCACGATGGCCGGCGTGGCGCCGATGGTGCCGAGCTCGCCCACGCCCTTCACGCCCAGCGGGTTGTTCTTGCATGGCGTCGACTCGTCCATTTCCATGTGGAACATGGTGTCGACGATGTCGGCGCGCGGCGCGGCGTAGTCCATCAGGCTGCCGGTGACGGGCTGGCCGGTTTCGTGGTCGTACACCACCTGCTCGTACAGCGCCTGGCCGATGCCCTGCACCGCACCGCCTTCGAGCTGGCCGCGCACGATCATCGGGTTGATGACGCGGCCCACGTCGTTGACCGAGCTGTAGGCCACCACGCTGATCTCGCCGGTGGGTGGATCGATCTCGATCTCGCAGATGTGGCAGCCGTTGGGCCAGGTCGGCCCGGCCACGGTGCTGGTGGATTCGACGAAGATCTCACGCTCTGCCTGCTTGCCGGCCAGCGTGAACAGGTCGAGTTCGAGGTCGGTGCCGGCCACGGTGAACACGCCGCGGCTGTAGGTGATGTCGTCGATGGCGGCTTCGAACTCCTGCGCGGCGAGTTCGCGTGCCTTGTCGATGGTGCGCTCCGCGCCGATGCGCACCGCCGAGCCGCCCGTGAACAGCGAGCGCGATCCGGCGCTCCCGAAGCCGTCGCCGCGGTCGGTGTCGCCGAGCACCACGCGCACCTTGTCGATGGGCACGCCGAAGGCATCGACCGCCAGCTGCGCGAGCGAGGTGGCAATGCCCTGCCCCATGGCGTTGACGGCGGAAAACACCTCGATCACGCCGTCGGCCTGCACAGAGACCGTGACGCGCTCTTCGAACACGTTGCCACCCGTCCACTCGAGGAACGTGGCGATGCCCAGGCCGCGGTGCTTGCCATTGCGCGACGACTCGGCCGCGCGGGCCTCGAAGCCCTGCCAGTCGGCCAGCGTGAGCGCCTGGTCCATCACCGATTCGAAGTTGCCCGTGTCGTAGGTCTGCGCCATCGGGTTCTTGTACGGCATCTGCTCGGGACGGATGAAGTTGCGCCGGCGCAGCACGATGCGGTCGATGCCAGTCTGGCGCGCGGCCTCGTCCATCAGGCGCTCGATGGTGAAAATGGCCTCGGGCCGGCCCGCGCCGCGGTAGGCGCCGGTGGGCGCCGTATTGGTGAGCACCGCCTTGAAATGGAAATCGATGGTCTGGATGTCGTAGACGCTGGTCTGCACCCAGGGCCCGATGAGCAGCTGGATCGCAACGCCGGTGCCGGTGGCGTAGGCGCCGACGTTGGCGAGCGTCTTGATGCGCAGTGCCAGGATCTTGCCCTGGGCGTCGAGCGCCAGTTCGGCCCGTGCCTCGATGTCGCGGCCGTGCGCACTCGAAAGAAACTCTTCGCTGCGGTCGGCCACCCACTTCACGGGTCGCTCGACCTGCAGCGCCGCGAAGGCGACGGCGATGTCCTCGGGGTAGGCGCCGGTCTTCATGCCGAAGCCGCCGCCGACGTCGCCCACCACCACGCGCACCTTTTCCTTGGGCAAGCCGATGGCCGCGCAGACGGAATCGCGAACGCCCGAGGGCATCTGCGTGCTCATGCGGATCGTGAGGCGGCCGGTTTCGCCCTCCCGCCAGGCGAGCACGGAACGCGGCTCGATGGTCAGGGCGACCACGCGCTGGTTGTTCACGTCGAGCGCGACCACGTGGGCGGCCTTGGCGAAGGCGGCTGTGGCGTCCTGGCTGTTGCCGTGGCGCATTTCGGCGGCGATGTTGCCGGCGGCCTCTTCGCACAGCATGGGTGCGCCTTCGGCAGTGGCACTCGCGAGGTCGACCACCATGGGCAGGTCTTCGTAGTCCACCATGATGGCTTCGGCCGCGTCGCGCGCCTGCTGCACCGTGTCTGCCACCACCGCCACGACCGCCTCGCCGACGAAGCGGGTGCGCTCATGCGCCAAGGCGTAGCGCGGCGGGCTGGCGCTGTCGCCGCCGTCGGCGCGCTTGAAGCCCGCGGCACCGGGCATGGGCTTGACGCCGGCCTGGGCCATGTCCGCGCCGGTGATCACGCGCAGCACGCCGGGCATGGCCGCGGCGCCGCTGGTGTCGACGGAAAGGATGCGTGCGTGCGGGTACGGGGACCGAAGAAAAACGAGGTGCGCCTGGTTCGGCAGCGTGACGTCGTCGGTGTAGCGTCCGGCGCCCGACAGCAGGCTTTCGTCTTCGAGGCGGCGTACCGCCTGGCCGCTGCCGAAGCGGGTGGGGTTGGGTTCAGTGGTCAACGTGGTCCTCTTGTGCCGATCCCCACGCAAAGCATCGATGCTTGGCGGATCCGCTGTGGTAGCGCGAATGCAAGCTGAGCACTATATGGTTTTCAACGGTATTTGTGGGTGTGTCATCCCGATGGTTGCATCGCTCCCGCTCTACGTCTGTCGGACAGACCCGGTGCCTACGCAATTTTCCCGACATCGGATTCGGTTTTCCGGAAGCCGTGTATACCTCCACCCATGCGACAACTTCCCTGGCTCGAACCCGGCGATGCCCTCCCCGACCCCGCATCGGCCTGGGGCGTGACCGACCCCGTGCCTGGACTTCTGGCGGCAGGCGGCTCGCTCGACGTCGATACTTTGATGCAGGCCTACAGCCACTGCGTGTTTCCGTGGTTCAGCGAGGACCAGCCCATCCTGTGGTGGAGCCCCGACCCGCGCATGGTGCTGCGGGTGGACGACTTCAAGCTGCACCGCTCGCTTCGAAAGACGCTGCTGCGCTTTGCGCAGGCGCCGGGCTGCGAAGTGCGGATCGACCATGACTTCGGCGCCGTCATCCAGGCCTGTTCGCGCTCGCCGCGGGTCGGCCAGTCGGGCACCTGGATCGTGCCGGACATGGTGCAGGCCTATACGAATTTGCACCTCGCAGGCCACGCCCACAGCGTCGAGACGTGGATCGACGGCGAATTGGCCGGCGGGCTCTACTGCGTGGCGCTGGGCCGCGCGGTGTTCGGCGAGTCCATGTTCACGCGCCGGCCCGACGCTTCGAAGATCGCGCTGGCCGCGCTGGTCGCCCTGTGCCGCCGCTCGGGCGTGCAGATGATCGACTGCCAGCAGAACACGGCGCACCTCGCGAGCCTCGGCGCCCTTGAGGTGGCGCGCAAAAACTTCGTCGCGCACGTGGCTCTGGCGCGACAACAGGAGGGGCCGCGGTGGCAATTCGACCCCGTATACTGGCTCGACCTCCTTTCCGCGCGACCTCCTTCCTCTCCCGATGTGACGACGTGACGCACCTCAAGGACCTTCCGCTTCACACCCTGCAGTTCTACGCCACGGCGCCGTATCCCTGCAGCTACCTGCCGGATCGCCAGGCCCGGTCGCAGGTGGCCACGCCCAGCCACCTGATCCACAACGACGCCTACTCCGACCTGGTGCTCAGCGGCTTCCGGCGCAGCGGCATGTTCACCTATCGGCCCTATTGCGACGGTTGCCGTGCATGCATCCCGCTGAGGGTGCTGGCCAACAGCTTCCACCCCACGCGCAGCCAGCGGCGGGCGCTGAAGCAGCATGCAGACCTGCAGGCGCGCGTGCTCAAGCTGTGCTTCATGCCAGAGCACTACCAGCTCTACCTGCGCTACCAGAACGGTCGGCATTCGGGCGGCGGCATGGACCACGACAGCATCGACCAGTACACCCAGTTCCTGCTGCAGAGCCGGGTCAACTCCCGTCTGGTCGAGTTTCGCGAAACGCTGCCCGACGGCAGCGCGGGTGCACTGAAGATGGTGTCGATCCTCGACGTGCTGAACGACGGCATCTCGGCGGTCTACACGTTCTACGAACCCGACACGAGCACGGGCTACGGTACGTACAGCGTGCTCTGGCAGATCGAGCAGGCGCGCAAGCTCGGGCTGCCGCATGTGTACCTCGGCTACTGGATCGAACACAGCCCGAAGATGAACTACAAGGCGCGCTTCTCCCCGCACGAAGTGCTGGTTGACGGACATTGGCAGGCGCCCGCTGATTTCACAAGGTAAAATGGCGACCGGTCTTCACCGCAAAGCGCCATGAGAAAAAACCAATCAGACATTCCCGCCGTTCCAGTGATCCAGGTGATTGAGCGCATGTTCTCGCTGATCGATGTCTTGGCATCCCGCGAAGAGGCGATGTCGCTGAAGGAGATCAGCGAAAAGACCGGGCTTCATCCTTCGACCACGCACCGCATCCTCAATGACCTCGCGGTCGGGCGTTTCGTAGATCGGCCAGAGGCCGGCAGCTACCGGCTGGGCATGCGCCTGCTGGAACTGGGCAACTTGGTGAAGGGCCGGCTCAACGTGCGCGACGCCGCGCTGGGCCCGATGCGCGAGCTGCACAAGCTCACGCAGCAACCCGTCAACCTGAGCATGCGCCAAGGCGACGAGATCGTGTACATCGAGCGTTCCTACAGCGAGCGCTCGGGCATGCAGGTGGTGCGCGCCATCGGTGGGCGCGCCGCCCTGCACCTGACCTCGACCGGCAAACTGTTCCTGGCGGCCGACGACCCGCAACGCGTGCGCAGCTACGCGACCCGCACGGGCCTGGCCGGCCATACCCGCAACAGCATCACCCAACTGCCGGCGCTCGAGCGCGAGCTGTCGAAGGCGCGCCAGTACGGCATTGCCCGCGACAACGAAGAACTGGAACTGGGCGTGCGCTGCATGGCCGCCGGCATCTACGACGACCAGGGCAAGCTGGTGGCTGGCCTGTCCATTTCCGCCCCGGCCGACCGGCTGGACGAAGGCTGGCTGCCGAAGCTGCAAGCGACGGCCAACGAGATATCGGGCGCGCTGGGGTTCAAGGACGGGATGGCCGCAACGCCAGCGGCTTCGACGACCAGCACGCCGGCGACCGGCACCTGACCCGCTTCGCGGAAGCATCTGCCCAAAAACAGACAGGCCCTGAGAAGGGCCTGTTTGCGTTGGGGGTCTATCGACTGCGTATCAGCCGGCCACCTGGTAGGCAGAGACGGCGCGCGAAGCGGCCGGCGAGCCGGCGGCATGCGTGGCCTCTACCCAGCGGCGAACCCGCTCCGCGTCCGCAATGCGGCTGTACTTGCCGGCCGAATCCAGGAACACCATGATCAGCTTGCGGCCGGCCACGCGGGCCTGCATCACGAGGCACTGGCCAGCTTCGGAGATGTAGCCGGTCTTCTGCACACCGATTTCCCAGTCCGGGCTTTTCACCAGGCGATTGGTGGTGTTGAACTGCAGCACGCGGTTGCCGACTTCGACTTGGTATTCAGGCGAGGTGGACAGCGACCGCACCGTCGCGTCTGAATAGGCCGCGTTGACCAGCAAGGCCAGGTCTTGCGCGCTCGACTGGTTGCGGCTGGACAGGCCGGTGGGCTCCGCGTAGCGCGTGTCCTTCATGCCGAGCATCTTGGCCTTGGCATTCATGATGCTCACGAAGGTCGAAAGGCCACCCGGGTAGGTGCGGCCCAGCGCGTGCGCGGCGCGGTTTTCGCTCGACATCAGCGCCAGGTGCAGCAGTTCGCCGCGCGACAGCGTGGTGCCGACCGTCAGGCGCGAGCTGCTGCGCTTTTCGGTGTCGACGTCGTCCTGCGTGATGGTGATCAGCTCTTCGTTGGGCAGATGGGCCTCGCTGATGAGCAAACCGGTCATGAGCTTGGTGAGCGACGCGATCGGCAGCACGGCGTGGTCGTTCTTGCTGAACAGCACTTCATGCGTGTCCTGGTCGATGACCAGGGCGACGCTCGACTTCAGGTCGAGCACGTCTTCGGTGCCATGCAGGCCAGCCATCTGTCCGAAGGACTGGCGCGGGGGCGCTTCGACGCGCACCACCGAGCGGCGCTGCACGGCGACCACGGTCTTGCCGTTCTTTCTCTGCAGCGTGGCCACCACGTTGCGGCCGCCACGAACGACCTTGTCGGCTTTTTCGGCCCGACCGCGCTGTGCGACGACGGGCGCTGCGCCACGTGCCGTCTTGGACGATGCGTTGCGCTTGACTTCGACCGGCACCGGCCCCTTCGCCTTCTTGGCGACGGTGGTCTTGGCGGCGGCGGGCTTTTCTTTCTTCGCGGCCTGGGCGCCGGGCAGCAAAAACGCCGTGGCGCACAGCGCGACGGCGAGGAATCGGAAGGCGGGTAGAAACCGCTGGCTGGAAACTCGGCGGAGGCGGGCTTCAGGCATTAATAAATCTCCAGCGGCGACAAACAAGGACCGCAGTGTATCGAAATCAAAAAAGGCACGCAATATCAGTTACTTGCATCCTCTTCTTCAATCGAATAGCAAGGATCGCCTGAAAACCTAACCTTGTGCCGCAACTCTCTCAGCTTGGCTCTGTAACTTATTGAGGGCACTCAAATAAGCCTTCGCCGAAGCCACCACGATGTCGGGGTCTGCACCCACACCGTTCACCACCCGCCCTGCATTTTGTAACCGGACTGTAACTTCCCCTTGGCTTTCCGTCGAGCCGCTGATGGCGTTTACAGAGTAAAGAACCATCTCGGCGCCGCTCTTGACGAGCGACTCGATCGCCTTCAGGGAAGCATCGACCGGGCCATTCCCGTCGGATTCGCCGGTGACTTCCTTGCCCTGGACGGTGAACACGACCTTCGCCTGGGGGCGCTCGCCGGTTTCGCTGTGCTGGGAGAGAGAGACGAAAGCAAACTGCTCACCAACGTTCGACACCTCTTCCGCGCTGACGAGCGCGAGGATGTCTTCGTCGAAAATTTCCGACTTGCGGTCGGCCAGTTCCTTGAAACGCAGGAAGGCGGCGTTGATGTCGCCCTCGCTCGACATGGAAACGCCCAGTTCCAGCAGGCGCTGCTTGAAGGCATTGCGGCCGCTGAGCTTGCCCAGCACGATCTTGTTGGCGGCCCAGCCCACATCTTCGGCGCGCATGATCTCGTAGGTGTCGCGGGCCTTGAGCACGCCATCCTGGTGAATGCCGGACGCGTGCGCGAAGGCATTGGCGCCCACCACGGCCTTGTTGGGCTGCACCACGAAGCCGGTGGTCTGGCTCACCATGCGGCTCGCGGCCACGATGTGCTGGGTGTCGATGTTGAGGTCGAGCCCGAAGTAGTCCCTGCGGGTCTTGACCGCCATGACCACTTCCTCGAGCGAGCAATTGCCCGCGCGCTCTCCCAGGCCGTTGATGGTGCATTCCACCTGTCGCGCGCCGCCGATCTTCACGCCAGCCAGCGAGTTGGCCACGGCCATGCCGAGGTCGTTGTGGCAGTGCACCGACCAGATCGCCTTGTCGCTGTTGGGAATGCGCTCGCGCAGCATCTTGATGAAGTTGCCGTAGAGCTCTGGAACGGCGTAGCCCACGGTATCGGGCACGTTGATGGTGGTGGCGCCTTCGTTGATGACGGTTTCCAGCACGCGGCACAGGAAGTCCGGGTCGCTGCGGTAGCCATCTTCGGGGCTGAACTCCACGTCACCCATCTGGTTGCGCGCAAAGCGCACGGCCAGCCTGGCCTGCTCGTGCACCTCGTCGGGCGTCATGCGCAGCTTCTTTTCCATGTGAAGCGCGGAGGTCGCAATGAAGGTGTGAATGCGTCCGCGGGCCGCGCCCTTCAGGGCTTCGGCGGCGCGTGCAATGTCGCGGTCGTTGGCGCGCGAGAGGCCGCACACCGTCGAGTCCTTGATGACGTTCGCAATGGCCTTCACAGCCTCGAAGTCGCCGTTCGAACTGGCGGGAAAGCCGGCTTCGATGACGTCGACCTTCAGCCGCTCCAGCAACTTTGCAATGCGCATCTTCTCGTCGCGCGTCATCGAGGCGCCTGGCGATTGCTCGCCGTCGCGCAAGGTGGTGTCGAAAATAATGAGTTGGTCGGTCATCGTGGATCTCCTTTGTTCGTTCCCACCTCGCGCTCCCGGCTCAAGTCGCAGCGGGAGCGTCAGGCGACTTCAACCGTCGATTGTGCGCTGTGGGTGCCCCGGCCTCGCGCACGCTGCACGCCCGAGACAATCGCCTTCAGCGACGCCGAGATGACGTTGGCGTCGATGCCCACGCCGAACAGCGTCTGGCTTTCATCCACCCGCAGCTCCAGGTAGGCCACGGACTTCGCATCAGCGCCAGCGCCGATGGCGTGCTGGTGGTAATCCATCACGCGCACCGTGTGGCCGGTGGCCTTGCTCAGCGCCTGCGTGAAGGCATCGATGGGGCCGTTGCCGCGGCCTTCGATGGCGCGCACTTCACCGTCCCACGGCAGGTCGCCGCGCAGCACCACGGCGGCGTTGGCGCCCTCGCCTTCTTCCTCGATCACGCGATGTTGCAGCGACTGCGCGGTCTCGATGCCGTATTCGCGCACGAACAGCTGCCAGAGGTCGGCGGCGGTGAGTTCCTTGCCGGCGACGTCCATCACGCCTTGGACGGTCTGCATGAACTCCATCTGCAGCCTGCGCGGCATCTCGATGCCGTATTCGCTTTCGAGCAGATAGGCCATGCCGCCCTTGCCCGATTGGCTGTTCACGCGGATCACGGCTTCATAGCTGCGGCCCACGTCCTTGGGGTCGATGGGGAGGTAGGGCATGTCCCAGATGTCGCCTTCCTTGCGTGCCGCGAAGGCCTTCTTGATCGCGTCCTGGTGCGAACCCGAGAACGAGGTGTAGACAAGGTCGCCGACGTACGGGTGGCGAGGATGAACGGGAATCTGGTTGCAATGCTCCACCGTGGCTCGGATCTCGTCGATGTTCGAGAAGTCGAGCTCGGGCGAAACGCCTTGGGTGTACAGGTTCAGCGCCACGTTCACGAGGTCGAGGTTGCCGGTTCGCTCGCCGTTGCCGAACAGGCAGCCTTCAATGCGCTCTGCGCCGGCCATCAGGGCCAGTTCGCCGGCTGCGGTGCCGGTGCCGCGGTCGTTGTGCGGATGCACGCACAGCACGATGGAATCGCGGCGCGCAAGGTTGCGGTGCATCCACTCGATCATGTCCGCGAAGATGTTCGGCGTGGAATGCTCCACCGTGGTGGGCAGGTTCACGATGCACTTGCGCTCGGGTGTCGGCGCCCAGACGTCGGTGACCGCATCGACCACGCGCTTGGAGAACACGACGTCGGTGCCCGAGAACATCTCGGGCGAGTACTGGAAGGTCCAGTGCGTGTTCGGCTGCTTCGCCGCGAAGTCGTTGAACATGCGCGCATGGCTGCTGGCGAGCTCGACGATCTGGTCTTCGTCCATGCCGAGCACCACACGGCGCATCACCGGCGCCACCGCGTTGTAGAGGTGCACGATGGCGCGCGGGGCGCCTTGCAGCGATTCGAAGGTGCGTGCAATGAGGTGGTCGCGCGCCTGCGTCAGCACCTGGATCGTCACGTCGTCAGGAATCCGGTCTTCTTCGATGAGCTTGCGCACGAAGTCGAATTCGACCTGCGAGGCCGAGGGGAAGCCCACTTCGATTTCCTTGAAGCCGATGGCCACAAGGGTTTCGAACATGCGCATCTTGCGCGCGATGTCCATGGGCTCGACCAGCGCCTGGTTGCCGTCACGCAGGTCCGTCGACAGCCAGATGGGCGCCTTGGTCAGCACGGCATCGGGCCAGGTGCGGTCCTTGAGGCCGATCGGGGCGAATGCGCGGTATTTGCTTTGAGGTTGCTTGAGCATGTCGATTCTCTGAGTGGTTGGAATTCAACCAGCAACCCCAAATACAAACGGCCCGTTGCTGGTGCGAACGGGCCGTGGTGATGGGATTAGCGCGTGCGCTACCGTCTCCGCCCGTGAGGGAGGGCTAGTAGGGCCAGCAGCGAAATCTTGGTCATGAGGGTTGCGAATGTAGCACAGCCGGCGCGAGCCTGGGAAGGCCCGGCGTCTCAGTTGTGCAGTCCCCGCTCGTCAGGCTCTTCGGTGGAAGTGCTGATCACGCTCGCCGGTTGGCCCTTGGCCTTGCGCCAGCCATAGACCACGTAGCCGCTGAGGCCGTAGATGACGAACAGGCCGAACAGCACGGTAGGCGGATGGATGTTGATGACGGCAATGCCCAGCGCGATCAGCACGATCGCGGCGAAGGGCACGCTCTTCTTCATCTGGATGTCCTTGAAACTGTAGAAGGGCGCGTTCGTGACCATCGTGAGGCCCGCGTACAGCGTGAATGCAAAGGTGACCCATGTGATCTGCGTCCACGAGAGATACAGCACTTCGCCGCCGCGCTTGCCCCATTCGTCCACAAGCCAGATGAATCCGGCCACCAACGCCGCGGCAGCGGGCGAAGGCAGGCCCTGGAACCAGCGCTTGTCGACCACGCCGGTGTTCACGTTGAAGCGCGCCAGCCGCAATGCGGCGCACGCGCAATACACGAACGCGGCGATCCAGCCCCAGCGCCCCAGTCCCTTGAGCGACCACTCGTAAGCAATGAGCGCCGGCGCGGCACCGAAAGACACCATGTCGGACAGCGAATCCATCTGCTCGCCGAACGCGCTTTGCGTGTTGGTCATGCGCGCGACGCGCCCGTCGAGGCTGTCGAGAATCATCGCGGCGAACACGCCGAGTGCAGCGAGGTCGAAGCGCGCATTCATGGCCATCACGACCGAATAAAAACCGCCGAACAACGCGGCGAGCGTGAACAGGTTCGGCAGGATGTAGATGCCCTTGCGCCGTTTGCGCGGCTGCACCACGTCGGGAACGGTATCGTCATGCATTGAATTTGCCTCCGTCCCTCGTGGGCACTGAGCGGTCAGCTATCCAATCGATAGCATCTTGGTCTGTGAGTCGCATGGCTTGCAGTGTAGTTCAGGGGACCTCTTGGACCCCCTTCAAACAAAAGGGCCACCGCGACGGGTGGCCCTTGGGGAAAGCGCCCCGGGGGAGCGCGTTTCGACGTGAAAATCAGTTGCGGGTCTGGTCGACCAGCTTGTTCTTCTTGATCCAAGGCATCATTGCGCGCAGCTTCTCGCCGACGACTTCGATCTGATGCTCCGAATTCAGGCGACGGCGGCTGATGAGTGCCGGCTGGCCGGCAGCCGCTTCGAGCACGAAGCTCTTGGCATATTCGCCGGTCTGGATGTCCTTGAGCACTTGCTTCATGACCTTCTTGGTCTCGTCGGTCACGATGCGCGGGCCCGTGACGTACTCGCCGTACTCGGCGTTGTTCGAGATCGAGTAGTTCATGTTGGCGATGCCGCCTTCATAGATCAGGTCGACGATCAGCTTGAGCTCGTGCAGGCATTCGAAGTACGCCATTTCAGGCGCGTAGCCGGCTTCCACCAGCGTTTCGAAACCAGCCTTGATCAGTTCGACCGTGCCGCCGCACAGAACCGCTTGTTCGCCGAACAGGTCGGTCTCGGTTTCTTCACGGAAGTTGGTCTCGATGATGCCGGCCTTGCCGCCGCCGTTGGCCGTGGCGTAGCTCAGCGCGAGGTCACGCGCCTTGCCGGTCTTGTCCTGGTGCACGGCCACGAGGTGGGGCACGCCGCCGCCCTGGGTGTAGGTGCTGCGCACGGTGTGGCCCGGGGCCTTGGGAGCGACCATCCACACGTCGAGGTCGGCGCGCGGCTGCACGAAACCGTAGTGCACGTTGAAGCCGTGCGCGAAGACGAGCGAAGCGCCTTCCTTGATGTGCGGGGCCACGTCGTTCTTGTAGACGTTGGCGATCTGCTCGTCGGGCAGCAGGATCATGACCACGTCGGCCGCCTTCACGGCGTCGGCGACTTCGGCGACCTGCAGGCCGGCCTTGCCGACCTTGTCCCACGAAGCGCCACCCTTGCGCAGGCCGACCACGACCTTGACGCCGCTGTCGTTCAGGTTCTGCGCATGCGCGTGACCTTGCGACCCATAACCGATGATTGCGACCGTCTTGCCCTTGATGAGGCTGAGGTCGGCGTCCTTGTCGTAGTAAACCTTCATGATGCGTCTTTCCTATTTAGTCTCGATGCACCCCCTGTACGGGGGTGCGTTCACTCACAGTTGACCGGAAGAATTCCGGTCCTTCATTTGCTGGTTGATGGACACGAGGTTGTCGTGAATGCGGAACAGCAGGATCAGCAATTCGCTATAGACGCGAACCATGATCGCGCCGAACACAAGAACGCCGATGGCCATCAGGATGCGCCCCTGGAACAATGACACGACGGTCATCACGAGCACACCCAGCAGTCCGAGGAAATACAGTATCCGGATGATGATGGGCGTCACCATCTTGTCGAATCCCAGCAAGTCTTGCATTCACCTTCTCCTCATGTATTGATAAACGATGGAACTGAGGGATTTGCACCCCCCTTTACACGCGCAGAATGCGCTCGCCGCGCCCGATGCCGCTGGCACCGGTGCGGACAGTCTCGAGGATAGCGCTACGCTCGATCGCTTCCAGAAAAGCGTCGTTCTTGCCGTGGTCGCCGGTGAGTTCGATGGTGTAGCTCTTGTCGGTCACGTCGATGATGCGGCCACGGAAGATTTCCGCCATGCGCATCATTTCCTCGCGCTCCTTGCCGACGGCGCGTACCTTCACCATCATGAGCTCGCGCTCGGTGTAGGCACCTTCGGTCAGGTCGACGACCTTCACCACTTCGATGAGGCGGTTCAGGTGCTTGGTGATCTGCTCGATCACTTCGTCGGAACCGTTCGTGACGATGGTCATGCGCGAGAGGCTCGGATCCTCCGTGGGCGCCACCGTCAGCGATTCGATGTTGTAGCCGCGGGCCGAAAAAAGGCCCACCACGCGGGAAAGAGCACCGGGCTCGTTTTCCAGCAGCACTGCAATGATGTGTTTCATGTTTGCGTGACTCCTCTTTTCGCCGCCCTCCCCCACGCACGGTAATGCGCAGGCTCGGCGGGCAATAGATTCGTCAGTGAATAGTTAAGCGAATGCGCCGTTGATCAGAGATCTTCGGAGCCCAACAGCATTTCGGTGATGCCCATGCCGGCCTTCACCATCGGGAACACGTTCTCGGTCGGGTCGGTACGGAAGTCCATGAACACCGTGCGGTCCTTGAGCTTGCGCGCTTCGCGCAGCGCGGGCTCCACGTCTTGTGGACGCTCGATCAGCATGCCGACGTGGCCATAGGCCTCGGCGAGCTTCACGAAGTTGGGCAGCGCGTCCATGTAGCTGTGGCTGTAGCGGCCGGAGTATTCGATCTCCTGCCACTGGCGCACCATGCCCAGGTAGCGGTTGTTGAGCGAGCAGATCTTGATCGGCGTGTTGTATTGCAGGCAGGTGGAGAGTTCCTGGATGCACATCTGCACCGAGCCTTCGCCGGTAATGGTGAACACTTCCGAGTCGGGCTTGGCGAGCTTGATGCCCATGGCGTAGGGAATGCCCACGCCCATGGTGCCCAGCCCACCGGAATTGATCCAGCGGCGCGGCTCGTCGAATCGGTAGTACTGGGCGGCCCACATCTGGTGCTGACCCACGTCCGACGTGATGTACGCGTCGGCGTCCTTGGTCATGTTCCAGAGCGTTTCGACCACATACTGCGGCTTGATGACGTCCTTGTTGTCGCGGTCGTACTTGAGGCAGTCGCGCGAGCGCCAGGCCTCGATGGTCTTCCACCACTCTGCCAACGCACCGGCGTCGGGCTTGGTGGTGCTCTCGCGGATCATCGAGATCAGTTCGGTGAGCACGTCCTTCACGTCGCCGACGATCGGGATGTCGACCTTCACGCGCTTGGAGATGCTCGACGGGTCGATGTCGACGTGGATGATCTTGCGTTCGTTCTGCGCGAAGTGCTTGGGGTTACCGATGACGCGGTCGTCGAAGCGCGCGCCCACGGCCAGCAGCACGTCGCAGTTCTGCATTGCATTGTTGGCCTCGATGGTGCCGTGCATGCCCAGCATGCCCAGGAACTTGCGGTCGCTCGCCGGGTAGGCGCCCAGGCCCATCAGCGTGTTGGTGACCGGGTAGCCGAGCATGTCGACCAACGTGCGCAGTTCGTTGCACGCATTGCCCAGGAGCACGCCGCCGCCGGTGTAGATGTAGGGGCGCTTGGCCGCCAGCAGCAGTTGCAGCGCCTTGCGGATCTGCCCGCCATGACCCTTGCGCACGGGGTTGTACGAGCGCATCTCGACCTTGTCGGGATAGCCGGCGTAAGGCGTCTTCTTGAAGGAAACGTCCTTGGGGACGTCGACCACCACCGGCCCCGGACGGCCGCTGCGTGCGATGTGGAAGGCCTTCTTCATCGTCATGGCCAGATCCTTCGGATCCTTGACGAGGAAGTTGTGCTTGACGATGGGGCGCGTAATGCCGACCGTGTCGCATTCCTGGAAGGCGTCGAGGCCGATGGCTGCCGTGGGCACCTGTCCCGAGATGATCACCATCGGGATCGAATCCATGTACGCCGTGGCAATGCCGGTGACCGCGTTGGTCAGGCCGGGACCCGACGTGACCAGCGCCACGCCGACTTCACCGGTAGCGCGCGCATAACCGTCCGCCGCATGCACTGCGGCCTGCTCGTGGCGCACCAGCACATGCTGGATGGTGTCTTGCTTGTAGAACGCGTCGTAGATGTACAGAACCGCGCCGCCGGGATAGCCCCAGATGTACTTGACGCCTTCGGCCTGCAGTGCCTTGACCAGCACTTCAGCGCCCATGAGTTCTTGCGTGATGTTGCCGGCGCCTGAGGACGCAGCGGCTGCGGAAGCGATTTCCGCCTTGGACATTTCCATGATCAACCTTTGTTTATTTCGGGAACGAAATACCTTGGGTGCCCCTTGCCAACCCTTGTGAGGTCGCGCCAGGACTTGAGGCCAAAGCCATGGGCGGACTGATGTTCCGCCGGACCGTGACCCGTTTGCCTTTTGACTTGCAGCGCGGATTATGGCATTTCCGGCCGTTCAGATTCGCTTCAGCTGGCTTGTAAAGCGACAAAGGCATAATTCGCGGCGACAAACACCCGCGATCGCCAGACCTTCCTCCTATGCGGCGCGCTCTGCGCCCCACTCTCGCTTGGCCACTGAACAAGAACTCTCCGACTTCCTGAAAAGCGTCGAACGACGCGCTTTCAAGCGCTCGGTCTATCACGTGCGGGACGAAGAAGCGGCGCTCGATATCGTGCAGGACAGCATGATGAAGCTGGCGCAGCACTACGGCGACAAGCCGCCGGAGGAGCTGCCAATGCTGTTCCAGCGCATCCTGTCGAACTGCACGCTCGACTGGTTCCGCCGCCAGAAAACCCGTCGCGCCCTGTTCTCCAACCTCAGCGACTTCGATTCGGTCGACGACGACGGAGATTTCGACCTGCTGGAGAACTTCGTCTCGCCGACCGACTCTAGGGAAACGGAGAGCGCCGAAGACACCACGCGCCGCGCCCAGGTCTTCCACGAGATCGAAGAACAGATCGCGGCTTTGCCGGGCCGTCAACGCGAGGCTTTCCTGATGCGTTACTGGGAGGAAATGGACGTCGCAGAGACGGCCGCCGCGATGGGCTGCTCCGAAGGCAGCGTCAAAACCCATTGCTCGCGAGCCGTTCACGCTCTGAGCAAGGCGCTCAAGGCCAAGGGAATATCGCTATGAATACGAAGGTATCAACCACATCATCCGCTGCTGCCGAGGACCGGTTCGGCGAGCGCTTGACGGCTCGTTTGTCTGTCGGCAACCGTGAGCTGCCGCACGACATCGGGGAGCGGCTGCGCGTGGCGCGCGCACAGGCCGTGGCTGCGCGCAAGCTCCCCCCGCAACTGCGAACCGCCCCGGTGGCGGTGCAGTCGGGCCACACGGTCACGCTGGGTGGCAGCTGGTGGACCCGCATCGGCTCGGCGGTGCCTCTGATCGCGCTGGTGGCCGGCCTCATCACCATCAGCGTGATGCAGGACGACGACCGTGCCAGCGAGCTGGCCGAAGTGGATTCCGCGCTGCTCACCGG
Organism: Variovorax sp. AC103; assembly: GCF_979254005.1. NCBI lineage: Bacteria > Pseudomonadati > Pseudomonadota > Betaproteobacteria > Burkholderiales > Comamonadaceae > Variovorax > Variovorax sp. AC103. The sequence continues at coordinate 324,316 of NZ_CEEDFC010000004.1, read as the reverse complement.
CGACCTCCCACCTGCCGCCTATACCGACCCCGGTTTCGCCCAATTCCTCAAGGCCGACAGCGCCTCCGACTGAAATCTTTCACCGACCGAATGCGACGCCGTTCCTCCCCCAGCGCGAACCCGCCCCGCCTGACGCGCCCGCTTCCGGCGGGCGCGGTCGTTTGGGCTGGTGCGCTTGCAGTCGCAGCCTTCGGCCTGACGCTTGCCCACGCCCAGCCTCGCACCGAGGCGGCCGCCAAATCTGCGAACGGCCCGGCAGCGGCAGCCTCCAGCCCGAAGGCTGTCTCCACGACCAAGCCCCTCTGGAGCGAACTCACCGCCGAGCAGCAACAGGCACTGAAGCCGTTGAGCGTGCACTGGAACACGCTGAACGCCGGGCAAAAGAAAAAGTGGCTGGCGCTGTCGCGCAATTTTTCCAGCATGTCGGCGGACGACCAGACCACCCTGCACAGCCGCATGATCGAATGGGCCGCGCTGAGCAACCAGCAGCGCACCCAGGCTCGGCTGAACTTCGCCGAAGTCAAGCGCATTCCGGCTGACGAGCGCAAGGCCAAATGGGAGCAATACCAAGCCTTGAGCGAGGAAGAAAAGCGCAAGCTCGCCGAACTCGCGCCAGCCAAGCCACGCGGTGCGGCCGTTCCGGTGCGACCGGTTTCGGCGCAGAAACTCGTACCGGTGCCTGCCCTCACACCCGGCGGCCAGCACACGCCCCGCATCCTGCTGGCGCCGCCAGCACCTGCTGGCGCGCCTGCCACGATCATGGTGGCATCGCCGCCGGAACGCGCGCCGGTGGCCGCAACACCCGCTGTGTCTGTCGTACCTGTCGCACCCGCACCGTCCAAGGCGACCCTGCCGCCGGTTCCGGCCGAAGCCCAGGTGCCCGCGCCGGCCGACCCGCCCTCCTCGTCTCCCTGACGCAAGGCTTCGATGGTTTCCAGTTCTCCCGAGGCGTCGCGCCCCGACCCGGTCTCGCCCGTCACGACTGCAACCGCCGCTCCTGTTTCGATAGTCCCCGGCCTCTGGCGCCGGATGGCTTGCTGGCTCTACGAAGGCATGCTGCTTTTCGCCGTGGTCTTCGTCTCGGGCTGGCTGTTCAGCACGCTGGGCCAGATGCGTGACGCCATGGATTCGCGGCGCCATCTGTTCCAAGCTTTCCTTTTCGTGGTTTTCGGCGTGTACTTCGTCTGGTTCTGGACCAAGGGCCAGACCCTCGCCATGAAAACCTGGAACATCCGCATCGTCGACGTGCACGGCCGTCCCGTCACGCAGCGCCGTGCCCTGGCGCGCTACCTGCTGAGCTGGATCTGGTTCCTGCCGCCGCTGGCCGCCATGGCGCCGTTCAAGCTGTCAGGGGGCGAATCGACTGTGCTGATCGTCGGCTGGATCGCCGTCTGGGCCCTGCTTGCACGCTTTCACCCCGAGCGCCAGTTCTGGCACGACGCCTGGGCCGGTACCCGGCTCGTCACCTCCCCACCGATGAGCCGCCAATGAGTGCCCTGCCCAAACTTCCCGACCCCGCCGTGAATCCGCAGAAGGCGCGCAAGGGCTTCGAGCGCGTCTTTCACGCCACGCTGATCTCGTTGCAGGGCCTGCGCGCCGGCTGGAGCGAGCCGGCATTCCGCCAGGAAGCCATCCTGTCGATCGTGATGATCCCGGCGTCTTTCTGGCTCGGTCGCAGTTGGGTCGAGGTCGCGCTGCTCGCCGGCAGCGCGGTTCTGGTCATGATCGTCGAGCTGCTCAACACCGCCGTGGAAGCCGCCATCGACCGCATCGGCCCCGAGTGGCACGACCTGTCCAAGCGCGCCAAGGACATGGGCAGCGCGGCCGTGCTGCTGTCGCTCGCGCTGTGCGGGGGCATCTGGGCGACGGCACTGTGGCAACGCTTCGTGTCATGAGAAGGCCTGCCGGCTGCGGCATGATGGCGGCATGAATCCTGAATTTTCGATCTGTGTGTATTGCGGCTCGCGCCCCGGCGAGCGCCCCGAGTTTTCCCAGGCCGCGCAAGCGGTCGGCCAGTGGATCGGCCAGCACCGCGGCCAACTGGTCTACGGCGGCGGCCGCACCGGCCTGATGGGCACGGTGGCCGAGGCCACCCGCCTGGCCGGCGGTCGCGTCGTCGGCATCATCCCCAAGGCCTTGGTCGACAAGGAACTGGCCAACCCGCTGTGCGACGAGCTGCATGTGGTCGACACCATGCACGATCGCAAGGCCATGATGGGCGAGCGCGCCGATGCCTTCGTGGCCCTGGCGGGCGGCATCGGCACCTTCGAGGAGCTGTTCGAGATCTGGACCTGGCGCCAGCTCGGCTACCACGACAAGCCGACCGGCATCCTCAACACCGCCGGCTACTACGACGGCCTGCTGGGCTTCCTGGCGCACAGCGTGCGCGAGGGCTTCATGGGCGATTGGCAGATGCAGCTGATTCGCACCGGCACGGACGCGACCGAACTGCTCACGGCGCTGCGTGCCGAAGTGCCGCTGCATCCGCGCGAAGACAGGTTGTCGGAAAACCTCTGACGCCCCCTTCAAGAAAAAAAGCCCCCGTCCCCGGGGGCTTTTTTCGTTCAGACGGCGTTCTCGTTCTCTTCGCCGGTGCGGATGCGCACGATGCGGTCCACGCTGGTGACGAAGATCTTGCCGTCGCCGATCTTGCCGGTGCGCGCGGAACTGACGATGGCCTCGATGCAACGCTCCACATCGGCCTCGTTCACGACCACCTCGACCTTCATCTTCGGCAGGAAGTCGACCACGTACTCGGCGCCGCGGTAGAGCTCGGTGTGCCCCTTCTGGCGGCCGAAGCCCTTGACCTCGGTCACGGTCAGGCCGGTGACGCCCACTTCGGCCAAGGCCTCGCGCACGTCCTCGAGCTTGAAGGGTTTGACGATGGCGGTGATCTGCTTCATGGTTTTCGTGCTCCGGCGGTTTCGTTGAATTTGCTGGTGATAGGGTAACGCCAATCCTTGCCGAAGCTTCGGTGGGTGACCCGGATGCCTACCGGCGCCTGGCGCCGCTTGTATTCGTTGATCCTGATGAGCCGTGCAACCCGCTCGACCACCGCGCGGTCGTAACCCGCTGCAATGATCTCGTCGATGCCCTCGTCGTCCTGCATGTAGCGTGCCAGGATTCCGTCAAGGATGTCGTAGGGCGGCAGGCTGTCCTGGTCGGTCTGGTCAGGCCGCAACTCGGCGCTGGGGGGCCGGGTGATGATCCGCTCGGGGATCGGCGCCGCGCCGGTGCCATACGGGTCGTGGGCATTGCGCCAGCGGGCCAGGGCGAACACCGTGGTCTTCAGCAGGTCCTTGATGACCGCGAAACCGCCCGCCATGTCGCCGTAGAGCGTGCAATAACCGGTCGCCATTTCGCTCTTGTTGCCGGTGGTGAGCACGATGGCGCCGAACTTGTTCGACAGCCCCATCAGCAAAGTGCCGCGGATGCGGGCCTGGAGGTTCTCCTCGGCCGTGTCCTCGGGCCGGCCCTCGAACTCATCGGCCAGCGCGCCCTTGAAGGACTCGAAGGTGTCCTTGATGGAAATCTCGTCGTAGCGCACGCCCAGCCGGGCCGCCATGTCGCGCGCGTCGATCCAGCTGATGTCCGCGGTGTAGGGGGACGGCATCATCACCGCGCGCACCTTGTCCTTGCCCAGTGCATCGACCGCGATGGCGAGCACCAACGCGGAATCGATCCCGCCCGAAAGCCCCAGGATGGCGCCCGGAAAACCGTTCTTGCCGATGTAGTCGCGCACGCCCAGCACCAGCGCGTCCCAAAGCTGTGCCTGCGCGTCGCGCGGAGCCGCCACGGCGCCGGGCTGCGCCACGAACCCGACGCCGCCCTGCGCCGTGCGCTCCAGCTGCGCGAAAAGCAGCTTCTCCTGGAAGCTCTCGGCCTGCATGGCCGCGGTGCCATCGGCCTGCAGCGCGAACGATGCGCCGTCGAACACCACCTCGTCCTGTCCGCCGACCAGGTGCGCATAGACGAGCGGCAACCCCACGGCCCGCGCGCGGTCGGCCATGCGCGCCACGCGCTCGCCTTCCTTGCCCACGTGGTACGGCGAGGCATTGATCACCGCCAGCACCTCGGCCCCGCCCTTGCGGGCGAGTTCGGCCGGCTCGTCGAACCAGGCGTCCTCGCAGATCAGCAGGCCGACCGACACGCCGCCTGCCTCGAACACGCAGGTGCCCTGCCCCGGCGTGAAGTAGCGGCGCTCGTCGAACACCTGGTAGTTCGGCAGCTCGCGCTTGGCATAGGTCTCGAGAATGCGGCCTTCCTTGATGACGCTGGCCGCGTTGTGGCGCAGTTGCACGGCCACCGACCGGCTGCGCAGGCTGCCGCCGGTCGGATGCCCCACCACCACGACCATGTCTTTGAGGTCGGCCAAAGCGGCAGCAATGCCTTTCACGGCATCATCACAGGCTTCGGTGAAGGCGGGACGGAGGAACAGGTCCTCCGCTGCATAGCCGGCAATCGAGAGTTCGGGCGTCAACAAGAGGCGCGCGCCCTGGGCATGGGCCTGGCGCGCGGCGTCGACGATCTTTTTTGCATTGCCGGCGAGGTCGCCCACCACAAAATTGAGTTGCGCGATGGCGAGCTTGAGCGTCATACAGAAGGAAGAAAAAGGCTTGAACGATTATGTCATTCGGGTTCTGTCGTCGCCGGCGGACGTGAGCCCGCAAGCCTGGAATGCGCTGCTCGCCGCCGAGGCCGAGCCCTCGCCTTTCATGCGCCACGAATACCTTGCGGCGCTGAACGACAGCCGCAGCGCCACGCCCGAGAGCGGGTGGACGCCGCAGTTCGTCACGCTGTGGCACGGCGAAGAACTGCATGCCGCGTGCCCGTTCTACATCAAGGACCATTCCTACGGCGAGTACGTGTTCGACTGGGCCTGGGCCAACGCCTACGAGCAGCACGGCCTGGCCTACTACCCGAAGGCCGTGGTCGCGGTGCCCTTCACGCCCGTGCCCGGCACGCGGCTGCTGGCTCGCGACGCGGCCAGCCGCACGTTGCTGGTGCAAGGCCTGGTGGCACTGTGCAAGCAGGAACAACTGTCGTCGCTGCACCTGCTGTTCGGCGCCCAGGCCGACATCGCCGCCTGCACCGAGGCCGGCCTCATGCTGCGCAACACCGTGCAGTTTCACTGGACCAACGCGCAGTACGCCGATTTCGACGCCTTCTTGGCCAGCCTCTCGCACGACAAGCGCAAGAAGATTCGCCAGGAGCGCCGCAAGGTGGCCGACGCCGGCGTGAGCTTTCGCTGGTCGCGCGGGGCCGACATCGCCAAGGCTGACTGGGACTTCTTCTACCGCTGCTACGAGCGCACCTACCGCGAGCACGGCAACCCGCCCTACCTCACGCGCGACTTCTTCCGGCGCATGGCCGACACCCTGCCCGAGGCCTGGCTGCTGTTCGTGGCCGAACGCGACGGCAAGCCCATGGCCGCGAGCCTGATCGCACTGTCGACCCAGCCCGATGCCCCGCTGGTCGCTTACGGCCGCTACTGGGGCGCGCTGGAGCGGGTCGATTGCCTGCACTTCGAGGCTTGCTATTACCAGCCGCTGGCCTGGTGCATCGCGCACGGTGCACAGCGCTTCGAGGGCGGCGCCCAGGGCGAGCACAAGATGGCGCGCGCGCTGATGCCGGTGAAGACCACCAGCGCCCACTGGCTGGCGCATCCGTCGTTTGCCGATGCGGTCGAGCGCTTCCTGGAGCGCGAGGGCGCGGGCATCGAGAACTACATGGACCACCTGGGCGAACGCAGCCCGTTCAAGTCCGCCTGATCCCCGCCCTGGCTGTGCCATTCGGGGCTGCTATAAAAGCGCCCGAATCCACAACAACACAGAGGGAAAACGATGCCATTCGTCGGACTGGGCCTGCACGTCATCATTGCGCTGTTCTTTGCCATCCACGCCATGCGGCATGGCAAGCAGCTGTTCTGGCTCGTCATTCTTTTCAGTTTTCCGCTGCTGGGCAGCATCGTGTACTTCGTGGTCGAGTACCTGCCTGCCTCGCGCATTCAGAACACCGCCGGCAAGGTGGCCAGCGCAGCGATCGGCTTCATCGATCCCGAGCGCGAGTACCGTGCCGCAGCCGACGCCTACGACCTGGCGCCCACCGCCCAGAACAAGCTGCGCCTCGCCAAGGCCGCACTCGACCGGGGCCAGGCCGGCGATGCCGTCGGTCACTACCGCGATGCGCTCAAGGGCCCGCTGGCCTCCGACCCGGAGCTGCAGTTCGGCCTTGCCAGCGCCCTGCTCGCCGCGGGCGGCCCGGCTGCGGGCCGCGAAGCGCTGCAGGCCCTCCAGGCACTGCGTGCCACGCGCGACGACTACCGCCGGGACGAAGTCGCGGTGCTCACCGCCCGCGCGCTGGCCGCCGACGGGCGGCAGCAGGAGGCACGCGAAGCCTTCGAGAGCGCGCTGAGCCAATACAACACGGTCGAAACCCGCGCCCGCTACATCGCATGGCTGGCTGAACAAGGGGACAGCACCGGCGCGCAACGCCAGTGGGACGAACTCCAGCAGGCGGCACGCCACTGGAACTCGCACGCGCGATCGGTCAATCGCGAGTGGATGCGGCTGGCCGGGGACGCAGTCCGGGCCTGAAGCCGCCGGTCCAGGGGCATGGCGCCCCCGGACGCTGCCTCACGGCAGCAACAACTTACTTCTGGTAGGCCGCGATGCCGTCCAGGATTTCCTTCTTGGCGGACTCGATGCCTTCCCAGCCCAGCACCTTGACCCACTTGCCGGCTTCCAGGTCCTTGTAGTGCTCGAAGAAGTGGCTGATGGCCTTCAGGCGCATCGGGTTCACGTCGTCGACCGACTTCCAGTGGCTGTAGATCGGCAGCACCTTGTCCGTGGGCACGGCCAGCACCTTGCCGTCGACGCCGGCTTCGTCTTCCATCATCAGGATGCCCAGGGGACGGCAAGGCACCACCACGCCCGGCAGCAGCGGGTACGGCGCGATCACCAGCACGTCGACCGGGTCGCCGTCGCCCGACAGGGTCTGCGGCACGTAGCCGTAGTTGGCGGGGTAGTACATGGCCGTCGTCATGAAGCGGTCGACGAAGATCGCGCCCGACTCCTTGTCGACTTCGTACTTGATCGGGTCGGCGTTCATCGGGATTTCGATCACGACGTTGAAGGCATCGGGAACGTTCTTGCCGGGGGAAACTTTGTCGAAGGACATGACGTTTTTCGAGTAGTTGAAAAGTATGAGAAGGATGGGGACAAACCCGGAGTTTACTTTCCGTGTCACCGGACGGTCGCACGCGCGCTCGTTTTTGCCTGTAAATTGCAACCGTTGGCCAATCGGCTCCGCACCCTCGGTGCAGCGAGCTTCGAGGAAGCAACGCGGCGGAAAACATGTCCCGTACGCGTTGCACGCAGGGTCCATGGTGTCCGTCTCCACAAGTCTTAAACGAACGAATGGAGAAGCAAAGCATGATCGGCAACACCCCCTTGATACTGGCCATCGTCTGCGGCCTCGTGGCCGTGGCCTATGGGTTCTGGGCCCGAAGTTGGATTCTCGCGAAGGACCCCGGCAACGCCCGCATGCAGGAGATTGCAGCGGCCATCCAGGCCGGCGCCTCGGCCTACCTCGCCAAGCAGTACACGACCATCGCGGTGGTCGGCGTCGTCCTGGCGGTGCTCATCGCACTTTTCCTCGACCTGACCACGGCGGTCGGCTTCGTCGTCGGCGCGGTGCTCTCGGGCGCCTGCGGCTTCATCGGCATGAACGTGTCGGTGCGCGCCAATGTGCGCACGGCGCAGGCGGCAACGCAGGGTATCGGCCCGGCATTGGACGTCGCGTTTCGTGGCGGCGCCATCACCGGCATGCTGGTGGTCGGGCTCGGCCTGCTGGGCGTGACGGGCTTCTACTGGTTCCTGGCCGGTAGCGCGCCCAAGGCCGACCACACCCTGGCAGCCATCCTCAACCCGCTGATCGGCTTTGCCTTCGGCTCCTCGTTGATCTCGATCTTCGCGCGCCTGGGCGGCGGCATCTTCACCAAGGGCGCCGACGTCGGTGCCGACCTGGTGGGCAAGGTGGAGGCCGGCATTCCGGAGGACGACCCGCGCAACCCGGCGGTGATCGCCGACAACGTGGGCGACAACGTCGGCGACTGCGCCGGCATGGCGGCCGACCTGTTCGAGACCTACGCGGTGACGCTGATCGCCACCATGGTGCTCGGCGCGCTGATGGTCACCACGGCGCCCGGCAATGCGGTGCTGTATCCGCTCGCTCTCGGCGGCGTGTCGATCATCGCGTCGATCATCGGCTGCTTCTTCGTGAAGGCTTCGCCGGGCATGGTGAACGTGATGCCGGCGCTCTACAAGGGGCTGGCGGTGGCGGGCGTGCTGTCGCTGATCGCGTTCTGGTTCGTCACGAGCTGGATCATCCCGGACAACGCCATTGCCCCGAGCGGCAGCCAGCTCAAGCTGTTCGGCGCCTGCTTCGTGGGCCTGGCGCTCACCGCCGCGCTGGTGTGGGTCACCGAGTACTACACCGGCACGCAGTACAAGCCCGTGCAGCACATCGCGCAGGCCTCGACCACCGGCCACGGCACCAACATCATCGCGGGCCTGGGCGTGTCTATGCGCTCTACGGCCTGGCCGGTGATCTTCGTGTGCATCGCGATCCTGGCTTCTTACTCGCTGGCCGGCCTGTTCGGCATCGCGGTCGCGGCGACCTCCATGCTGAGCATGGCGGGCATCGTGGTCGCGCTGGACGCCTACGGCCCCATCACCGACAACGCTGGCGGCATCGCCGAGATGAGCGAGCTGCCCGACAGCGTGCGCGCCGTGACCGACCCGCTCGACGCGGTCGGCAACACAACCAAGGCGGTGACCAAGGGCTACGCCATCGGCTCGGCCGGCCTCGCGTCGCTGGTGCTGTTCGCCGACTACACCCACAAGCTGGAGAGCTTCGGGTTGAACATCAGCTTCAACCTGAGCGACCCGATGGTGATCGTCGGCCTGTTCATCGGCGGGCTGATTCCCTACCTGTTCGGCGCGATGGCGATGGAAGCCGTGGGCCGCGCGGCCGGCGCGGTGGTGGAAGAAGTGCGCAGACAGTTCCGCGAGATCCCCGGGATCATGGAAGGCACCGGCAAGCCGGAGTACGGCAAGGCCGTGGGCATGCTGACCGGCGCCGCCATCAAGGAAATGATGATCCCGTCGCTGCTGCCGGTGGTGGTGCCGATCGTCGTGGGCCTCGTGCTCGGGCCGAAGGCGCTGGGCGGGCTGCTGATGGGCACCATCGTCACGGGGCTGTTCGTCGCCATCTCGATGTGCACCGGCGGTGGCGCGTGGGACAACGCCAAGAAGTACATCGAGGACGGCCACCACGGCGGCAAAGGCTCCGAGGCGCACAAGGCGGCCGTCACCGGCGATACCGTGGGCGACCCCTACAAGGACACAGCCGGCCCGGCCGTGAACCCGCTGATCAAGATCATCAACATCGTGGCGCTGCTCATCGTGCCGCTGGTGGTGAAGTTCCACGCCGGCGATGCGGCGGCGGTGCCGGCCAAGGTGGAAATGCCACCGGCCGTGAGCGCGCCGGCGGCAACGGCACCGGCCACGCCGGCCGCGGTGGTTGCTTCGGGTGCCGTCGCAGCGGTCGAAGCCGCCGCAGTGAAGGTCGAGAACGGGGTCGTGAAGTTCTATTTCGCCAGCGCCAGCTCGGAGGTGGCGCCCAACGCCAAAGAGGCGCTGGCCGACGTCATCAAGGCGGTGCAGAGCGGCAGCACGGTGCTGGTGAGCGGCTACCACGACGCCAGCGGCGACCCTGCAAAGAATGCCGAGCTGGCCAAGCAGCGCGCCATGGCCGTGAGCGACGCGCTCAAGGCCGCCGGCGCGCCCGAAGACAAGATCGAGCTCGCCAAGCCCGAGCAGTCGCAGGCCGACGGGCCGCCCTCCGAGGCGCGCCGCGTCGAAGTCAAGGTCAAGCCCTGACGTGCGTTCCCGGGCCGGTCACCATGGCGCTGCGTACACACTAGCGCCATGCACTACCTCCACGCACTGTTCGCCGGCACCTGGGCCATTGCACGGGCCGAACTGGCGATCGTGCGGCGTTTTCCGCGCATCCTGCTGGCCGTGGTGGCGGTCGGCGTGGTGCCTGCGCTCTATGCGCTGATCTATCTCACGAGCGTGTGGGACCCGGCGGGCCACACCGCCGACCTGCCGGCAGCCATCGTGAACCAGGACCGGGGCGTTACCTACATGGCGCACACCTTGAACGTGGGCGAAGAACTCACGCGCACCCTGCTCGAAAAACGCGCCTTCGGCTTTCGCACCATGACCGACCCCGAGGCCGCGCGCGCCGAAGTGCGCCGCGGCACGCTCGCCTTCGTGCTGCTGATTCCGGGCGACTTCAGCGCCAATGCGGTGCCCGGCACGCAGCGCGGCGCAGGCCAGTTGGTCGTCTACACCTCCGAAGGCAACAACTACAGCTCGGCCGGCCTGGCGCGGCGCTTCGCGGGCGAGCTGGGCCACCAGGTCAACGAGATGCTCAACGAGCAGCGCTGGGAGCTGGTGCTGAACGCGGCCTCCGGCTCGCAGCAACGGCTGGAACAGCTCAAGCAGGCGCTGCTGCAGTTGCGCGACGGCAGCCAGGCGCTGGCCACGGGCGCCATCCAGTACAGCGCGGCGGCCCAGCAGGTGGGCAGCGGGTTCAAGCAGGTCAACGGCGCCATCCGCACCATCCAGTCGAAGCTGCCGGCCGATGCGGACCTGCGCGCGCTGAAGTCCGGCGCCCAGCAGCTCACGGCGGGGCAGCGCGAACTCGGCAGCGGGCTCGCGCAGATCGGCGATGGCCTGGACCAGTTGAATGCAGGCGCTGGCCAACTGGGTGACGGCGCACGCAAGATGCAGAAGGAATCGGCCGACATTCCCTTCATGGGCGACCGGCTCGCGCGCGGCGCCGGGGACCTGGCAACCGGTGCGGACAAGCTGCGCGGCGGGCTCGGCCAGGCCCAGGCCGCGATGACCAAGGCAGAGGACGGCAGCCAGAAGCTGGTGGCCGGCGCTGCGGCGCTCGAAGGCGGCGTGGGCAAGCTCGCCGACGGCATGGGCGCGCTGTCTGCCGGCATTCGCACCCTGGGCGGCAAGCTGCCCGAAGACCGCAAGCTCGATGAGTTCGTCCAGGGCGGCGCGCAACTGTCCCAGGGCGCGCAGCGTCTGTTGACCGGGGTGCGCACCATCGAGGCCGCCCTGCCCGCCTCCATCACCCGCATCCAGGGCAGTGCCTCGGGGCTGGCCGACTCGGTCGAGCCGAAGGTCGAGGTGGTGGCCCCGGTGGCCAACAACGGCAGCGCCTTCGTGCCCAACATGGTGTCGGTGGCGCTGTGGATCGGCGCTGTGATGGCCGGCTACCTGTTCAACATCCGCATCGTGCTGACGGACCACACCCACTACCCGAAGCTGGCGAAGACGCTCGGCAAGATCACCATGCCGGCGCTCGTCGTGCTGCTGCAGGTGGCGCTGGTGCTGGCCACGCTGCTGGGCGTGCTGCAGGTGCAGGCGCCGCGTGTGGGCGCGCTGGCACTCACCATGGTGCTGGCCTCGCTGGTGTTCCTGGTGGTGCTGTTCGCCATCCTCCATGTGTTCGGCGACTTCGGCCGCATCCTGACGGTGCTGCTGCTCACGCTGCAGCTGTCGGCCGGCGGCGGCGTGCTGCCGGTGGAGCTGTCGGCCGGCTTCTTCCGCGACGTGCACAGCTGGCTGCCCTTCAGCTGGGTGGTGCAGGCGTTTCGCGCGGTCATGTTCGGCGCCTTCGACAACGGATGGGCGCATGCCTGCGGGGTGGTGGTGCTGTCCGGCACGGTGGCGGTGGGCCTGATGGCGATCTTCGGCAAGTGGAACGACGTGCTGCTGGCCGACTACAAGCCGACGATCCAGGTTTGATCTATGTGACATTCACGATGTAACATTCGTACCGTCACATGAATTCCAACCACGCCCCCGCTGTCGCCCAGGACCTCTCCATCGAGGCCCTGGCCGCGCACGCGGGCGTGACGGTGCGCAACATCCGCGCCTACAGCACCGCAGGGCTGCTGCCACCGCCCCGGCTTCGGGGGCGCCTGGGCCTGTACGACGACGAGCACGCGCAGCGCCTGGCGCTGATCCGCGAGTTGCGCGACCAGGGCTTCGGCATAGAGGCCATCCGCCGCATCTTTGCGCGCGCGCCGGCCTCGTCCTGGCCCGACCTGGTCGCCGTGGCGCGCTCGGTCTCGGGCAGCCTGTTTGCCGAAGAAACGCCGGTGGTGGTGTCGGCCAAGGCGCTCGCCGCCAAGTGGAAAGGCCAGATGACGCCCGCCCTGCTCGCGCGCGCCACCAAGGCCGGCCTGATGCGCGAACTGCCCGACGGCAAGATCCAGATGCTCAGCCCCGCGCTGGGCCAAGTCGCAGAGCAACTGGCCGCGCTCGGCCTGCAGCTGGAGCAGGTGATCGGCATGCAGGAGTCCATGGCGCGCACGCTGCGCACCGTGGCGCGCCACTGGCTGCGCACGCTGGCCGACAGCCTGCTGAGCGGCGACGCCATCGATGCCGAGCGCCTGGCCCAACTGCTCGAGAAAGCGCGCCCGCTCGCCACCGGCGCGGTGCAGGCCGCGTTTCCCGTGATCCTGCAGCAGGAGCTCGACGCCCTGCTGCGCAAGGCAGCCTGAAACGATGCAACGACCTCGCCACGCCCTCTTCCCTTCCCTGCTCCTGCTGCCGGCCCTGATCGGGCTGGGTACCTCGGCCTTCGCACAGGTGCCGCCCCGCGCGGACACCCTCTCACTGAGCTTCGACGCAGCCCGCGCCCGCATGGTCGACCGCTCCGACAAGCTGGCCGCAGCGCGCGCGGCCGTCGAATCGAAAGAGCTGCAGGGCGAAGGCGTCAAGGGCCTGGGCGGCCCGGTGGTCAGCATCTCGGGCCTGGCCTACGCGTACAACGCCAACCTGAACCTCGACCTCGATCCGCTCAACCAGAAGCTGGGGCAGATCGGTTCCTCGCTGCCCTCGTCGGTCCAGAGCTTCATCTCGCGCGTGCCCATTCCGCAACTGCCCAACAGCTACACGCTGAACCGGCACGACACGGGCACCAACACCTCGGTCTCGGCCGTCTGGCCGCTGTACGTGGGCGGCGCGACCGACGCGGTGCGCGGCTTCGTGTCGGCACAGACGCGCGAGGCGCAGGCCGATGCCGAACAGGCCGGCCACGAAGTCGACACCCTGCTGGTGCAGCGCTACTTCGGCGCGCAGCTCGCGCAGCGCGCGGCCACGCTGCGCGCGCAAGCGGAACGCACGATCGCCCAGCATGATTCGGCGGCGCAGAAGATGCTCGCGGCCGGCGTGATCTCGCGCGTGGAGCGGCTGCAGGCCAGCGCCGCCTACGAAGAAGCGCGCCGCAACGCGCGCAAGGCAGAGGACGACGCGGCGCTGGCCGCCGTGGCGCTCGCCCGCACGGTGCGCGCGGACGGCAGCGTGGCGCCGCAGACGCCGCTCTTCATCCTCAGCACGCCGGTCGAGCCGCTGGGCTACTTCATCGATTCGGCGCTCACGCGCCACCCCGGCCTGGGCAAGGTCGCGGCCAAGAAGTCGCAGGCCGAGCAGCTGCACGAAGGCGAGGAGGCGTTGCGCCGCCCGCAGGTCATTGCCTTCGGCACCCGCGAACTCAAGAGCGGCAACGCCGACTGGGTGGCCGGCATCGGCGTGCGCTGGACGCTGTACGACTCGGTCGACCGCAGCGCCCTGTCGGCCTCCTCGCTCAAGCAGATCGAACAGGCCGAGCGCACCGACGCGCAGGCGCGCAGCGACATCTCGCTGCTGGTCGAGCGCAACTGGCGCGCGCTGGAAAACGCACGCCGCCAGTACCTGGAGATGAAGGCCTCGGTCGAACTGGCGCAAGAGGTGGTCAGGCTGCGTGTCTCGGGACTTCACGAAGGCACGAGCACCACGCTCGACCTGATCGACGCCGAAACCAACCAGGCCAAGGTGCTGACCGAACGCGCGCAGGCCGCCAACGACTATGTGCAGGCGCTGGCGCAGCTGCTCGAGAGCGCGGGCATTTCCGACAGGTTTTCCGACTACATCGCGCGTGCCGACGTGAAGGTGAATTGATGATGAGTGCCAAGACCCGACAACTGATCGCCATCCTTGCCGCCCTGCTCGTGCTGGCGGTGCTCGTCTGGGGGTTCTGGCGCGCGTCGCAGCCCGCGCCCGAGGTGTTCCAGGGCCAGATGGAAGCACGCGAGACCGACGTGGCGGGCAAGGTCACGGCGCGCGTGGCCGAGGTGCTGGTGAAGGAAGGCGATCGCATCCAGGCCGGTTCGGTGCTGGTGCGCATGGACAGCCCCGAGGTGCGCGCCAAGCTCGCGCAGGCCACCGCCGCCGAGCAGGCCGCGCAGGCCGTGGCCGACAAGGCGCAGAACGGCGCGCGGCCACAGGAGCTCGAGATGGCGCGCATGCAATGGCAGCGGGCGGAAACCGCGGCGCAGCTCGCGCAGACCTCGTTCCGCCGTGTCGACGGGCTGGCGCGCGAAGGCCTGGTGGCCGACCAGAAGCGCGACGAGGCCGAAGCCAACTGGAAGGCTTCGCGCGACGCCGCCATCGCCGCCAGGGCGCAGTACGACATGGCGCGCAGCGGCGCCCGGCCCGAAGACAAGGCCGCGGCCGATGCGCAGGCGCGCCAGGTCGCCGGCGTGGTCGCCGAAGCGCAGGCCGCCAAGGCCGAGACCGAGCTGCGCAGCCCCGTCGGCGGCGAGGTGGCCAAGGTGCTGGCCAAGGTCGGCGAGCTGTCGCCGCAGGGCGTGGCCGTGGTGACGGTGGTCGACCTCAACGACCAGTGGCTGGTGCTCAACGTGCGCGAAGACCGGCTCGCCCGGTTCGCGATGGGCAACGAGTTCGACGCGCGCCTGCCCGCGCTGCCCGAAGACAAGCGCACGGCGCGCTTCAAGGTCTACTACAGCGCCGTGCTGCCCGACTTCGCGACCTGGCGCGCCACGCGCGGCGGCGCCGGCTTCGACGTGCGCACCTTCGAGGTCCGTGCACGGCCGCTCAAGCCCGTCGAGGGCGCGCGGCCCGGCATGAGCGTGCTGGTGGACTGACCCGGCACGGAGCGCAGATCCGATGAGCCTCCGCGGCTTTTCCGCAGCCAGCGCACGGCGCGAGTTCGCGCTGCTGCGCACGCGCCCCTGGGACCTGGCCATGGTCTCGTGGGTGCCGCTGCTCGCGGTGTTGCTGATCTGGTGGATCTTCTCGGCCGGGCTGCCCGAGCGGCTGCCGATTGGCGTGCTCGACCAGGACCGCTCCTCGCTGTCGCGCCAGCTGGTGCGCTTTCTGGACGCCACGCCCGGCCTGCGCGTGGTGCAGCACTACGGCGACGAAGGCGAGATGGCGCGCGCGCTGACCAGCGGCGCGGTCGACGCGGCGGTGCAGCTGCCGCGCACGCTGAGCCGCGACGTCAAGCAGGGCCGCGCCGGCCAGGTCGTGCTGCTGCACAACGCGCAGCTCGGCACGCATTCGAGCCTGATCCAGCGCGACGTGCGCACGGCCGTGGCCACCGTGTCGGGCGGCGTCGAGCTCACGGTGCGCAACAAGCGCGGTGAATCGATGACGGCCGCGCGCGTGAGCATGGAGCCGATCAAGGCGAGCATGGTGGCGCTGTTCAACACCTCGACCGACTACGAGCAGTTCCTGGGCGCGGCGTTGATTCCCGCGCTGCTGCACATCCTGGCGATGACGGCCGGCGCGTGGGCCGTGGGCCGCGAGCTGCGCGACCGCAGCATCGGCGAATGGCTGGGCGCCGCGCCGCGCTGGCACGAGGCGCTGGCTGCGCTGGCGGGAAAGCTGGCGCTGCCGTTCGCGAGCCTGAGCGCGGTGGCCATCGCCGCGATGCTGTGGATCACGGCGGGGCGCGGGTGGCACCCGGTGGGCTCTCTCGGTTGGACGTTGTTTGCGCTGGTGGTTTTCCTGGCGCTGTCGATCGCGCTGGGCGCGTTCGTATCAGGCCTCACGCGCTCCCTGCGCACCGCGCTGTCGGCCACGGGCTTCATCACCGCGCCGGCCTTCGCGTTCGGCGGCGTGGGCTTCCCGCTGGTCGCGATGCCGTTTTTCGCACAGGCGTGGGCCAACCTGCTGCCTTACACGCACTACATCCGGGTGCAGATGGAGCAGTTGCAGATGGGTGCGCCGTTGGCCTACTCGGCGGCCACGCCGCTGTGGATGGTGCTGGGCACCGCCGTGCTGCTTTCGGCGACGGCCGGCGCGCTGGTGCGCGCCGCCAGGGCGCCTGACAGCTGGGGTGGCCGCTGATGACGAAGGACCGTTCGCACTTCGGCGCGGCATGGCGCGATACCGCCGTGGCCGTGCTGCGCGACAAGGGCGTGCTGCTGATCATGCTGCTCGCACCTGTCATCTACGGCTTCTTCTACCCGTGGCCGTACGGCACGCAGGCCGTCACGCGCGTGCCGGTGGCCGTGGTCGACCAGGACCACAGTGCGCTGTCGCGCCAGATCGCGCGCTTCGCGATGGCCAATCCGCGCCTCGACGTGCGCATGGTCACCGCCGACGTGCACGAGGCGCAGCAGGCGCTGTGGCGCGGCGAGATCGAGGGCTATGCGCTGCTGCCAGCCGACCTCAGGCGCGACGTGCTGCGCGGCACCTCGGCCGTGGTCACCATCGAAGGCAACGGGGCGTATGCCTTGCTCAACAAGGCCGTGCTGTACGGATTCTCGGAGGCGGTGGGCACGGTGTCGGCGGGTGTCGAGATCCGCAAGCTGCAGGCAGGCGGACAGAGCGCGATACAGGCCGCACGCAGCCGCAGCCCGCTCAACACGCAACTCGTCGCGCTGTTCAACCCGACCGAAGGCTATGGCAGCTACGTGGTGCCGGCGGTGGCGCTGCTGATCCTGCAGCAGACGCTGCTGATGGGCGCGGCCATGCTGGCCGGTACCTGGGCCGAGGCCGGGCGGCTGCGCGCCTCGATGGGCGCTTGGCTGGGGCGGCTAGGCGCGCTCTCGGGGTTCGGCTTGCTGAGCGGGCTTTTCTACTTTGGCTGGGTGTTCTTCCTGCAGGACTATCCGCGCGGCGGCAATCCATGGGGTGCGCTGGTGCTGCTGGCCTTCTACGTGCCGGCGATCTGCACCGCCGGCCTGCTGCTGGGCTGCTGGTTCCGCGACCGCGAGCGAGCTTTGCAGGTGCTGCTGTTCACCGCCCTGCCGATGGCTTTTCTCTCGGGCTTCTCCTGGCCCGTCGAAGCATTGCCGGGGCCGCTGCAGGTGCTGCGCTGGATCTTTCCCAGCACGGCCGGCATCCAGGCCTCGCTGCGGCTCAACCAGATGGGTGCGCCGCTGCACGACGTGCTGCCTTACCTCGGCGCGCTGCTGGTGCTGACCTTGGCCGGACTGCTGACCCTGTGGATGTCGGCCGCGCCGGGCGCCGTCGAACGCAAGCGCGTTTAACGCTGGCTCTCGGCCGCCACCGCGCGCACCAGCCGCGTGGCCGGCGCCACCAGCTCGCGCAGGTCGCCCGCGCGGTCCTGCTCGATGGCCTGCAGCACCAGTTCGTTGATGCCGCCGACCACCGTCATCGCCATCTCTGCGGTCAGGTGCGCCGCTGGCTCCTGGGGGCTGCCGCTGCTGTTGATCGCCACCTGGATGAAGCTGGCGATCTCGTCGTTCACCCGGCGCCGCACCACGAGGCCCGGCATGCCCAGGCCCAGGATCTCGACGAACAGCGTGCGCAGCAGCACCGGGTCTTGCGCCAGGTAATCGAAATAGGCCGCCATGGCCCGCTCCACCTGCGTGTGCCAGGGCTGCACCGGGTCGAAGGCCTCGCTCACCGCCTGCAAGGCAAGCCGGCTCGCCGTTTCGTAGAGCGCGATCAGGCACTCGGTCTTGGTGCTGAAGTGCTCGTAGAAGGTACGGCGCGACACCGCGGCCTCGCGCACGATGTCGGCGATGGTCGTCTCCGCGTAGCCCTTCGCGCCCACGGCGTGCGCCATGCCCTGCAGCAGGCGCGCGTAGTGCTCGCTCCCCGGCGCGTCGCCAGACCTGGAAGACGCTGGTTTTTCAATGGTTTCGCTCATGAACCGTACATTTTCCTATGCCTCGGTACTTGACAGTACCGACTCACGATTGCAACATGAAGGCAAGCGGTACGAAGCTGTACCAACTTTCCAGCCCACGCATTCCGGGCTTTTTTCCGAGGTTTTTGCATGACCGAACTCGTTGTCCGCCGTCTTCTGATCGACCTGCAGTCGCCCTTCTCCCGCAACTGGTGTGGCGGCGATGCATTCTCGACCGCTTTCTTCAACGCCCTGTCGATGAGCTTCCCCTTCGGAGAGCAGTTCTTCATCGACGCCGTGCGCAACACCGTGGCCACGCTGCCGCCCGAGGCACAGGACAAGCACCGTGCCGAGGTGCGCGGCTTCATCGGCCAGGAGGCCACGCACCGGCGCATTCATTCGCTGTTCAACAACCACCTCGAAAGCCAGGGGCTGGTGGACGGCTGGACGGCGCGTGCCAGCAAGCGCCTGACGCTGATGGAGAACGCCGATCCGCGCCACGCGCTGGCGGTCACGGCGGCCACCGAGCACTTCACGGCGATGTTCGCCGAATGGCTGCTGGCCCATCCGCAGATTCTCGAGGGCGCCGAGCCCAGGCTGCGCACCATGTGGCTGTGGCACAGCGCGGAGGAGCTGGAGCACAAGAGCGTAGCCTTCGACATCTACAAGGCCGCGGGCGGCTCCGACGCGTGGCGCAACCGCTGGTTCCGCCGCGTGACGATGATGTTCCTGGGCGACCTGATGCGCCAGACCGTCGACAACCTGCGCCACGAGAAACAGCTGTGGAAATGGTCGACGTGGAAGAGCGCAGCGCGCATCCTGTTGAGCCGCGACGGGCTGCTGCGCGGCAACGTGGCGGGCTGGCGCAGCTACCTGCGGTCGGACTTCCATCCGGCGCAGCAGGACAGTGTCCTGTCGGAGCGCTGGCTGGCGGACAACCGCGCGCAGTACACGCCTGTGGGCGCAGCGCCCGAAGCGGCCGCGGCTGCTTCCTAGCCCCGGCTGACCAGCCAGGATTCAGTAGAAGCTGGCGCGGTGCGGCGCGCCGTTGCCGGGCTGCGGTTGTTCGGGGCGCAGCGAAAGGTCGTGCAGCGTGTCGAAGTCGGACGGGGCGTCCGGCACGCGCATCACGGCTTCCAGTTCGTGCATCGACGTGACCCAACGGCCGGCTGGCGATTCGGCCGGCTCGTCGTTGGCGAACACGCCGTCGCGGATGTAGAGGGTTTCGCCTTCGGGGCGCTCGGCATGCAACTCGATCAGGCGCGCGATCGCGAAGTTGTAGGTGACGAGCTTCTCGCGCGTCTTGCGGTCCTTGCCGCCGCAGTTGAACGAGCCCTCGGCGGCAATGACGATGCAGGAGCCGTCCACGCCCCCATCCATCTCGATCTCGCTGCCAGAGCGCCAGATGGCGTTGGGCAGGCGCACCCTCACCTTGTCGATCACCAGATCGCGTTGCTTGTTGAGGCTGCCCAGCGGTGGAACCAGCGAACGCAACTGGCGCAGGCGCTCGGCAAAGTTGTCGTCCATCAGGAACTCGACATGGTGCGTGGCGCTGCCAGACGAGCGCTTGACCACCTGCATGATGACGTGGCGCGGTTTAGCCATGGCGGCACCCCTTTGCAAGCGTTGGAACCCATGTCCCGCGCGAAGAGTCAATGGCGTGGCTGCAATTCATTGGAATCGACTACAAATTAGAACTTTGGAGTAAATGCAATTACTTGCATCATTTGTTTCCAACTGTATAGCGATTGCAGTCACTGTGGAAGCCATCCGTGACTTTCTGCACACGGGAATGTCTCCTAAATGTCTTCCTGACGTGCTAGCAGGTGACCCCGTCAGTGGCGTGTTTCCAACGCCCCCCTATTCGAGGGATTCGTCGAGCGCCTTGCACGACGGCGCGCAAACGGTCTGGGACTTGCCCAGTACCTGGCGCGTGCGCAGCTGCGAGCGCACCCGGTGCTTGCCGCACATGAAGCACGACATGGTCGCGCCGCTGAACGACGCGGAGGCACGAAACGGCGAACCCGGTGCCTTGGTCTTGTAGCGCAGGCCGTCCGCCACCACTGCCGTCTTCACTTCACCCTTCGCCATGCGTCTTTTCCTTGCTGTTCGGTTCGGCACGGCGCATGGCGCGTGCAATGGCTTCACGGGCGCTGAGTTCAGCAGCCAGCGAAGCGTCTAGTGCCGAGCGGCAAAGCCCGGCGTGCTGGTAATTGAGGTTTTCGTACACCTCGGCCGCGGCCGGAAAGGCGTCGAGCAGTCGGCCGAGTTCGGCTCCCTGTTCGACGTCCTCGAACTCGTGCACCAGGTGCTCGACAACGGAGCGGTACTGCGCTGCGCCGACGGGCACGGCACTGTGCTCGAGTTTTTCCAGCAGATGAGCCAGTACATGGGTCACTGCCAGATCGGTCTTGGGAGACGGATTATCGGTGGTGTTCATGAGTTCCATCTGGGGGCAGCATACGCCTATGCAAGTGGCTGCTCGTAGAGGGTCGTCTCCGGTGCCCCCGCCTGCTGCAGGTTCTGCGCCGCCTGCGTGCGCTGGAGCAGGCTGTGGAGCATCTCGGTCGACAGCCCATGGATCACCAGCCGGTGCCCCGCCCGCAGGGTCGACAGCGGCACCAGCGGATGCTTGTTGTTGACCAGGATCAGGTGTTCCGGCGCATTCAGGATGGTCGCGGTGTAGATGCCGATGGTTTCATCCAGTTGCAAGGAGTTGGCCGCACGCCAGAAGTCGTTGTCCGTGAGCATCAGCTGGTACAGCGGCGTGAACAGCTCGATGGCGCTTTGCAGGTCGAGGAAATTGAGCTTGCCCTGGGGCATGTCCTCCAGCCGCAGCCCGGGCTCCCTGATCATCGAGAAGTCGACGTTCTCGGCCTTGCACAGCGCCAGCCCCTTGTCGCGCAACGCCGTGTTCAGCCGGATCACGAAGTTGAACAGGTTCAGGTCGTGCTTCAGGAACATCTCGTCCTTCAGCGCGTCGATGTCGGCCGGCTCCAGCGGATGGGTTCCGACCGGCGCCGGTGAATTGCGCCCGATGAAGGCCAGCACCTGCGAGCCCAGGTGAAAGTGCCGCAGGATCAGCCAGTTGGCCTCGGGCGAGACGAAACGCTTCAGCCCCCACGCCAGAAACCGATGCAGCAGCATCGAGTGCGACCAGTTGCGCGGCACGAACACCTTCACGACCTGGATCAGGATGATCGTCAGCCGCGCCAGCGGCCGCAGAAACGGCAGCAGGTACTGACGCGAGCCCGAGCTCGAATCGGCCAGCCACGCCGACTTCACGTTGTCGGGCAGCGGCGTGCTCTGGTCGAGGTACAGCGCCAGCCAGGGGCTGGGGTCGCGCTCGTCGTGCGCCTGGGTCAGAAAGTCAGGTGTTCGGTCCATGGGGCATTCGCTCGGTGATGTGCTGGAACTGCATCAGGTACAGCGCGGCCGTGTGGCGCGCGGTGTCGGTGATCTGGCGGGCGGCGCGCGCCTGCCCTTCCACGGCCATCACCATCTCGACCGCGGTGAGCCAGCGGCCCAGGTGGTGCTCGTCGTTGTGGCCGTGGTACTCGAGGAAGCGGAAGGCGTCGGGCGGCAGCTTCAGGCTGGCCTTGAGCAACGGCAGCAGCGCCGACACGATGCGCTGGCCCGTGCCCTCGATGATGTAGATCGCGCCCAGCAGCCCGATCGGGTCGCGCGTGGCGGCCAGGCCGTGCAGGTAGGCGTTGAGCGCCTCGCCGCCGGGGTTGCGGCGCAGGTCCTCGATGCGCTCGACCTTGCCACCGGCCCGGCGGTAGTCGCTGAAGAGAATGTTGAAGTCGTTCTGCTCCTCGCCCGCATGCACGCCGATCAACGAGGCCAGCATCTGGTAAGGCTCTCTCAGCGAGGCTGCGCCTTCGCGCATCCACAAGCTGCCTTCGCGCACCTGCGGCACCCACTGCTCCATCCAGTTCAGGTAGTCGGGCACGGCGAAGCGGCGCTCGCGGATCTGCCGGACTAGCGGCGTGCGCCACACGCGCGAACGGTAATCGTGCCAGATGGCGGCCAGCTCGGTCAGCAGGGCGCCCAGGCCTTCGGGCGCGGCGGCCGGGTCGTGCGGGGGGGCGATCACCAGGTCGTCGTCGGGCACCGCTGCCGCGCGGGGCGCCACCGCCACGGGTGCGGCGTCCACCGCCTCCACCTCGAGCAGCATGTAGGCCGCCATGAAGCGCCCCGACTCCGGCACGTAGCAGAAGATCTGCTCGCCCGGCTTCAACGTCCTGGTGTGCAGGAACTCGGCCAGCATGACGAGGATCGACGCCGCGCCGGTGTTGCCGCGCCATGCGAGGTTGCTCCACCAGCGTTCCCGCGGAATCGACAGGTCGGCCTTGGCCATCAGGTCTTCGACCACCGGAATGAATTTTTCCGACGAGTAGTGGCAAAGAAAGTGATCCACCCGCTTCGGCTCGACCCAGCCGTCGCGCACCAGCCCCGCGTATTCATGGATGCCGATGTCGAACAGGTGCGGCAGCAGCCGGATGTCCTGCCGCAGCGACAAGGCGCCCGCCGCTTCGGCCTCGGCCCAGGAGCCGAAGTCGAGGTGACCGCGCGCGCGGTCTTCGGTCAGGCCCAGTTGCATGCACACCGGGTAGTCGCCTGAAAACGCGCGCTGGTGCACCCATTTCAGCTTCAGCCGCAGCCCCGGCGCGCCGGCCAGCGCTGGCGTGCCGTCGGACAGCAGCAAGGCGCCCGCGCCATCGGAGAGCATCCAGCGCAGGAAGTGCGAGTCGAAGTCGGCTTCGTAGCCGCGTGCCGCGAAACGCGAGCGCTTGAACAGGCGCGACGGCATCTCGCTCGCCACCGCCATGGCCGTGCGGTGCGCGCCCAGCTCGATGCCCTGGGCCGCCGTCTGGATCGCCGACACGCCCGCCGCGCAGATGCCGTGCACCGAGTGCGTCTCCATCGGCTGCGCCGCCAGTTCGCCCTGGATCATGTTGGCGAAGCCCGGCATCAGCGTGTCGCCGCCCGAGGAGCCGCTGGCCAGCAGCGACACGCGCGACAGCTCGGCCCCGCCGCGCCGCAGGCAGTCGCGAATGGCGCCGGCCGCCAGTTGCGCGTTGGTGTGCTGCGTGACGCCTTGCGCATCGATGGCGTAATGCCGCGTGAGGATGCCGTTCTCCGCCAGGATGCGCCGCTTGATGCGCTCCGACATGCGGTTCAGCGGCGCGATGTACGCGTCCATGCGGTCGTTGGGAATGGGTTCGCCCGGCATGAAATAGCCGGCGCTCTCGAGGTAGACGCGTTGGAATGAAACGGGCATGGGTTCAGGAGATGGGTGAATCGGGAGGCATCAGCGGGCGGCTGCGAAAACGCGGCCACACGGTCCCCAGCACGAACACGCGCACCATGTACGGCACCAGCCCGCCCTCGTTGAGCAGGGGCGCGACCTGCGCGCGGTAGCGCGTGTGATGAAGGTGCGTGAGCTCGGACCAATGGGCATGCGGGTTCTCGTGGTGTGCGGTGTGCAGGCCGATGTTGAACAGCAAGGGGTTCACCAGCCCCTCGAAATTGCGGGCGTAGTTCAGCTGGCTACCCGGGGTATCGCCGGGCGCCTCCTTGCGTGATGCCTTTCGGCCGTCCGCGTGGGCGTGCTGCAGGTAGTTGGTCGCCAGCAGCCAGTGCAGGCCGTGCAGTTGCGGCACGATCACGAAGACCAGCGCGCGGCGCCAGTCGAGCGCCAGCAGCACCGCCCAGCTTCCCAGCCACAGCGCGTACTGCGCCATGCAGTAGCGCCACGCGCCGCGCCGGTGCAGCCTCAGCCGCGCGAGCCACGCGACAAACACCGGCACCAGCACCCACACCGCCTGGAACGGGTGCAGCAGGTAACCCCCCAGGTGATTGGTGTCGCCGCCGAAGCGGTAGGTGCGCGCCACGTCCTTCGGACCGTGTCGATGGCGATGGTGGTTGGCCACGTGCGCGGGCCAGAACACGAAGGTCGGATGGCCCTGCAGCAGCGTGATCCAGAAGTCGGTGAACCGGTTCATGCGCCGGCCGCGCCACATGCGAAGGTGCACATGGTTGTGATGGATCACGCCGACGCCGAGCGTGAGGAACAGCATCAGCGCATACAGCACGAGGTCGAAGCCGTGCAGCCACTGCCAGGCCGCCAGCGCAGGCAAGGCCACGAGGTAGGCCAGGCTCTGCCAGTCCCGCCCGTGGCGCAGCCTCGGCAAGCGATGGCGCGCGTCAGGCGGTCGTGGTCGCGCCATGCTTTTTGTGGAACGCCTGGAAAAGCGGCTCGGCCGCGTCGGCCGCGATGCGGGTGCGGAACAGCCGGTCCATGAAGGTGAACTGAAAACCGTAGTTGCCGTTGTGCACGGCATGGTGCAGGTGGTGCCGGCGGCTCGCCGCGAACCAGTGGCTGTACGACACGCGCGTGAAGAAGTCGTAGTTCGAATGCCCGACGCAGTTGAAGAACAGGCTGAACACCGGCACCGCGGCCAGCGCCCAGAAGCTGAAGTCGTGCACCACCATCGGCAGCAGGATCACGTTGCCGAGCATCAGCGCCTCGACGGGATGAAAGCTGTAGGTCGCCCAGGGCGTGGTCACGAACGAGCGGTGGTGCGGCCCGTGAAATCGCCGCAGCCAGCGCGTGTGCAGCAGCCGGTGGTTGACCCAGAAATGCACGTCGTTCCAGACCGCGAGCACCAGGATTTCGAGCGCGATCTGCCGCCAGCCCGCATCGCCGTCGAGCCGCGCCCAGCCCAGCTGCAGCAAGCCCCACGGAAACACCATGCCCAGCCCGAAGATCAGCACCGACACGCCCGACTGCCCCAGCTCGCGCCGCAGTTGCCCCGGCTGCAACGGCCGCGGATCGAGCACGCGCCCGATGCCCAGCGCCGGCAGCACGCGCTTCGTCAAGAGCCAGGTGAGCCCGCCGAAACCGAGATAGATGCCGCCGAAAAAAAGGACGCCCCACAGCATGACCTGCGGGGCGGACAACGAGGAGAAAGTCTGCGCCATCCCCCGAGGCTACAACAGCATCTCGGGAACGATGGGTGCAATGAGCATGTTGTAGAAGCGCTGGAAGAAACCCGACTCCGGCTCGTAAGTCAGGATGACCTCTTTCTCGCCGTCGTTGGTGAGCCATTGCAGCGTGCCGGTGTCCTTGGCCAGGCGCAGCCGGTAGGAGTTTTGCAGCTTGCTGATGTTGATGATGCGCAGCATCTCGCGCGCCAGCTGCGGGCTGTCGACCACCAGCCCCATCTCAGTGTTCTGGCTGGCCGAGCGCGGGTCGAGGTTCATCGAGCCGATGAAGATGCGCTTCTTGTCGATGGCGGCGGTCTTGGCGTGCAGCCGGCCGAGCGACTTGCCGAACATGCCGAAGCGCTCGCCCTTGCTGGTGCGCTGCGGGCTCAGCTCGTACAGGTCGGCGCCGCTTTCGAGCAGCCGCTGGCGGTAGCGCGCATAGCCGGTGTGCACCAGCGGCTCGTCGTTGGCGGCCAGCGAGTTGGTCAGCAGCGTGAGCTTCACGTTGCGCTTGGCCAGGTCTTCGAAGGCGGCCATGCCGCGCTCGCCCGGCACTAGGTAGGGCGAGGTCAGGTCGACCTCGGTCTTGGCGTCCAGCAGCAGGGCCCACACCTTCATCGTCACGCTGGTGGCGATGGCCTCGTCGGCCGTCATGGTCGCGGGCTTGGTGGGCGGGTCGGCGATGGCGCGGGCCTCGCCCCACAGCAGGCCCATGCGGCCGCCGTCGAGCTCCTCGGCGATCGGGCCGTAGCCAAGGATGTCGGAAGGCGGCAGCACGATCTTCGGCGGCGGCGCGGCCATGCCGACCCAGTTGTCGAAGTCGGCGGTGCCGGGCTTGTGGCCGCCCTCGCCCGCCACGATGTCGGCAATGGGCCAGACCTGCACGCTGTTCCAGTAGGCGTCGAAGATCTGCTCGAGCTGCGGCACCACCTTGCCGACCACCAGCGCGTCCATGTCGATGAAGTTCTGCGCCTCGCTCAGCACGAAATACTCGTCGGCGATGTTGCGCCCGCCCACCACCGCCATCACGCCGTCGGCGATGAACAGCTTGTTGTGCATGCGGTGGTTGAGCCGCACGATCTCGAAGGGCGAGGCCGCAAAGCGAGACAGGAAGCCGTTGCGCCCGCAGCAGAACGGGTTGAACAGGCGCACTTCCACGTTGGGAGTTTCGGACAGGGCCAACAACAGTTGCTGGCTCTTGACTGTGTACAGGTCGTCGACCAGCACGCGCACTTTCACGCCGCGTGCCGCCGCTTCGCGCAGCGTGCGCAACAGCAGGCGGCCCACCGCGTCGTTCTCGAGCTGGTAGTACTGCACCACCAGCGAGCGCTGGGCCCGCTGCGCGAGCTGGATGCGCGCGTCCAGCGAGTAAACGCCCAGCGGCATCAGCCGGAAGCCCGAATGCTCGCCCGGCGGGGTGGACGCATCGACGATCTTCGCCAGCGTGGTGGACGCATCGGCGGACGCGGAGTACTCCGCCGGCCTTTCCGGCGTCGGCGGCAGGGAGCCGCAGGCGCCGAGCGCCGCGGCCAGAGCGCCTGCAAGCGCCATGCGCAGAAGTGAGGTCCAGGCCTTCATGATCGAGATTTCCCTTGCGTTGTGGTTTTGCCGTTGTCTTCTGTACGCCCGCGGGGCAGTGCCGGTTTCACGCAAGCCCCTGCGTTCATGCTGCGGCCTAGAATTGCCGCCACACCGCACCGGAGTACATCATGGCCCGTTCGACTCTCTCGCGCATCGCCGTGACGACTGTTTTTGCCGCTGTCCCGGCCCTTGCACTCCCCGCCTGGGCCGCGCTGGACATAGGCGACCCCGTGCCCCGCTTCACCGCCGACGCCGCCCTGGGCGGCAAGACCTTTCGCTATTCGCTGAACGACGCGCTCGCCAAGGGGCCGGTGGTGGTCTACTTTTTTCCGGCCGCCGACTCCGCCGACTGCTCCATCGAGGCGCACGCCTTCGCCGAGGCCGTCGACAAGTTCGCCGCCCTGGGCGCCACTGTCATCGGCGTCTCGGCGGACGACATCGGCACGCTGTCGAAGTTTTCCGTCAAGTCCTGCCAGAGCCGCTTTCCGGTGGCGTCGGACGAAGCCAAGACCGTCATCAACGGTTTCGACGCGCTGATGCAGACCCGGCCCGACTTCGCCAACCGCCTGTCCTACGTGATCGCACCCGACGGCAAGGTCGCCTATTACTACCAGAACCTGAACCCCGACAAGCATGTGGAACGCACGCTGAACGCCGTGCGGGCGCTGCCGAAGGCCACGGCCGCCAAGTAGAGGCGGCACACAGCAGCTGCACAGGGGTTGCCGTCGCGCCCGGCCACGGATTTCGCGCGCTTCGCGCAGAATCCTGCCCCATGCAGCTCAACTACATCGCCAACGCGGACGTTCCGTCCTCCTCCGGCCGCACCCTGCCGGTCATCGACCCTTCCGACGGCCAGCCCTTCGACGAGATCCAGCGCAGCAACGCCGCCGACATCGACTCCGCCGTGCGCGCCGCGCGCGACTGCTTCGAGGGCGTGTGGCACAAGGTGAGCGCCGCCGACCGCGGCCGCCTGCTCTACAAGCTCTCGCAGAAGATCGCCGAGCACGTCGACGAACTCGCGCTCATCGAGCAACGCGACTGCGGCAAGCCCGTGAAACAGGCCCGCGCCGACGCCGTGGCGCTGGTGCGCTACTTCGAGTTCTATGCCGGCGCCTGCGACAAGCTGCACGGCGAGACCATTCCCTACCAGGACGGCTACAGCGTGTTCACCTGGCGCGAGCCGCACGGCGTCACCGGCCACATCATTCCCTGGAACTACCCGATGCAGATCTTCGGGCGCAGCGTGGGCGGCGCGCTGGCCGCGGGCAACGTGTGCGTGGTGAAGCCGGCCGAAGACGCCTGCCTGTCGCTGATCCGCGTGGCGCAGCTGGCGGCCGAGGTCGGGTTCCCGGCCGGCGCGCTCAACATCGTGACGGGCTACGGCCACGAGGTGGGCGACGCGCTCGCGCGGCACGAGGGCATCGACCACATCAGCTTCACCGGCAGCCCGAAGATCGGCACGCTGATCCAGCAGGTGGCGGCCGAGCGGCACTGCCCGGTCACGCTCGAACTCGGCGGCAAGAGCCCGCAGATCGTCTTTGCCGACGCCGACCTGGACGCGGTGATCCCGGTGGTCATCAACGCGATCGTGCAGAACGCGGGACAGACCTGCTCGGCCGGCTCGCGCGTGCTGATCCAGCGCGACATCTACGAGCCGCTGCTCGAGCGCCTGGGCCATGCCTTCGAGGCGCTGCGCGTCGGCCCCGCCGCCATGGACCTCGACGTGGGCCCGCTGATCCGCCAGACGCAGCAGCAGCGCGTGTGGGATTTCCTGAGTGATGCCCAACATGCCGGCATTCCGATGGTGGCGCAGGGCGTCGTGGTCGAGGAAGCGCCAGAAACGGGCTTCTACCAGGCCCCCACCCTGCTGCGCGACGTGCCCGTGGGCCATCGCCTGGCGCAGGAAGAGGTGTTCGGCCCGGTGCTGGCCGCCATGTCCTTCACCGACGAAGACGAGGCGGTGGCGCTTGCCAACGCCACGCAGTTCGGCCTGGTGGCCGGCGTGTGGACCGCCGACGGCTCGCGCCAGTTCCGCATGGCCAAGCGCGTGCGCAGCGGCCAGGTGTTCATCAACAACTACGGCGCGGGCGGCGGCGTGGAACTGCCCTTTGGCGGCGTGAAGTCCTCGGGCTACGGCCGCGAGAAGGGCTTCGAGGCGCTCTACGGCTTCACGACGCTGAAGACCGTCGCCGTCAAGCACGGTTAGGACCTGGCGCTCCCCCAGGCTGCGCGCACTTCGTGTCGCTTCGCCAACCCCCTCGCCGGGGGCGACACCTGCGGCCCGGCAAAGCCGGTTCCGCGGTGTCCCACGAAGGCCCCCTACCCCAACGCGGTGTCCAGCAGCATCATCAGCACGAAGCCGATCATCAGCCCGCTGGTGGCGAAGGCTTCGTGCCCCTTGCGGTGCGACTCGGGAATGATCTCGTGGCTGATCACGAACAGCATCGCGCCGGCCGCAAAGCCCAGCCCCCATGGCAGCAGCATCGCCGAGTGCCCCACCACGGCCGCGCCCAGCACGGCGCCCAGCGGCTCCACCAGGCCCGAGGCCATGCCGATCAGCACCGCGAACACGCGGCTGTAGCCCGCGGCCAGCAGCGCCACCGCGACGACCAGGCCTTCGGGCACGTCCTGGATCGCGATGCCGGTCGCCAGCGCGTCAGCGCGCAGGCCGTTGTCGGCCGCATAGCCCACGCCGATCGCCAGGCCCTCGGGCACGTTGTGCAGCGCAATGGCGAACACGAAGAGCCAGGTGCGACGCAGCTGTTTCGCGCTCTGGCCTTCGCGGCCCTTGATGAAGTGCTCGTGCGGCAGCACGCGGTCCATCAGCATCAGCACCGCGCCGCCCAGCAGGATGGCCGAGCCGATCACCCCGCCCGCCGCCCAACTGCCGCCGCCGAACACGCCCACCTGCTTCGCGGCCTGCAGCCCCGGAATGATCAGCGAGAAGGCGCTGGCCGCGAGCATCACGCCGGCGCCGAAGCCGAACAGCGTGTCCTGCAAACGGTCGGGCAGCTTCTGCGAGAACAGCACCGGCAACGTGCCCAGCGCCGTCGCCAGCGCGGCGACGCAGCCGCCCACCAGTGCGCTCCACACCAACGGATCGGCGCGCACGAACTGCCAGAACTGCGACACCGCCACCAGCACACCTGCCGCGACGATGGCCAGGCCGATCCATTCGCGCATCGGACGTGCCGGCTTCGGCTGTGCGCCGGCCACCGTGGCGTGCAGCGGTTCGTTCATGGGCCCGCTCCTCAGCCAGCGGTCGCGGCGGCGTGGCGCCGGGCCACCTCGGCCCAGTTCACCACGTTGTAGAAGGCCGCGATGTACTCGGGGCGGCGGTTCTGGTACTTGAGGTAATAGGCGTGCTCCCACACGTCCAACCCCAGGATGGGCGTGTTGCCCGAGCCGATGCCCCGCATCAGCGGGCTGTCCTGGTTGCCGCTGCTTTCCACGGCGAGCTTGCCGCCCGCGCCCACCGACAGCCAGGCCCAGCCGCTGCCGAAGCGCGTGAGGGCGGCCTTGGTGAAGGCGTCCTTGAACGCGTCGAGGCCGCCCAGGTCGGTGTCGATGGCCTGGGCCAGCGCTCCCGTGGGGGCACCGCCGCCGCCCTGCCCGACCGGCGCCATCACCAACCAGAACAGGCTGTGGTTGGCGTGGCCGCCGCCGTTGTTGCGCACCGGTGCGCGCAGCGCCTCGGGCAGATCCTCGACACCGGCGATCAGCTGCTCGACCGGCGTGCCCGCGTGCGGCGTGTCTTTCAACGCCGCATCGAGGTTGTTCACATAGGTCTGGTGGTGCTTGCCATGGTGGATTTCCATGGTCTGCGCGTCGATGTGCGGTTCGAGCGCATCGAAGGCATAGGGCAAGGCTGGCAAGGTGTACGGCACGGGCTGGAGCTCCTGGGTTGGAAGAGCCCTTTGCGTTGTCGACTTGGTGCGTACTCAGGCAGCCAAATGATAGGAATTCTCATTGGCCGCGTCAAGACATCGAAACAGGCGATGCCTCAAACAAGCCAACACCGCACACCCGGCGAGGGCATCGATACACTGCCACGCGTCCCCACCAAAGGCTTCGCACCGATGAAATTGCATCGCATCTTGTCCCTCGTACCCGCGTTCCTGTTGCTGCTGGGCACCGGCATTGCGGGCGCCCAGCCCGCCAATCCACCCGCCGGCGAGTACATCTACGAAGGCGGCGCCGGCTCGCTGAACGTCAAGCCCAGCGGGCGCTTCGACCTCAACACCATTGGCCCGAACGCCCACCTGTGCGCACTCGACGGCACCATCGTGCGGGGCAAGTCGAAGATCGACGACACCGCGTGCGTGGTGAATTTCACCGTCAAGGGCCGCGTGGTCGAGGTCACCAGCAACGGCTCCGAGGACTGCCGCCAGAGCTGCGGGGCGCGCGCCTCGTTCGAAGGCACGTACACCATGCCGGCCCCCGCCTGCACCACCAAGGCCGTGGCCGCGACCCGCAAGACCTTCAAGCGCCAGTACGACGCCAAGGACTACGCCGCCGCCCGGACCACCCTCGCACCGGTGCTCGGCGACTGCGACAAGACGCTCGACTGGATCACCAGGGGCCGCGTGCGCAACGACCTGGCGATCACGCAGTTCCGGCTCGGCGACCGCGCGGGCTGCCTCAAGACGCTCGAACCGCTGGCCGAAGATGCCGCGCGCACCGACGAGGGCGTGAAGGAAAACTATCCACCGGCGGACGCCGAGGACATCCTGCCCGTGGTCCGCGCAGCCCGCACCAACCTGAAGCTCTGCCGCGGATAGCACCGGGCGGACACGCAACAGACGGCGGCCAAGACCGTCGTGCCGGTTTTGAATTCACCACAACAAGACGGAGACAAATCCATGAGATTCCTGAAACGCACCCTGTGCACCGCCGTGCTGGGCCTCGGCCTGGCCATTCCGCTGCTGGCCGCCGCGCAGGCGCTGCCCACCGCCACGCCCGAGCAGGTCGGCCTGTCGAGCGAGCGCCTGCAGATGCTCAGCGACGTGCTCAAGGCCGACGTGGCCGCCGGCAAGATCCCTGGCGCGGTGCTGCTGGTGGCGCGCCAGGGCAAGGTGGCCTGGTTCGAGCCGGTGGGCAAGCTCGACGCGGCCACGGGCGCGCCGATGCCGCGCGACGGCATCTTCCGCATCTACTCGATGAGCAAGCCCATCACCACGGTCGCCGCGATGATGCTGGTGGAAGACGGCCGCCTGAAGCTGGACGACCCCGTCGCCACCTACCTGCCGGAGTTCGCCAGCATGACGGTGGGCGTCGAGAAGCCCGGCCCCGACGGCAAGCCGGTGCTCGACACCGTGCCCGCGCGCCGCCCGATCACCGTCCAGGACCTGATGCGCCACACCTCGGGCCTGACCTACGGCTTCTTCGGCCCGGGTCTGGTCAAGCAGGCCTACAACGCCGCCGGCCTGGGCGCCGGCGACCCGACGCTGGCCGAGTTTTCCCAGCGCCTGGCCAGGCTGCCGCTGGCCTACCAGCCCGGCACGACCTGGGAGTACAGCCAGTCGACCGACATCCTGGGGCGCGTGATCGAGGTGGTGTCGGGCCAGTCGCTCTACCAGTTCGAGAAAACCCGCCTGCTCGACCCGCTGGGCATGAAGGACACCAGCTACTACGTGCCGGAGGCGGCGCGCCAGCCGCGCATTGCCGAGCCGTTGCCCAGCGACCGCAGCTTCGGCGTGGGGGCCGACTTCAACGACCCGCGCATCGTGCGCAAGTACGAGTCGGGCGGCGGCGGGCTGGTGTCGACGGCGAACGACTACGCGCGCTTCCTGCAGATGCTGCTGAACGGCGGCTCGCTCGACGGCAAGCGCTACCTCGGTCCGCGCACCCTGGCGCTGATGACCTCCGACCATGCCAACGCGGGCGCCGGCATCGTGCCCGGTCCGCTGTACCTGCCGGGCCCGGGCTACGGCTTCGGCCTGGGTTTCGCGGTGCGCCGCAACGACGGCGAGGCGCCCTATCCGGCGGCCGGCGGCGAATACAACTGGGGCGGCGCGGGCGGCACCTACATGTGGGTCGATCCCAGGAACGAGATGTTCGTGGTGCTCATGCTGCAGTCGCCCAAGTACCGCACGCACTACCGCAGCCTTGCGCGCAACATGGTCTATGCGGCAGTGCTCAAGTAGCCTGCGCGGAGTGGGCTCATGGGCGATGGCGCAAAATCGCCCTCTCCCCTCGACGCCATGAAGAACAGCAGCAGCACCGTCATTCCCATTTCCGCCGTCGGCCACGCGCAACCCGCCGTGGCCGTGCCGGAGCTGACCCTGCCTGCCACCGGCCAGTTGCTCGACCGCCTGGGCCGGCCCCTGACCGACCTGCGCATCAGCGTGACCGACCGCTGCAACTTCCGCTGCAGCTACTGCATGCCCAAGGACGTGTTCGACAAGGACTACAAGTACCTGCCGCACAGCGCGCTGCTGAGCTTCGAGGAAATGACGCGGCTGGCCCGCCTGTTCGCAGGCCACGGCGTGCGCAAGATCCGCCTCACCGGCGGCGAGCCCCTGCTGCGCAAGAACATCGAAGGGCTGATCGAACAGCTCGCCGGCATCCGCACGCCGGGCGGCGAGCCGCTGGCGCTCACGCTCACCACCAACGGATCGCTGCTGCAGCGCAAGGCCGCCGCATTGCGGGCCGCGGGCCTGCAGCGCGTGACGGTGAGCCTCGACAGCCTGGACGACGCCGTGTTCCGCCACATGAACGACGTCGACTTTCCGGTGGCCGACGTGCTGGCCGGCATCGACGCGGCGCTGGCCGCGGGCCTGGGGCCCATCAAGGTCAACATGGTGGTCAAGCGCGGCACCAACGAGCAAGAGATATTGCCGATGGCGCGCTACTTTCGCCAGCACCACGGCGGCAAGGTGGTGCTGCGCTTCATCGAATACATGGACGTGGGCGCCACCAACGGCTGGCGCATGGACGAGGTGCTGCCCTCGGCCGACGTCATCGCGCGCATCCATGCCGAGTTCCCGCTGGTGCCGCTGGAGGCCTCCACGCCTGGCGAAACGGCCCAGCGCTGGGCCTACGCGGACGGCGGCGGCGAAATCGGCGTCATCAGCAGCGTGACCCAGGCCTTCTGCCACGACTGCAGCCGCGCGCGCCTGTCGACCGAAGGCAAGCTGTACCTGTGCCTGTTCGCCAGCGCGGGCCACGACCTGCGACCGCTGCTGCGCGGCACCGCGAGCGACGACGACCTGTCTTCCGCCATCGGCCACATCTGGCAGGGCCGCGCCGACCGCTATTCCGAGTTGCGCGCCCTGCGCGGACCGGAGGACGAGCACAGCGGCAGTGCGGGCGACAAGGCCCCGCGCCGCGTCGAGATGAGCTACATCGGCGGATGAGGCCGGCCGTGGCCATGCACGCGCAGCCCGCCATCGCGCCTGCCGACATCACGGGCTTGCTGCTGGCCGGTGGACGCGGCTCGCGCATGGGCGGCGTCGACAAGGGCCTGCAGCTCTTCCGAGGCGAGCCGCTGGCGCTGCATGCGATACGACGCCTGCGCCCACAGGTCGGTGCGCTCATGGTCAATGCCAACCGCAACCGGGCCGCCTACGAAGCCTTCGGCGCACCAGTGTGGCCCGACAGCCTGGCCGACTACCCGGGGCCGCTCGCCGGCTTCCTGAGCGGCCTCGAACACTGCACCACGCCCTGGCTGCTGACCGTGCCCTGCGACACCCCGCTGTTTCCGCTCGACCTGGCAGCCCGGCTGGCTGAAGCAGCGGCGGCAGCGGCCGAAGATGCCGAGATCGCCATGGTTGCCGCCCCCGAAACCGCCGAGGGCGATACCGCCGCCGCGCTGCGCCCCCAACCCGTGTTCTGCCTGCTGCGCGCCGACCTGCACCACAGCCTGCGCCGCTACACCGAAGCCGGCGGCCGCAAGGTCCACGCCTGGACCGCGCAGCACCGCACGGTGCGCGTGCCCTTCGACCGCCCCGGCGACGCGCCCGAGGCCTTCTTCAACGTCAACACCCTGATCGAGCTGCACGCGCTCGAGAACCGATGAGCCGCATCGCAGACATCGCCGCCGCCCTGCCGGGCTACGACGCCGCCGACCTGAGCGTCGAAGCAGTGCATGCCTTTCTTGCGCGACTCACCGCGCCGTGCGTCGTTACCGAGCGCGAAAGCGTGGCGCTCTTCGATGCGCTGGGCCGCGTGCTGGCCGAGGACATCGTCTCGCCCATCAGTGTGCCGCCGCACGACAACTCCGCCATGGACGGCTATGCCTTCGACGGCGCCTTGCTGCGGGAAAACGCGCCCAGCGACGCCTCTGTCACCGTGCGCGTCGTGGGCACGGCGCTGGCCGGCGCGGCCTGGCGGGGCGCGCTGGGCGCGGGCGACGCGGTGCGCATCATGACCGGCGCGATGATGCCGGCCGGGCTCGACACCGTGATTCCGCAGGAGTTCTGCAACGTCGAGGGCGACCAGGTGCGCTTTCCGGCGCATGTGGTGCGCCGCGGCGACAACCGCCGCTTTGCCGGCGAAGACCTGATGCAGGGCCAGCCCGCGCTGCGCCGGGGCGAGCGCCTGTCGCCGGCCGCGCTGGGCATGGTCGCGAGCCTGGGCCTGCCCGGCGTGAGCGCGCTGCGACGGCTGCGGGTCGCGTACTTCTCGACCGGCGACGAAATCCTGAGCCTGGGCGAGGCGCCGCGCGAAGGCGCGGTGTACGACAGCAACCGCTACACGGTGTTCGGCCTGCTCGCGAAGCTGGGCTGCGAGGTGATCGACCTCGGCCTGGTGCGCGACGACCCGGCCACGCTGGCGGCCACGTTGAAGCGCGCGGCGCGCGAGGCCGATGCCATCGTCACCAGCGGCGGCGTCAGCGCGGGCGCTGCCGACCACACGCGCGACGTGATGCAGCAGCTGGGCGACATGGCCTTCTGGCGGGTGGCCATGCGCCCCGGCCGGCCGTTGGCCGTGGGGCTCATTCCACGGGACGGGCCCGACGCCTCGACGCAGCCGGCCTTGCTGTTCGGCCTGCCGGGCAATCCGGTGGCCGTGATGGTGACCTTCCTGGCCTTCGTGCGCCCGGCCCTGCTGCGCCTGATGGGCTGCCACGCAACCGCCTGCGCCCCGCCGCCCTTGCTGCACGCGCGCAGCACGGGCCCGATCCGCAAGAAGCCCGGACGCACCGAGTACCAGCGCGGCTTCGTCACGTCGGTGAACGGGGCCTTGCCCGAGGTGACGGTGGCCGCCAACCAGGGCTCCGGCGTGCTGAGCTCGATGCTAGAGGCCAACGGGCTCGTGGTGCTTCACCACGCCCAGGGCAACGTCGCGCCGGGCGACGAGGTCGACGTGATGATGTTCGACGGGGCGATCTAGGCCGAAGCGTCGTTGTCGCGCGCCCGTTCCTCTAGCTTCGTGACCACCTGCTGCGCCAGGAAGCGCAGTTGCTCCAGGGCTTCGAGGCTGATCTCGCGCGGCTTGGTGTCGATCACGCACACCGTGCCCAGCGCTTCGCCGTTGCTCGTCACCAGGGGCGCGCCCGCATAGAAGCGGATGCTCGGGTCGCCGGTGACCAGCGGGTTCGACTTGAAGCGCTGGTCCGCCAGGGCGTCGTTGACCACCATCACCTCGCCGGGCGTCTGGATCGCATGCGCGCAGAACGCATGCGCCCGGGGCGTTTCCGCCGCCTCCAGCCCCACCCGCGACTTGAACCACTGCCGCCGGTCGTCGACCAGCGAGATCAGCGCAATGGGCGTTCCGCACATCTGCGCGGCAAGGCGGGTGATTTCGTTGTAGGCGGCCTCTTCGCTGGTGTCGAGGATGGCCACGCGGCGCAGTTCAGCCAAACGTGAGGTTTCAGTCATCCCGTGATTATCAGGCCCCCGAAAGTACTCAAAACGCCAGGTACGTCTTCGAAATGCCGGCCCCCACGGTGTACTTCGGGTCGACGAAGTTGCCCAGCCGCACCTTGCCGCACTGGCTCAGCATCATGTAGGCGTCCCAGCGGTCGTAGCCGTATTCGGCCTCCATCCAGAGCACCAGCTCCTTGTAGGCGATGCGGGTCGCGTCTTCCAGCGGCCGGGCGCTGCCGATGGCCATGATCATCTCGGCGGTCTCCAGCCGCGGCCATTCGAGGCTCCAGCCCTTGACGAGGTCCACGCGGATGGTCGTGAGGCTCGGGTACTCCACCGCCGTGCCGCAGACCTCGCCGTCGCCCTGGCAGGCGTGCGCGTCGCCGATGAACAGGCGCGCGCCCGCGGTGCGCACCGGCAGGTAGGTGATGCTGCCCGGGCCCATGTCGGGCAGGTCCATGTTGCCGCCGTGCTGGTCGGGCGTGAGGCTGTTGATGGAGTCGAGCTCGGGCGAACAGCTCAGCGTGCCGATGTGCGGCCTGTAGGGCAGCGTGACGCGCTTGCTCCAGTACACGCCCTCCTCGTCCACGTCGATCTTGCGGGTGATCTCGGGCAGCGGCTCGTTCAGCAGCGCGGTGAAGGCGGTGCCGCTCAGCGCGCCGAACGACGGGATCATGCAGCAGGTGCCGCGCGGGTTGGGCCCGCGCGGCGCCATCGACTCGATGTGCACGGCGAGGGTGTCGCCGGGCTCGGCCCCCTCGACCATGATCGGCCCGTTCTGCGGGTTCACGAAGGGCATGGTCAGCACCTTCGAGGGCAGGTCCTGCTCGGTCACTATCTTGCCGTCGAAGGCGTCGCGCGTCTCCACCACGATGCGGTCGCCGGGCTTCACCGTCATCACGGGGCTGGAATACGGGCCGATGGTGAAGTGGAAGGTGCCCTGCTTCGCCTCGGTGAGTTCATGCGTGACGATGCTGCGTTCGCGGCCGATGCCGCGCGTGTGCATGATCGATTGGTCGAGCCAGCTCATGGGGTTGTCCTTCAGATCATCAGGTGGTTGCGCACGGTCTGCGCGTTCATGTGGCCCGCTTCGATGCGGCCCACCACGCGGCCCTTCTCCATCACGTAGGCGCGTTCGCCGACGTCCAGGATCGTGTCGAGGTTCTGTTCCACGAACAGAATCGTCGTGCCCAGGTCGCGCCGGATGGCGCGCAGCACGTCGCAGATCAGCTGCACGATGGAAGGCTGGATGCCTTCGGACGGCTCGTCGAGCAGCATCAGCGCCGGGTTGCCCACCAGCGCGCGGCCGATGGCGAGCTGCTGCTGCTCGCCGCCCGACATGGTGCCGGCCAGCTGGTTGCGGCGCTCCGCGAGCTTGGGAAAGTACTGGTAGACCAGGTCGGGCAGCTTCTTGCCCTGGGGCCCGCCGACCAGCTCGCCCACCATCAGGTTCTCCGCCACCGTCATGCGCGCGAACACGTCGCGGCCTTGCGGCACGTAGCCGATGCCCAGGCGCGCGCGCGCATCGCCCGGCAGCGCCGATATTTCCTGCCCGCGCAGTTGCACGCTGCCGCCGCGCGTGCGCAGCAGGCCCATCAGGCAGCGCATGGTGGTGGTCTTGCCCACGCCGTTGCGCCCGATGAGGCTCACGATCTCGCCCTTGCGCACCGTGAGGTCCACGCCCTGCAGGATCGGCGTGGCGCCGTAGCTCGCATGCAGGCCCTTCACGTCCAGAACAATTTCAGTGCTCATGGGTCTTCCCCAGGTAGATCTCGGCCACGCGCGGATCGGCGATGACTTCGCCGATGGAGCCTTCGGCAAACACCTTGCCGAAATGCAGCACCGTCACGCGCTGCGCGATCTGGCGGATGAACGCCATGTCGTGCTCCACCACCAGCACCGTCATGCCCTCGGCGTTGAGCTTCTGGATCAGCTCGCCGGTCTTGAAGGTTTCCTCGGGCGACAGGCCCGCGGTGGGCTCGTCCATCAGCAGCAGCACGGGCTTGAGCGCCAGCGCCATGCCGATCTCCAGCCACTGCTGCTGGCCGTGCGCCAGCTCGCCCGCGAGCTTCTTCGCGTCGGCGGCGAGGTCGAGCAGCGCCAGCAGCCGGTCTTCCTCGCGCGTGAGTTCCGCGCGGCCCGCCACGTGGTGCTGCAGCGCGATGTGGATGTTCTGCCGCACCGGCAGTTCCTTGAACACGCTGGGCGCCTGCATCTTGATGCTCATGCCCTGCTGCACGCGCTGGAACGGGCGCTGGCGCGTCACGTCCGCGCCCTGGAAGGCGATGTGGCCCGAGGTGGCCTCGTGCGTGCCCACGATCAGCTTGAACAGCGTGCTCTTGCCCGCGCCGTTGGGGCCGATGAGGCAATGAATCTCGCCCTGCGTCACCGACAGGTCCACCTCGGACACGGCCGCATGCCCGCCGAAGTGCTTGGTCAGCGAGCGGGTTTGCAACAAGGGGGTCATGCGCGCACCTCCTGTGCGTCGGGCACGCTGTGCACCGAACGCTCCTTCACGGCGCTGCCGCCGCGCCTGGCGAACACGCGCCGCACCGCCTGCACCACGCCGATGACGAAGCCCTGCGGCGCCACCATCACCGTGCACAGCAGCATCGCGCCCATCAGCAGCAGCGCGGCCTGCTGGCTGTAGACCGTGATGGTCTGGAACGCCCACAGCACCAGGAACGAGCCGACCAGCGTGGCCGTGATGTCCCCGCGCCCCGAGAACGCCACCCACACGATCGGCATGGCCGCAGCCGGCAGCCCGATGCTCGCGGGCGTGATGAACTGGCCCCACGAGGTGTAGAGCACGCCGCTAAGGCCCGCCAGCGCCGAGCCGATGACGAAGGTCGCCAGCTGGTACTTGCGCACGTCGTAGCCCAGCAGCTCGGCGCGCTGCGGGTCTTCGCGCACCGCGACCACCACATGGCCGAAGCGTGAGTTCAGCAGCATGCGCAGCCCGATGTACACCACCACGATGAGCCCCACCACCAGGTAGTAGAGCGGCATGCCGTCGAAGTACAGCGTTTCGCCGCCCGGCAGCGGCAGGTTCAGCGGCGCCATGTCCTTCATGCCGTTGAAGCCGTTGAGCCGCGCGCTGCCGATGTGCCATTCGGGGCCCGCCGTCTGCCCCAGGAAGAAGGCCAGCACCAGCGTGGCCGACAGCGTGACGATGCCAAAGAACACGCCGCCCACGCGCCCCCAGATCATGAAATACCCCAGCACCGCCGCGGCCAGCGCCGCGAGCACCAAGGCACCCAGCAGCGCCAGGAAGGTGGTGCCCGCCTCGCCGCCCAGGTTGATGGCGAGCACGCCGTAGCCGTAGCCCGCGATGCCGAAGAACAGCGTCTGCCCGAAAGACAGCATGCCGCCGTAGCCCCACACCAGGCACAGGCCCATGGCCATGAAGACC
Organism: Variovorax sp. AC103; assembly: GCF_979254005.1. NCBI lineage: Bacteria > Pseudomonadati > Pseudomonadota > Betaproteobacteria > Burkholderiales > Comamonadaceae > Variovorax > Variovorax sp. AC103. The sequence continues at coordinate 284,476 of NZ_CEEDFC010000004.1, read as the reverse complement.
CAGGTGAGCAGGTAGGCCATGTTGCCCACGTCGTAGGCGTCGGCGACCACCGGGTACAGCAGCACCGCGGCGAGCACCGCCAGGAAGGGAAGCCAGAAGACGCGCGTGGTGCCTAGCGTCTGCGGGCCGTTGATGAGTTGGAACATGAAAGGTGACTCCGTCGATTCAGCGTGGTTCAGCGCGGTTCATCGGGTTTTGCGTGCCAGCCAGCCCGACACCCCCTCGGGCAGGATGCGGATGACGACGATCACCGCGAGCAGCATGCCGATCTGCCCCACGATCTGCCCGCCCCAGCCGTTGAGCCCGGTGCGGATCACCGCCAGCAGGATGCCGGCCGGCGCGGTGCCCAGCAGCACGTTGGCACCGCCCACCACCACCGTGACGAAGCTCTCGACCAGGAAGGCCGCGCCCATCGTCGGGATCAGCGTCATGGTGGGCGCATACAGCGCGCCGCACAGGCCGGCCAGCGCCGCCCCGATGCCGAAGCTCAGCGCATACACCCGCCCCACGCGCACGCCGGTGGCCTGCGCAATGGACGCGTTCTGCATCGTGGCGCGCGCATGCACGCCGAAGCGGGTGCGCATGAAGATGAAGTAGATGCCGCCCAGCACCGCCACGGCTGCCGCGAACAGCACCATGCGGTACACCGAGAAGGTGTAGCCGCCCACCACGAAGCTGCCTTCGGGCGTGCCGATACCCGTGACCGACGAGCCCACCGTCAGCAGCATGCCCTGCGTGACGATCAGGCTCAGCCCCCAGGTGGCCAGCAGCGAATCGAGCGGGCGCTTGTAGAGCTTGCGCACCAGGCTCCACTCCAGCACCACGCCGATGAGCCCGGCGGCCAGCGTGCCGCACAGCTGCGCGAGCGGCAGCGCAAAGCCCGCATGCACCAGGCCCACCGTCACGTAGGCCCCGCACATGATGAACTCGCCGTGGGCCATGTTGATCACGCCCATCATCCCGAACACGATCGCCAGCCCGGCGGCCGACAGGATGAGGAACGCGAACACGTCCGCGAACTGGTAGAAGAACGAAAAGATTTCGGCGAACACCGCAGGGTCCTTTGAAGAACGCGGATGAAGGGCGCGGGTGTCAGGACTTCTTCGGCAGGTCCGAAGGCGTGTACTGCTTCTTGTCGTTGTTCTTCGTCAGGTCGCAACCGATCTTGCCCAGCCAGTACGGCTGGATGGTCCCGTAGTCCTTCAGCACGTTGACCTTGTGCTTCTCGTCCACCGCGATCAGGCGCATCTGGTGCGAGGCGTGCTGGCTCTTGGGGTCGATGCAGATCTTGCCCTCTCCTGCCTCGATGCACGCGTCGCCCGATGCGATCACCTTGCGCAGGTCGGCCAGCTTGGTCGACTTGGCCTTCTCCACCATCGTCTTGTACATGTACAGCGCGTTGTAGGCGTTGTAGCCCATGTCGTTGATGTACGGCTCGTTGGGGAACTTGGCGTGCCAGCGCTTCTTGAAATCGGTGGCGGCGGGCGAATCGATCTCCTCGAACCAGTTGGCCGTGGCGTGCATGCGGTTGAGCGCCGGCGGCGCGAAGCGCTTGTGCTCGAAGCCCAGCATCACCTTCACCGACGAGCCCATTGGCAGGTTCAGCTTGGCGGCGGCGGCCTGCTCGAAGAACGAGTCTTGCGCGGCGCCCACGTTGAGCATCAACAGCCAGTCGGGCTTGGCCTTCTGGATGTTCTGGATGGTCTGCGCGAACTGCGAAACGCCCAGCGGAATGAACTCCTCGCCCACCACGGTGCCGCCGATGTCCTTCAATATCGAGCGGTTCCACTCGGCGCTGATCTGGCCGAAGTTGTAGTCGGCCGCCACCACGTAGACCTTCTTGCCGAACTTCTCGACCATGTAGGGAATGAGCGTGGAGAACTGCTGCTCGGGCACCGCGCCCATGCTGATCATGTTGGCGTCGCACACGCCGCCTTCGTACTGGTTGGTATAGAAGTACGGCGTCTGCGTGCGGTCGACGATGGGGCGCACGGCCTCGCGCGAGGCCGAGGTGATGCCGCCGATGAGCACGTCGACCTTGTCCTTGCTCAGCAGGCGCCGCGTGAACTCCTGGTAGCGCGCGTTGTCGCCCTGCGGGTCGAGGTGAATCAGCTCCACCTGCCGGCCCATGATGCCGCCGGCCTTGTTGATTTCTTCCACCGCCAGCAGCGAACCGTTGAGCTTGGGCTTGCCCATGAAGGCGAGGTCGCCCGAGACGTCTTCCATCAGCCCGACCTTCAGCGGGTCCGCGGCCCATGCGGAGGTGGCCAGGGCCAGCGTGCAACCCAGGGAGACAAGCGCGTGACGTAGTTTCATGGTGATGTGCTTTCGAGGGATGTGAAGAAAGGAGGAAAGAGATTCAGAGCGCCGGGTGCTTGCGGTGCCAGTCGGTCGATTGCTGGAAGGCCGCGCCCGCGCGCACCAGCAGCGCCTCGTCGAAGTGGCGCGCCACGAACTGGAAGGCCACCGGCATGCCCGCGGGCGTGAAGCCGCCGGGCAGCGTGATCGTGGGGCTGCCCGTCATGTCGAAGGGGCAGGTGTAGCGCAGCATCGCGGACATCAGATCGGCGTCCACGCCCATCTGCGACATGCGCTCCATCGTCGGCGACGCGATGCCCGTGGCCGGGATCAGCAGCAGGTCGATGTCCTGGAACAGCGCCCTCACCTTGCCGCTGAAGTCGTGGCGGCGCAGCACGATCTTCTGGTAGTCGACACCGCGCTGCGCCAGGCCCAGCTCGACCAGACCGGCCACCGCCGGGCCGTACATGTCCTTGCGCGAAGGGTAGGTCTTCTCATGCACCACGGCGGCCTCCATGCCGCACAGCGGAAACCAGTCTTCGATGGCCTGCGTGGGGTCGGGGAAGCTCACTTCGCGCACCTGGCCCCCCAGCGTCTTCACGGCCGCAATGGCGGCGTCGAGCACCGCGCGCGTCGGCGCATCGACGCCATCGGTGGTCCAGCGCGTGTCGATGCCCACGCGCAGGCCGGCCAGGCCCTTGGCCATGTCCGCGAGGTAGTCGGGCACGGGCAGCAGGCTGGCCGTGGGGTCCTTCGCGTCGGCGCCGGCGATGGCGCCGAGCATGGCGCCCGCGTCGGCCGCGCTGCGGGTCATCGGGCCGATGTGGTCCAGCGTGGCCGCCAGCTCGAAGGCGCCGTAGCGGCTCACGCGGCCCCAGGTCGGCTTCAGGCCCGTGAGGCCGTTGGCGGCCGAGGGAAAACGAATGGAGCCGCCCGTGTCGGTGCCCAACGAGCCGTAGCACAGGCCCGCCGCCGTGGCCACGCCCGAGCCGCTGGACGACACGCCCGGCCAGTGCGCCGCGTTCCACGGATTGACCGGCGGCGACACCAACGGATGGTGGTCGGCGTACGCGCTCTCGGTGAGCTGCAGCTTGCCGAGGATGACCGCACCGGCCTCGCGCAGCTTGCGCACCACGGTGCCGTCTTCGGTGGGCACGAAGTCCTTGTACAGCGTCATGCCGGCGGCGGTAGGCACGCCTTGGGTCCAGCACAGGTCCTTCACGCCGACCGGCACGCCCTGCAGCGGGCCGCGCAGCTGCCCCTTGGCGATCTCGGCATCGGCGCGCTCGGCTTCGGCCAGCGCCGAGTCGGTCATCACGCGCACATAGCTCTTCAGGGCGCCGTCTACCTCGTCGATGCGCGCGAACTGCGCCTTCGTCACCTCCACCGAAGACAGTTCCCGGGACTGGATGAGGCGGCCGACTTCAAGAAGCTCGAGGTAATGCAGATCGTTGCTCGACATGGCGGGAGGACTCCGGTCGTTGTTGAAGAAAGAAGGGCTCTGGAAGCGCGTCCAGAGCAGGTACCGAAGTTATCGGCCGGCGGCTGGGAGCGCTTTGCTCACAGCGCCATTGCAATGTGCTGGTTCGGCCAGCCTGTGCCTGTCAGCGCAGGTCAGCGCGGAACAGGCTTGCGCCGATGGAAGGCGGTGGCAGGCTGGAAGGCATGGCCGGCGCGCAGCGGCGCGGCCTGGCCGAAGGGCCCGCCGACGATCTGCAGGCGTTGCAGGCTCAGTGCCGGCGCAGGAGCGTCTGCGGCGTCACGCCGTAGGCCTTCTTGAAGACCCGGCAGAAGTGCGACATGTCGCTGAATCCGTACTGGAACGCCGCCTGCGTGACCTGCCGCACGCGCCCGTCCGTCAGCGCACGGTGGCTGGCTTCGAGCCGCTGCTTCCACAGCCACTGCGTCGGTGTGGTGCCCTGCTCGGCGAACACCCGCGCCAGCGTGCGGGCCGAGACGTTCTGTGCGCGGGCGATCTGCGCCACGTCGAGCTCGCAGTCGTCGAGATGGGCCACGATGTAGTCGCGCGTTTTCTGCAGCAGTGCACCGTGCGCGGTACGCGCCGAGTCCGTGCCTTCGGCCTGCACCTGCAGCGCGGCCGAGAGCATGTCCAGCAGCGAGCTCGCCAGGCTGGCCTGCATGCCGTCGCGCCCTGAAATGTCGAGCACCGCCGCCTCGCGGATCATGGTGCCCAACAGCTTCGCTATGGGGTGGCCCTCGGCCAGGTGCATGGCCGTGAGGTTGTGCGCCTCGGGCACGCGGCACAGCAGCTGCATGCGCGGAATGCGCACCAGCAGCGCCGATTCGGGCGCGAGGTCGAAGGTGAAGGGGCGCGCGGCGTCGTACAGCACGATGTCGCCGTTGCGCTGCTGCACGCTGCGGCCCGACTGCGACAGCACGCCATGGCCCGACACCATCAGGCTGAGCATGAAGTCTTCGTTGGGCCCGCTGCGCAGGTGCCGGGCATCGCGCTCCCAGAGGCACCGCGGGGAACACATCTCGGCCAGTGTGAGGTTGCCCAGCGAACGCACCGAAAAGCGCGCATTGAAATGCGCGCGGTCGGGCACCAGGCTCTTGGCGGGAATGAAGTGCCTGCAGACCACGTCGCTCCAGTAGTCGAAGCGCTGGCCGGGGTCGACCGCGTCGGTGGTGTAGTCGAGGTTCATGCTGCGAACGAATGAGTGACCGTGAGGCGGGAACCGCCCGGTGGCGCCGAAACGCACTCTAGCAACATCCATGCCCCTTGCGCAGGGGCCCGACCCGGGTCAGCCGTGCATCAAAGGCGGCCGAGTGCCTTGTCCACGCCCTTGTTGGCCAGCATGTCGGCGCGCTCGTTGCCCGGGTCGCCGGAGTGGCCCTTGACCCAGCGCCATTCGATCTGGTGGCCGCCCTCGGCCACCAGCTTGTCGAGCCGCTGCCAGAGCTCGACGTTCTTCACGGGCTGTTTGCTCGCGGTCATCCAGCCCTTGGCCTTCCAGCCACGGATCCACTCGGTGATGCCCTTGCGCACGTACTGGCTGTCGAGGTAAAGCAGCACCTTGCAGGGCCGCTTGAGCGCGGCCAGGCCTTCGATGACGGCGGTCAGCTCCATGCGGTTGTTGGTGGTGTCGAGTTCACCGCCGAACAGGTCCTTCTCGGTGGCACCGGACTTGAGCCACGCGCCCCAGCCTCCGGGGCCAGGGTTGCCCTTGCATGCACCGTCTGTGTAGATCACGACTTCGTTCAAACCGACTGTCCTTGTGTATTCGTTTTCGTCATTTTCTTTTCAATTGCCGGGTTCGCCGGTCTTGTTGCGGTGCACCTTGCCCGCAATGGGCACGGGCGCCGTCGTCCGGGCGGCGGCACGGCGCCAGTCGGCGCTGAGCAGGCGCATGCCGCGCACGCGCTTCACCGCCACCAGGAAGTAGGCCGCGCCGAAGATCGGCCACCAGCGCTCGCCGGCGGCGTCCATCCAGCGCGCGCGCTCCAGCCAGGCCTCGCTGCGCACGGCCGGCCGGTAGATGCCGAAGCGGCCCGACTCGACCTCGAAGCTCAGCAGCCGCAGCCAGTCGCGCATGCGCCAGTAGCCGATGAACTCCCCGCCCTCGGGCAGGTAGAGATCGCCGACGCCCAGCTTGCGGTAAAGATGCGCCCTGCGCTGCCGCATGCCCCACAGGCTGGCCGGGTTGAGCCCGCAGATCACCACCCGGCCCTCGGGCACCAGCACCCGCTCGACCTCGCGCAGGGTGGCGTGCGGGTCAGGGCTGAGCTCCAGCGCGTGGGGCAGCACCACCAGGTCCAGGCTGTTGGCCGCGAACGGCAGTGCCGCAAAGTCGGTCAGGAGCGTCCCTCTGGCGCCGCGCGCCGGGTCGTCCAGCGCCAGCCAGCGGTGCGGCATGCGGTTGGTGCGCAGGGCGTCGACCTCGGCCGCGCCCAGCTGCAGCGCGTGATAGCCGAACACGTCGGCCACCGCCTGGTCGAACTGGGCCTGCTCCCAAGCCAGAAGGTAGCGCCCCGGGGGGGTCGCGAACCAATCATGCAAACCTATAATTTGACCGCTCATGACCCTTGTTCCGCTGCCCGCCTTCGCCGACAACTACATCTGGATGCTGCACGACGGGTCCCACGCCATCGTGGTGGATCCGGGCGATGCCCAACCGGTGTTCGACGCGCTCGCGCGCCACAAGCTGCAGCTCGCCGCGATTCTAGTCACGCACCACCACGCCGATCACACGGGCGGCGTGGCCGCACTGCACGCGGCCACCGGCGCGCCGGTGTGGGGCCCCGCGACCGAGCGCATTCCCGAGCCCTTCACGCCGATGGCGCAGGGCGACGTGGCCGAGGTGCTGGGGCTGCAGTTCCAGGTGATCGACGTGCCGGGCCACACCGCCGGGCACATCGCCTACTTCCTGCCAGCGGCGCCTTCCCAGGCGCCGTTGCTTTTCTGCGGCGACACGCTGTTCTCCGGCGGCTGCGGGCGCCTGTTCGAGGGCACGCCCGCGCAGATGCTGCATTCGCTCGACGCGCTTGCTGCGCTGCCCGGCGATACCCGTGTCTGCTGCGCCCACGAATACACACTTTCTAACCTGCGTTTCGCGCTGGCCGTGGAACCGGGCAACGCCGAACTGAGTCTCTACTACGCGCACTGCGAAAGCCTGCGCGCGCAGGGGCAGCCGACGCTGCCCTCGCAACTGGCCACCGAACGCCAGATCAACCCTTTTCTTCGCAGCCGCGAAGCCACTGTCCTTCGAGCGGTGCGTGCCCACGCCGAGCTGGCTGCCGACGCAGCCCAAGCCGACGTGTTCGCCGCACTGCGCCAATGGAAAAACGACTTCCGATGAAATTTTTCGCTGCCACCTGCCTTGCAGGTTCACTGGTGCTCGCGGGCTGCGCGGGCACGAACAACAGCTCCACACCCTCCTCTTCTTCACCCCAGGCCGGCGGCACCGGCAGTGCGGCCCCGGTCTATCCGCGCAGCGCCCTCTCCCCGCTTGCCAGCGGCAGCGCGCAGTCGCAAAGCGTGGTCACGCTCGCCCCGCCGGTGGACATGTGGGACCGCATCCGCCGCGGCTTCAAGATGCCCAACCTGGAAAGCGACCTGGTTCGCGACCGCGAGCAGTGGTACGCCAGCCGGCCCGACTACATCCAGCGCATGACCGCGCGCTCGGACAAGTACATCTTCCACATCGTCGAGGAACTCGAGCGCCGCAACATGCCGACCGAGCTCGCGCTGCTGCCCTACATCGAGAGCGCGTTCAACCCGCAGGCCGTCTCCAGCGCGCGCGCGGCGGGCATGTGGCAGTTCATGCCGGCCACCGGCAACGACTTCGACCTGAAGCAGAACATCTTTCGCGACGACCGCCGCGACGTGCTGGCCTCCACCCGCGCCGCGCTCGACTACCTGCAAAAGCTCTACGGCATGTTCGGCGACTGGCAGCTCGCCCTGGCCGCCTACAACTGGGGCGAAGGCAGTGTGAGCCGCGCCATCGCCAAGAACCAGCGGCTGGGCCTGCCCACCACCTACAGCGACCTGACGATGCCGGCCGAAACGCGCCTGTACGTGCCCAAGCTGCAGGCCGTGAAGAACATCGTGGCGAACCCGCAGGCCTTCAACACCGAGCTGCCGGTGATCGCCAACCACCCGTACTTCCAGACCGTCACGCTCACGCGCGACCTCGACGTGGAGCTCGCCGCCAAGCTGGCCGATGTGCGGCTGGAAGACTTCCGCGCCCTGAACCCGGCCGCGCACAAGCCCGTGCTCATCGCCTCCGGCACGCCGCAGATCCTGCTGCCCTGGGACAACGCGGCCGTGTTCCAGCGCAACTTCGACGCCTACTCGCAAGGCCAGTACGCCAGCTGGACCGCCTGGGTCGTGCCCACCACCATGACGGTGGCCGACGCCGCCCAGCGCTCGGGCATGAGCGAAGCCGACCTGCGCGCCATGAACAACGTGCCACCGCGCATGCTCATCAAGGCCGGCTCGACGCTGATCGTGCCGCGCGGCGCGCGCGTGAAGGAAGACGTGGCGGCGGTCGTGGCCGACGGTGGTCACCTGAGCTTCCAGCCCGAAATCGTCACCCGCCGCACCACCGTGAAGGCTGGGCGCGCCGACAACGTGGCCAGCATCGCGCGGCGCTACAACCTCAAGCCCGCCAACGTGGCCGAGTGGAACGACGTGCAGCAGAACCACGCGTTCAAGCGGGGCTACAGCGTGGTGGTGTACCTGCCCATCCGCGCGAGCGTCGCGGCCCGCGTCGGCACCGGCATCCGGCCCGTCGCCCACACGCCCACGGTCACGACCTCGCGGCGCGGCGCGGCGGCGCCCTCCAAGGCGGCGGCGCCCAGGGGCTCCAACATCGTCAAGGTGCCTGCCAGCAGCAAGCAGCCAGTCGTGCGCGAGAAGCGCGGCGGCACGCCGGCGAAGAAGCAGCGCTGAACCCCGCGGTTCGCCGCATTTGCTGCGTTCGCCGCTTCAGTGGGCCTTGGCGGCCCACGCCCTGCGGCGCACTACCGCTTCGAGCGCGGCCACGGCAATCATGATGACCGTGGTCAGTGCGCCCACCGCCATCACCGTGAGGTGCGACCCGAAGACCGCAAGCACCGCCAGCAGGCCCAGCCCGTACAGATGCGACTGCGGCAGGAAGCCGCGCACCACGCGCTTGAACAGCGCATTGCCGAACAGGTCGAGCGCCGGCCCGCCGATCAGGGCGCCCAGGTACTTGAGCTCGGCATGGTGCGCGCCCTCGCCGATCGTCAGTTCGTCGGCCACCGCGCACACGATGATGCCGGCCACCAGGATCACGTGCGTGTAGTGGAATTTGGCGCCGATGGCGCCCGGGTCCGCCGAATGCTCGATGACGTGCGTCGCCTCCTTGGCGCTGGTGTCGAAGTACATCCACCACATCGCCAGGCTGCCCGCAAAGCCCACGAGCAGCGCGAACAGGTCGGCGGCATGCCATTCGGCGTGGTGCCCGAAGGCGATGCCGGTGGCCAGCACCGACTCGCCCAGCGCCACGATCACGAACAGCTGGCAGCGCTCGGCCAGGTGGCCGCCGTCGATGGTCCATTCGCGCGTCGACGAGCGACCCAACCCCGGAAAGTGCAGCCCGATCATCGGCGCGATGTACTCGCACAGCACGCCGCCGAACCACAGCGCAAGGCGCACCGGCCCGTCGGCCAGGCCGCCCGCGATCCAGAATGCCCCCGCCACGCAGTTCCAGGCCAGCAGGCGGCGGAAGTTGGGCGTGAGCGGATCGTTGCGGCCGATGGCGATCAGCATGCAGAGCGTGCGCCCCGCCTGGATGCCCACGAAGCACAGCGCGAACACCAGCCCCCGCTCGGCAAAGGCCCCGGGCAGCGCCGAGGCCATCACCAGGGCCAGCAGCATGATCGCGAACAGCACGCCGCGGATGCGCAGCGTGCCGGGGTTGAACCAGTTGGTGGTCCACGCCGTGTACTGCCAGCCCAGCCATACGGCGAACCACATCACCAGCGTCTGGAACGCGCCCAGCAGCGTGAGGTGGTCGAGCAGGTAGTGGGACAGCTGCGTGACGGAGAACGCGTAGACCAGGTCGAAGAACAGTTCTTCGTTCGAGACCCTGGCCGCCTGGTCGCGCGAGCGCAAGGTCGTGGCCCGCTTGTGGTCCTGATTCATCGTTCACCCCGGTGGATTCGTTGCGGCGCCCTGCGCACCGCGCGGGATCATCGCACGCACGCCGGGGCTAGAGCTTTTCGGTTTCGCCCGTTCTGGGCTGCCACTTCATGAGGCGCTTTTCGACCAGGCCCACGATGCCGTCGAGCACCAGCGCAAAGGCGGTGAGCACCACGATGCCTGCGAACACGGTGTTGACGTCGAAGGTGCCCTCGGCCTGGAGAATCAGGTAGCCCACGCCGCGCGCCGAGCCCAGGTACTCGCCCACCACCGCGCCCACGAAGGCCAGCCCCACCGACGTGTGCAGGCTGGAGAACACCCAGCTCGTCGCGCTCGGCAGGTACACGGTGCGCAGCAGCTGCCGCTGGTTGGCACCCAGCATCTTCGCGTTGGCCAGCACCACCGGGCTCACCTCGCGCACGCCCTGGTAGACGTTGAAGAAGACGATGAAGAACACCAGCGTGACGGCCAGCGCCACCTTGCTCCAGATGCCCAGGCCGAACCACAGCGCGAAGATGGGCGCGAGGATCACGCGCGGCATCGAGTTGGCGGCCTTGATGTAGGGGTCGAGGATCAGGCTCGCGGTGGGCGCGAGCGCCAGCCACAGCCCGCAGGCCAGCCCGAGCACGGTACCGATGCCGAACGCCAGCACGGTCTCCAGCAGCGTGGTGCCCAGGTGCAGGTAGATGTCGGCGTTGCCCTTCAGCCCTTCGGGAAAGAACACGTTGGCCGGCACCGCGAACGGCAGGAACCAGCTCCAGATGCGACCCGCCACCTGGACGGGCTCGCCCAGGAAGAAGGCGAACTGCTGGTTGCGCGAGGCAAGGTGCCACGCCACCAGAATGACCACCAGCAGCGCCAGTTGCCAGAAGCGCGCGTTGCGTTCGTTGAGTCCGAGGCGGGCCATCAGGCGGCCTTCCTCAGTTGCTGCGCATAGCCCTTGAGCACCTCGTCGCGCAGCACCTCCCAGATCTGCGTGTGCAGCTCGACGAAGCGCGGCTGCGTGCGCACCTCGGCCACGTCGCGCGGGCGTGCGAGGTCGATCGCGAATTCGCCGATCGGGTGCGTGGCCGGCCCGGCCGACAGCACCACCACGCGGTCGCTCATGGCGATGGCCTCGTCGAGATCGTGCGTGATGAACAGCACCGCTTTCTTCTTGGCGCTCCAGAGGTCCAGCACCTCGTTCTCCATCAGCTGGCGCGTCTGGATGTCGAGCGCGCTGAAAGGCTCGTCCATCAGGATGATGTCGGGGTCGAGCACCAGCGTCTGCGCCAGCGCCACGCGCTTGCGCATGCCACCGGAGAGCTGGTGCGGGTAGCGGTCGCCGAAGCCCGAGAGACCCACGCGCGAGAGCCACGCCTCGGCCTGCCGGCGCGCATCGGCATCGGGCACGCCGCGGTACTGCAGCCCCACCATCACGTTGTCGACCGCGCTGCGCCACGGCATCAGCGCCTCGGTCTGGAACATGTAGCCCGCGCGCGCGTTGACACCCGCGAGCGTCTGGCCGAAGACCTTCACCGTACCCGACGAAGGCGCCAGCAGGCCCGCGCCCACGTTCAGCAGCGTCGACTTGCCGCAGCCCGTGGGACCGACCACCGACACGAACTCCCCGGCCTTGATGCGCAGCGTGGTGTCCGCCACCGCGGTGTAGCGCTGGCCGGGATCGTCCTTCGAGTGGAAGGTGCAGCTGATGGAGAGGAGTTCGAGTGCGTGGTCGTGCATCGTCGGACGGGGAATAAAAAACCCGGCCGAAGCCGGGTCGCGGGGACGTTCGTCGTCAGGCTTTGAACCTGTCTTTCGCGCGCCGGGCAAAATCGTTGGTGTAGGTTTTCGCGAGGTCGATCTTGTCGGCCTTCACGGAGGTGTCGAAGCTCGCGATCGCGGTGAGCGCCGTCTTGGGCCCGTCCGTGGGCACGAGGCCGTCGGTGGCGATCGATTCGCGCACCTTGTCGAAGGACGCGAGGTACAGCGCGCGGTCGCCGAGCAGATAGGTCTCGGGCACCGTCTTGATGATGTCGCCCGGCCCCGCCGTCTGCAGCCACTTCAGCCCGTGCACGATGGCATTGGCCAGCGCCTGGCAGGTGTTGGGATTCTTCTGGACGAAGTCGGCCGACGCGTACAGGCAGGCCGCCGGCATCGTGCCGCCGAACACCTGTTCCGTACCCTTGAGCGTGCGCGTGTCGCTGATGATCTTCACGTCGCCCTTCTGCTCGAGCATGGTCATCACCGGATCCGTGTTGCTGATGGCGTCGATCTGGCCCGAGCGCAGCGCGGTGAGCGCGCCGGCCGCCACGCCCACGCCGATGAAGCTCACGTCGCTGGCCTTCAGCCCGCCGCGCGACAGCACGAGGTTGGCCACCATGTTGGTCGATGATCCCGGCGCCGAGACGCCGATCTTCTTGCCCTTGAGGTCTTGAATGCCGGTGTAGCCCGCCATGTTCTTGGTCGACACGCCCACCGCGATCTGCGGTGCGCGGCCCTGCAGCACGAAGGCCTGGAAGAACTGGTTCTTGGCCTGCAGGTTGATGGTGTGTTCGTACGCTCCCGAACAGACATCGGCCGAACCGCCGACCACCGCCTGCAGCGCGCGCGCGCCGCCGGCGAAGTCGGAAATTTCGACATCGAGCCCTTCGGCCTTGAAGTAGCCCAGCTGCTCGGAAATGGTGAGCGGCAGGTAATAAAACGCCGCCTTGCCGCCCACGGCGATGGAGATCTTCGTCTTCTCCAGCTTCGCCTGCTGCGCAAAGACACGCGGCAACGCGATGGTTGCGGCGGCAATGGCGGAGGCTGAAATGAGGGCGCGGCGATGAAGCATGAAACGGTGCCTGTGACGGGGCCTGTAGGCTCTGCGATTCCTGTGAACTGAATCGAGCTTAGAGGCCGCATCACGCCACTGCATCGGGGTCATCCCGTGCGGGTTTTCACGTAAGCACGAAGGCCTCCAGGAGACCCGTGGCCAACCGTTCTTCTGCGCTTGTCCTGCGCGCTTACCGCGCGAGGAAAAGAATCGCGACGTTCACCAGGAACGCCAGGGCCCAGACCGCGCTGCGCGCACCGCCGATGCCCTTGATATAGAGCCCCAGGTAGATCACGCGCAGCACCACGTAGGCCACGGCGAGCATGTCCAGGCGGGACTGCGCCGCGCCGAGCTGGTGCGCGATGATCACCGCGCCGACGAAGAACGGCAGCCCTTCGAAGCTGTTCGCCTGCGCACTGTTGGCGCGTGCGCGCCAGCCGCTCTGCCTGGCGGCCCAGTCGCGCGGGTGCTGGTTGTCGCGCGGCCCGAAGCTGCCGGCCTTGGCGAGCCACGCGGAGAGGTACGGCAGGCCGCAGGCGATGAACACGCACCAGTAGGCGACGGTGAGCAATGAGAAGGTCATGTCGAGGGGGGCTGTGTTAGCGGCGGTCGACCAGCGCGTGGGCGATGGTGCCGAGGTCCACGTATTCGAGCTCGCTGCCGGCCGGCACGCCGCGCGCCAGGCGTGTCACGGTCAGGCCATGCTGCTTGAGCGCTTCGCCGATCACATGCGCGGTGGCTTCGCCTTCTGCCGTGAAGTTCGTGGCCAGGATGACTTCGCTCACCGTGCCGTCGCGGGCGCGGTCGAAGAGCTTCTGCAGGCCGATGTCGTTGGGCCCGATGCCGTCGAGCGGACTGAGCTTGCCCATGAGCACGAAGTAGTAGCCGCGAAACGCGCCAGTGCGCTCCAGCGCGGCCTGGTCGGCCGGCGTCTCGACCACGCAGAGCTTGGTGCCGTCGCGACGGGAGTCCATGCAGACGTTGCAGATCGGCGCTTCGGTGAAGGTGTTGCACAGCTCGCAGTGCCGCACATGGCCCGCGGCCTGCTGCAACGCGCGCGCGAGCAGCTGCGCGCCGTCGCGGTCGTGCTGCAACAGATGGAACGCCATGCGCGAGGCCGACTTGATGCCGACACCCGGCAGGCGGCGCAGCGCATCGACCAGGGCGTCGAGCGAGCTTGCGTCTGCCATGTACCGCTTAGAACGGCAGCTTCATGCCGGGCGGCAGACCGGGCATGCCGGCCGTCAGCTTGCCCATCTTCTGTTCGCTCGTTTCCTCGGCCTTGCGCACGGCAGCGTTGAAGGCTGCGGCCACGAGGTCTTCGAGCATGTCCTTGTCGTCCGCCAGCAGGCTGGGGTCGATGGTGATGCGCTTGACGTCGTGCTTGCAGGTCATGACGACCTTCACGAGACCGGCACCGGACTCGCCTTCGACCTCGATGTGCGCCAGTTCTTCCTGGGCCTTCTTGAGGTTGTCCTGCATTGCCTGCGCCTGCTTCATGAGGCCGGCGAGTTGTCCTTTGTTGAACATCGTGTGGTCCTAGTCGATTGAGATGGGTTGGAAAGTGGGGAAGGATAAGAGAGACGGGCCATCGGTCCGGTGTCAGACCGGCTTCAGCGTGCCAGGGACGATCTTCGCATCGAAGTCGCGCATCAGCGCCTGCACCTCGGGGTCGCTCAGGATGGCGTCTTCGGCCACCCGCTGGCGCTCTTCGGCGGCCTGCTTGTTGCGGCGCGCGGGGCTGTCGATGACGCCACCGATCTCGATGGCCAGCTTGACGTCATGGCCGATGGCAGCCAGGGCAGTGGTCAGCTTTTCGCGGCTGGAAGGCTGGCTGAGCGTTTCGCGCTCGATGCGCAGCAGCCATTGGTCGGTGTCACGCCCCACCAGTTGCGACTGCAGCGCCAGTTCGCGCGCCAGTGCCGTAATGGCCTCGGACGCGACCAGCTGGGTGACCGTGGCGTACCAGAAATCGCCGTCCTCGCTGGGGGGAATGGGCGTGAAGGCACCGCGTTGCCCTTCGGCATGCGGCACGTCGCGCGCACCCGCCGGCGGCTGCACGCGAATCGGTACGCCGAAGACCTTGGCAGACGCTTCCGTGGGCGCCGGACGGGGGTCGGCATGGCGGGGTTCGTCGACCACCGAGAGGCGTTGGCCTGCCGGGGCGGCAGGCGCAGCGGGCGCGGTGGGTGCGGGAGCAGCCGAGGCCGGCGGCTCTGCGGGAGGGCGAACCGCTGCGGGTGCGGGTGCAGGTACCGGGGCAAGGGGCGCCGAGGGCGCGGTCATCGATGCAACGGGCGCCGCGGGCGCGGCGCGTGCCGGGGCCTGCGGCACGACCGCCGCAGCTTCATTCAGAGTTTTTTTTTCCGTGGAGGCTGTCGAAGCAGCCGCGTGGGACGGTTTGAAGGCCAGCAGCCGCAGCAGCACCATGGTCAGCGCGGCGTACTCGTCGGGCGCCAGGCCCAGCTCGCCGCGGCCGTGCAGGCAGAGGCTGTAGAGCAGTTGCGTTTCGTCGGCCGGCATCAGCGCGGCGAGGCGCGCGGTGTCGGCCGCGTCGGGGTCGGTGGCCGAGTCGGCCGATTCCGCCCGAGAAGGCACCGCCTGCAGCACCGCCATGGCCTGCAGCACAGCCGTCATTTCTTCCAGCGTGGAGGCGGCGGACATGCCGTCGACGCGCAGCGCCTCCGAGGTCTCGACCACCGTCTTGCCGTCGCCTTGCGCCAGCGCCTCGATCAGGCGGAACACATGCCCGCGATCGACGCTGCCGAGCATCTGGCGCACGCCGGTCTCGAGCAGCTCGCCGTTGCCGAAGGCGATGGCCTGGTCGGTGAGCGACAGCGCATCGCGCATCGAGCCGCGCGCCGCGCGCGCCAGGAGGCGCAGCGCCTGCTGCTCGGCGGGGACTTGCTCGGTCTGCAGCACGCTCGTCAGATGTTCGAGCACCGTCTCGGGCGCCATCGGGCGCAGGTTGAACTGCAGGCAGCGCGACAGCACCGTGACCGGCACTTTCTGCGGATCGGTGGTGGCCAGCACGAACTTGAGGTACTCGGGCGGCTCCTCGAGGGTCTTCAGCATCGCGTTGAACGCGGTGTTGGTGAGCATGTGCACTTCGTCGATCATGAAGACCTTGAAGCGCCCCTGCACCGGCTTGTAGACGGCCTGCTCGAGCAGCGACTGCACTTCGTCCACGCCGCGGTTGGAGGCCGCGTCGAGCTCGGTGTAGTCCACGAACCGGCCCGAATCGATGTCGCGGCAGGCCTGGCAGACGCCGCACGGCGTGGCCGTGATGCCGCCCTGCCCGTCCGGCCCCTGGCAGTTGAGCGACTTCGCCAGGATGCGCGAGACCGTGGTCTTGCCCACGCCGCGCGTGCCGGTGAACAGATAGGCGTGATGCAGGCGCTGCGTGGTCAGCGCGTTCTCGAGTGCCTGCACCACGTGCCCCTGGCCGACCATCTCGGCGAAGGTTTTCGGACGGAACTTGCGGGCGAGCACGAGATAGGACATTGCGGGCATTCTAAAAGGCACCAGCCGCCGATCCGGGCCGCCGGCCAAGAAACGCCGTGCGACCCCGGCGCAGAAAAGGGTTGTCAACGCGACATCAAGTGCGCGAAAAAGTGAGGGTTAGAATGCAGCTTGACGGGCCTCCCTGCATGGTGAAGTGGCCAACCGGGTCAGGTGGGGAACCAAGCAGCCCTAACTGCGTAGTCAGTGCCAGGGGTAAGGCTCGTCAACCTCTTCAGCAGCCTCGTTTCATTCCGTGCGAAATGAAACGAGGCTTGCAAATTCACTTAGCCAGTCAGCATAAACACCCAGCGATTCGGGGCCTTCACAGGCCCAGCCGCTGAATCGCGCCGCGCGCTGCCGCCGCACCGCTGGCCATCGATGCCGTCAGCAGGTAGCCGCCGGTCGCCGCTTCCCAGTCCAGCATTTCTCCCGCGGCAAACACACCCGGCAGCGCGCCGATCATCAGCTGTGCATCGAGCGCGCCGAAGCGCACACCGCCCGCCGTGCTGATGGCCTCGTCCACCGGCCGCGTCGCGACCAGCTTCAGTGGCACCGCCTTGATCGTGGCCGCCAGTTGCGCCGCGTCCTGCATTGCTTCGCGGCTCAGCGCTTCGTGCAGCACGCCGGCCTTGATGCCCTCCAGGCCCAGCCGGCTCTTGAGGTGGCTGCTCAGCGAACGCGCACCGCGTGGATGCCTCACCGCGGCCAGCACCTGCTCGGCACTGCGGTCGGGCAGCAAGTCCAGCAACAGCGTTGCACTGCCGTTGGCTGCGATCTCGTCGCGCAGCAGCGCGGAGGCCGCATAGACCAGGCTGCCTTCGATGCCCGTGGCGGTCGCCACGAACTCGCCCTTGCGCGCAAACTGACGGCCCTGGCTGTCGGTGAATGCAATGGCCACCGACTTGAAGGGCTGGCCGGCGAAGCGGTTGGAGAAATGCTCGCTCCAGCCCGCGCCGTCGAAGCCGGAATTGGCGGCCAGCAGCGGAGCCACGTCCACGCCCTGCGCCTGCAGCCAGGGCGCCCAGGCACCGTCGGAACCCAATCGCGCCCAGCTGGCACCGCCCAGCGCCAGCACCACCGCATCGGCCTTCGCCGTGACCTCGCCGCCCGGCGTCGTGAAGCGCAACGCACCCAGGTCCAGCGCCCCGTCGCCCTGCCAGCGATGCCGCATGTGAAATAGCACGCCCGCCGCGCGCAGCCGCTGCAGCCAGGCGCGCAGCAGCGGGGCTGCCTTCATGTCGGTCGGGAACACGCGCCCCGAGGTGCCGACAAAGGTCTCGACGCCCAATCCCGCCGCCCATTCGCGCACCTGCTGCGGCCCGAACTGCGCGAGCATCGGCTCGAGCTGCGCGCGCCGGTCGCCGAAGCGGCTCATGAACACGTCGAAAGGCTCGGAGTGCGTGAGGTTCAGCCCGCCGCGGCCGGCCAGCAGGAACTTGCGGCCCACCGAGGGCATGGCGTCGTACACATGCACCTGCGCGCCGGAGGCGCTCAGCACTTCGGCCGCCATCAGGCCGGCAGGTCCGCCGCCGATCACGGCAACGGTAGAGGAAACAGTCATTCGAGATTTACCAGTTCGCCCTGCCCGGTCAGGAACGCGACGCGCACCGTGGCACCGGGGTAGGCATGTTGCACCGCGGCGCGGTAGCGCTGCATCTGTGCGATCAGCGCGGCGTCCCGTTCGGGGCGCGCCGCGGATTTGTAGTCGAGGATCCACCAGGCGCCGCCGTCGCGCTCGCGCACCAGACGGTCGATGCGCAAGGTCTCGCCTTCATGCACCAGCGTGACTTCGTTGCCATGCCAGTCGACCCTGCGATCGTCCCACACCCAGGCGCCCTCACCCGCGCGGATGCGCTGGGCCAGCGCCGCCGCGCCGCGCGCCTGCTGCGCGTCGAGCATGAATTCGCGTGCCGCGGCACGCACATGCGCCGCCGGCAGCGCCTCGCCCGGCACGGCCCATTCGAGCAGCCGGTGCATGGCCTGGCCGAAGGCCGCGGCGCGCGCATCGACGGTCGCGTCGGCGGCCTTCTTCGCGGTCGGCGGCGCGGCGGATGCGGGCACCGCAGGCATCTGCTTCATGCCGAAGGTGCCCGCGCTCGCTGCCGTCGGCAGCGCGACCACCGGCTCGTCGGCCTCGGTGGGCTCGCACAGAGGCTCCAGCCGTGACCACCAACTGCTTTCGTTGGCACGCGCGGGACGCACCGACGACAGCACCAGCCGCTCGCGCGCCCGCGTGGTCGCCACGTAAAGGCCGTTGAGCTCCTCGCGATGCCGCGCGCGCTGCTCTTCCTCGAGCAGCGAGACCGCGCAGGCGGGCGGCGCCTTCTCGCTCGCAAGGAACACGAAGCGCGTGGGCGCGCTGTCGCTTCCCTTCCATTCGACCAGCACGCCCATGGTCTGGGCGCGCGGTGGCGCGGCGTCGCAGTCGAGCATCAGCACCGTGTCGGCTTCGAGGCCCTTGGCGCCGTGCACGGTCAGCAGTTGCACCGCATCGGGCGCGGCCACGGTCGGCGCACGCACCCCGCCGGCGCGCAGCGCACGCACCAGCGCGTAAGGTGTGACGAAGCGCGCGCCGTCGATGTCGAGCGACGCCGTCAGCACGCCGCGCAGGTTGGCCAGTACGCCTTGGCGCAGGGTGGCCGGCACGGCGGCGCCGAATTTTGCGAGCAGGTCGCCGTCGTGAAAGATCGCGTCCAGCGCATCGTGCGGCGGCAGCGTCATCAGCCAGCGCTGCCACTTCTTCAACCTCGCGCCCGCCTCGGTCAACACCGGCGGCAGGCTTTCGTCCTTCTGCACCAGCGCAAACCAGCTGACCATGCCGCGCTCGCGCTGGCGCAATGCCAGTTCAACCAGCACCTCGTCGTCGACGCCGAACACGGGCGACTTGAGCGCGCGCGCCAGCGACAGGTCGTGCGCGGGCGACACCAGCGCGTCGATGAGCGCGACCACGTCCTGCACTTCGGGCGCGTCGTGCAGCTCGTTCTTCTCGGGCTGCTGCACGGGAATGTGGCGCTGGCGCAGGGCGTCCTGCATGGCGGACAGGCGGCTGCGGCGCCGCGCCAGCACCATGATCTGCCGCGGCGGCGTGCCGTCGGCAATGCGCTGCGCGACCCATCGGGCGGCCTGCTCGCACTCCTTCTGCAGCAGTTGCTCTTCGGGCAGCACGCGCGGGGTGACGAGGCTGTCGCGCCAGTGCAGCATGCCGTCGTCCGCCGGCGCGGCCGCGGCCGCGGCCGATTCACCGAGCGCATCGCGGTCGATGGCCGGCAGCTTGAGCAGCTCGCCCTCGTCGCCGCGTTCGGTGGTGTGGGCGCGGTAGCCGTCGAACTCACCGGCCTCCTGCGCGGCCAGCATCGCCGCGTTGACCAGGCCGACCACGTTGCGCGCGTTGCGGTGCGTGTGGTCGCAGTTCAGCAGCTCGCCGCCCAGCCCTTCGCGCACGAACTTCTTGGCCGCGATGAACACCTGCGGCTCGGCCCGGCGAAAGCGGTAGATGCTCTGTTTCGGGTCGCCCACGATAAACACGCGCGGCGCGCTGCTGCCTGCGCCAACGTAGGCGCTGAGCCAGCCGTAGAGCGCCTGCCACTGCAGCGGGTTGGTGTCCTGGAACTCGTCGATCAGGAGGTGCGCGATGCGCGCGTCGAGCCGCTCCTGCACCCAGCCTGACAGCGCCGACTGGCCCAGCAGCAGTTGCGCGGCCTGCTCGACGTCGTTCATGTCGACCCAGCCGTGGGCGCGCTTGACATCGGCAAAGGCGGCGATCAGCAGGCGCGTGAGGCGCGTCATGCGCTGCTGGTAGAGCCAGGCCGCGTGCTGCGCCTGCGCGCCGCACAGCACCTGCAGTTCGGCCTCGGCCTCCTGGGCGGCGGGGAACTTCTGCAGGTTCTTGTTGAGCCGGTCTTCGGTGGCGACGAAGAAGTTCTTGCGCAGGTGCGCGAGCGCGGACGACAGCGATTCAACCGCGGGCTCGCCCGTGCCGAACACGTCGATGATGGCTTCGGCCGCCTTCTGCGGCGTCTTGTTGGATTCGCGGCCCAGCGCGGCGGCGCGGTCGAGCCAGCGACGCCGGACGGGTTCTCCGCGCAACGCATCGGTCGGCGCGTCCAGGCCTTCGAGCGACGGATGGAACGCGCTGAAATGCTGCACGGCGTTTTCCGGGTCGGCGAGCGAGAACTCCACGCGCTTGGACAGGGCTTCGCTCAGCGCCTTGGCCGTCTGCGAGCGGCCGTGCGTCGCGACGACGGCGTAGTAGTCGGCCAGGGCGTCCTTGTCGGCAGTGACCGCTTCGAAGAACGGGCGCCACGTGTGGCCGCGCGCCTCGGCATCGTCTTCGAGCAGCTCGTAGTTGGAAGGCAGCCCCAGTTCGCGCAGCACCGCGAGCGGCGCATTGCGCAGCAGGCCCGCAAACCAGGCGTGGAAGGTGCGGAACTGCACCGGCCGGCCGCCTTCGAGCAGGCGCCGGTAGAGGCCTTTCAGGCGCGGAACGGCGGCCCCTGCGGCCGCAGGTTCGACACCACGGATCACGAGTTCGCGCACCAGCTCCTCCGGCGGGCGCTCGGCGAAGTCTTCGAGCCACTGGTCGAGCCGCTCGCGCATTTCACCGGCCGCCTTCTTCGTGAAGGTGATCGCCAGGATCTCGTGCGGTTCGCAGGCGGATTCGCCCTCTTCGAGCAATGCACGCAGGATGCGCGAGACCAGCATCCAGGTCTTGCCCGCGCCGGCGCAAGCCTCCACCGCCACGGAGCGGCGCGGGTCGCAGGCGACCGTGTAGAAAGCCTCGCGCGCGACGTGGCGGCCGTTGTGTTCGTATGCCGCGTCGTTCATTTCGTATCGCCTCCGACCGCCGGGCCGCCCCAAGGCGCAGGCGCCTCCCCCTCGGGGGAGGGCGAAGCCCACGCAGTGGCAAGCCGGGGGGCTTCATCGCCCCAGAAATCCTTGCGGCACAGGCCGCGCGCCACGCAGTAGTCGCACACGGCGCCCTCCCCCAGCGGCGGCAACGCGGCGCCCTGCGCGATGCGGGCGAAGTCTTCGATGATGCCGGCCACCAGGGCGTCGCGCGCCTCGACCACCGCGGGCTGCTCGACGGTCTGCGTGCCGGACGATTTCTCGCCCACGTTCACGTAGGCCGCTCGCAGGGTGTCGTCGGCCACCAGCGCCGCGTAGAACGCGAGCTGCGTGTCTTCGGTCGGGTCTTTCACGCGCTCCTTGGTCACCGAGGAAGACTCGGTCTTGTAGTCGATCACGAAGGCCTGGCCGTCGGGCATGCGGTCGATGCGGTCGAGACGGCCGACCAGCCGAAGGTTGCCCAGCGACTGCTCTTTCCAGGGCTCGGATTCGACGAAGACCGCGCCGCCGGCCTCGTGGCCCGTGAGCCAGCCAAGGTAGCCGTCGCGCACCGCGGGCCAGGCCGCGGCAAAAGGCAGGAATTCGGCGTCGGACAGCGCCATTTCACGGGTGGCGCGCTGCGCGGCGTCTTCGATGAACGCGAGGCGCTCCTGCGCATCCTGCGTCGGGGTTTCGATCAGCGCCTCATGAAAATGGCCCAGCACGGCGTGCAGCCAGTTGCCGAAGTCGCGCTTGTCGACCTCGGCATCGAGCTCGTCGG
The DNA here is from genome assembly GCF_979254005.1 of Variovorax sp. AC103. Taxonomy (NCBI): domain Bacteria; kingdom Pseudomonadati; phylum Pseudomonadota; class Betaproteobacteria; order Burkholderiales; family Comamonadaceae; genus Variovorax; species Variovorax sp. AC103. The sequence goes on along the minus strand of NZ_CEEDFC010000004.1, from coordinate 262,642 downwards.
CACTGCGCAGGCCCAGTTGGCGCAGCGCGAAGAAACGGTAGGGGCAGCGGCGCAGGTCCTCGTACACGCTGGTGGAGATGTTCTCCAGCGGCAGGAGCGCGCCCGAGGGCTTCGGGTACGCGGTCGGCTCCACGGCAACCTCGCGCGGCAGGCGCGGATCGGCGGAAGGCTGCAAGGCGTAGTCGAGCCGCAGTGCCTGCACCAGCGGGCTGGGACTCACCGGCTCGCCGGTGGCATCGGACTGGCGCCAGAGCAACTCGCAACACGGGTTGCGCAGGGCCGCGGCCCATGCCGCGCGCTGTGCCGCCTCGAGCACCTCGCGCAAAGGCAGGCCGAGTTCGAGGCGTTGCGCCGCGCTCCAGTTACCCGGCGGCTCGGGCGATGCGGGCAGGCGCCGGTCGTCGCAACCGGGGATGACCACGGCGCCGAACGCGCGGCCCAGCAGCTGGTACAGCGGGAGCACGACGACGCGCGGGGCCTGATCGCCGGCCGGCGGCACGAAGCTGGCGTCTTCCAGCACGTCGCGGGCCCAGGCGGTGAACTCGGCCAGCGTGTGGCGCCCGCCCGGAAACGCGTCGTCGTCGCCGTGCGCGCCGGCGTCGAGCCAGAGCGCGCCGATGACCTTGCCGCCGGCGAAGTCGTCGACCAGCAGCTGCCAGTGGCCGCCCGCCTCGAGCAGCTCTCGCAAGGCGTGCAGCCATTCGGCCAAGGGGCGCGAGCGGGCCATCGGCATGCGGCGCGCCTCGACGGCCTCGGTGAAGGGCAGCAGCGCGACGTCCTGCGCTTTCTCGCTGCGCGCCACCAGCGCACACCACGCGGACCAGTCGCGCAGGCCCTCGCGGCGAAGGCGGGCCTCGAGCGACTGCACGGCCGGAGCGTCGCCGTCTGCGCCGCCCTTGAGCCACTCGAGCACCTGGTCGCTGCCGGCGTCGTGGGCGCAGGCGCGCAGCGCGCTCATCAGCGTGGCGGCGGCGCGCGTGGTCGACAGCTTCCAGCCGGTCTCGTCGTGCGTGACCACACCTTGCGCCGCGAGTTGGGCGTTGATGCGGCGGGTGAGCGCGCGGTCGGTCGCAGCCAGCGCGACGGGGGAGCGTTCTTCGGCCAGGTGGCGCAGCACGCAGGCGGCGGCGAGCTGGGCTTCGTCTTCCGGATCCAGCGCCACGTGGAAGGCAGCCGGCTCCCCGGGCGCGCCCGGCGGCACAAGCGAGAAACGCAGGGCATCGTCGCCCCACAGGGCGCACAGCGACTGGGTGAGCGGATCGGTCTGGAAGCCCTCGAGAACGATCAGCGCATCGACCTGCGCGCGCGTGGATTCGCGCAGCAGCACGTCGGTCGCGTAGCCCGAGGTCGAGACCCACGCGACGGCGATGCGGATCAGCGCGCTTTCGGTGCGAAACCACTCCGATTCGCTGCCCGCCTCGGCCACGCCGGCGGCACGCTGCGCCCAGTCGCCAGCGCGCGCCTCGGGCGTCTCGGCTGCCGCGAGGGGCGCCAGTTGGTAGGCCAGCTCGACCACACGGCCAGCCAGGGCGAATCGCTCGGCGGTGAACCCCGACTGCGAAAGCAGCGCCTGGGCCGTGACGAGGTCGCGCGCCATGTCGTGCGCGATGTCGTAGCCGCTCGGCACGAAGCCGCCCGCGCTGCGTGCCCAGTTGTGGGTGGTTTCGAAGCGCGGCACGAAGCCGGCGCTGCCGCAGCGCGCCCACATGGCGCGCGCCACGCCCATCAGCTGCGCATAGGGCACCAGCACCACGGTGCGGGCGGCATGCAGCTGGCGGTCGTCGAGCGCGCGGACGATGCGCGCGACGACGCCGGCGGCGGGATCGCACCACAGGGCCTGGACAGGGTGGCCTTCATTCATGTTCTATCGAGGGGGTTGGAGAGCGCGTGGAGGTGACGGACAAGGGCTTTGGCTATCGCTGCCATAGCATGCCCGCACGGCACGCCACCCCTTGGTTTCTGTCACAATGACCAGCACTTTAGCTGCACCGAAACTCTCTGCGCACCAAGGACACATCACATGGCCAGCGAACTCATCAAACACATCTCCGATTCCTCTTTCGAGGCCGACGTGCTCAAGTCCAGCCAGCCCGTGCTGGTCGACTACTGGGCCGAATGGTGCGGCCCCTGCAAGATGATCGCCCCGATCCTCGACGAAGTGTCGGCCACCTACGAAGGCAAGCTGCAGATCGCCAAGCTGAATGTGGACGAGAACCGCGACATCCCCGCCAAGTTCGGCATTCGCGGCATCCCCACGCTGATGCTGTTCAAGGACGGCCAGCTGGCCGCCACCAAGGTCGGCGCCATGAGCAAGGCGCAACTCACGGCCTTCATCGACCAGCAACTCGCCTGAACGATTTCAACCGGCCAGCGCGCAATGCGTTGGCCGGCGCGTTTTTCCTGTCATAATCTCCCACAGATCACCGGCCCTTCCAGGCAACCGGTTCGAGTTCCCCGGTTAGTGAAGCAGTTCTCGCTTCACATTCAACCTCCCCCCGTTTTCCGTTCGATTACCCCGCGAGGGGTCATTCCATGCACTTAAACGAACTCAAGGCACTCCACGTGTCTGAAGTCCTCAAGCAAGCTGAAGCGCTTGAAATCGAAAACGTCGGCCGCATGCGCAAGCAGGAGCTGATGTTCGCGATCATCAAGAAGCGCGCAAAGGCGGGCGAACAGGTCTTCGCCGACGGTGTGCTCGAAATCCTGCCCGACGGCTTCGGCTTTCTGCGCAGCCCCGACACCAGCTTCACGGCCAGCACGGACGACATCTACATCTCGCCCAGCCAGGTGCGCCGCTTCAACCTGCACACCGGCGACATGATCGAAGGTGAAGTGCGCACGCCCAAGGACGGCGAACGCTACTTCGCGCTGACCAAGCTCGACAAGGTCAACGACGGTCCGCCCGAGCAGAACAAGCACAAGGTGATGTTCGAAAACCTGACGCCGCTGTTCCCCAAGGAACAGATGAAGCTGGAACGCGACGGCGTCAAGGGCGAAGAGAACATCACGGGCCGCATCATCGACATCATCGCCCCCATCGGCAAGGGCCAGCGCGCCCTGCTCGTGGCGCCGCCCAAGAGCGGCAAGACGGTGATGATGCAGCACATCGCCCACGCAATCAGCGCCAACTACCCCGACGTGCACATGATGGTGCTGCTCGTGGACGAGCGCCCTGAAGAAGTGACCGAAATGCAGCGCACGGTGAAGGGCGAAGTCATTGCTTCGACCTTCGACGAGCCCGCAGCGCGCCACGTGCACGTCGCCGAAATGGTGATCGAGCGCGCCAAGCGCCTGGTCGAACTCAAGAAGGACGTGGTGATCCTGCTCGACTCGATCACCCGCCTGGCCCGCGCCTACAACAACGTCGTGCCCTCCTCGGGCAAGGTGCTGACCGGCGGCGTGGACTCCAACGCACTGCAACGCCCCAAGCGCTTCCTGGGCGCCGCGCGCAATGTGGAAGAAGGCGGCTCGCTGACCATCATCGGCACCGCGCTGATCGACACCGGCAGCCGTATGGACGAAGTGATCTTCGAAGAGTTCAAGGGCACCGGCAACTCCGAAATCCACCTCGACCGCCGCCTGTACGAAAAGCGCGTGTTCCCGTCGATCCAGCTCAACCGCAGCGGCACGCGCCGCGAAGAGCTGCTGCTGGCGCCCGAGATCCTGCAGAAGACCCGCATCCTGCGTCAGCTCATGTACAACATGGACGAGATCGAGTCGATGGAGCTGATGCTCAAGAACATGAAGGCGACCAAGACCAATGTCGAGTTCTTCGACATGATGCGTCGCGGCGGCTGAGCACCACGCTCTGTCGCAAAAGCGCGTTGGCCCTCACGGGTCAACGCGCTTTTTTCATGGGCGCGCGATGCAGATCGCGCGGCCCTCATGGGCGCTCTGGCGACCGATGTCCAGCAGTTCCATCAGCGCGACCGCCTGCTCCGGCGGCACCGGGTTCTGCCCCTGGCCGAGGATCGCGTCGCGCACCGCGGCGTAGTAGTCCGCATAGTTGCCCGGGCGCGTCGGCACGGCCCGCGTGCTGGCGGCCCCGTCGCTGCCGATCAGCGTGAGTTCGCCGTCGAGCGGATCGGCGCCCCACCCTTCGGACGGCGGCCGGTGGCCGGCGCGCAGCGCATCTTCCTGCGTATCGACGCCGTGCTTGACGTAGCTCCCGCGCGTGCCGTGAAGGATGTAGCGCGGCGCGGCATGCGCGGCCAGCGTGGTCGAATGCAGCACCACGCGCAAGGGTGCATGCGGCCCGCTGTCATAGCGCAGCACGGCGTGAAAGTAGTCTTCGACCACGGCGCCGTCGCGCAGGACGGCGGTGTCGAGCTGGAGCGCGTCGGGCCGGCCGAACAGCTGCACGGCCTGGTCGACCAGGTGGGCGCCCAGGTCCACCCAGAGGCCCGAACCCGGCACGGCCTGCTCGCGCCAGCGCACCTTCACTTCGGGCCGGAAGCGGTCGAAATGCGACTCGAAGTACACAGGTCGGCCCAGCTCCCCGCTGGCCACAACGTCTTTCAGCGTCAGGAAATCGGCGTCGAAACGCCGGTTCTGGTAGACGCTCAGCACACGGTGGTGGCTCCGCGCCAATGCCTCCAGCGCCCGGGCCTGCGTCACGTCGAGGGTGAAGGGCTTGTCCACCACCACATGCCTCCCGGCCTCCAGTGCCGCCCTCGCGACCGGAAAGTGCTCGGCATTCGGCGTTGCCACCACGACCAGGTCGATGTCCGCCCGGGCCACGAGCGCTGCCACGTCGGGCACCACGGCCACGCCCGGCCAGTCGGCGTGGACCTTGTGCGGCTGCGAACTGGCCACGGCGGCCAGTTCGAGCCCCGGCACGGCGGAAAGCACCGGGGCATGGAAGGTCTGGCCGGCAAAACCATAGCCGACGAGGCCGGCGCGCAGGGGTCTGGAAGTCATGGAAGCGCCTCGGTTTGCTCGAAAATGGGGCAGTATGCGATAATCATGGGCTCCGCGAAAAGTGCGGCTGGGCAGCTTGGCCCGGCCTCCCCAGCTTGCCTGGGGCAGCGCGCCAGACGACTGGCATGCTGGTGGCTCTCGCATCGACCGCGCATTGATTCCAACAGCGCAAAAGGAAACACCATGGCAAAAGAAGGCATCCACCCCAATTACCGCGACATCCTGTTCGTCGACATGTCGAACGGCTTCAAGTTCGTGACCCGTTCGTGCGCGAACACCAAGGAAATGGGCAAGACCGACGACGGCCGCGAGCTGCCCCTGTTCAAGCTCGACACCACGAGCGAATCGCACCCGTTCTACACCGGCACGCAAAAGTCGGTCGACAACATGGGCGGTCGCGTCGAGAAGTTCCGCAACCGCTTCGGCAAGACCACCGGCACTGCTTCGAAGTAAAGCACGCGCTTGTGCGTCGAGGGCAGCCCGGTTTACCGCGCTGCCCTTTTTCTTTCCGACTCCTGCTTTTCGCCACTTGAACCAGCCCACCCCCGCCATCGTTGCCCAGAATGCCGTGCGTCGTCTCCCGCGCATCGCATTGCTCCTGCTGTGCGCGGCCTATCTGCTGCCGGGCCTGGTCGGCCGGGGCCCCTGGAAGAGCGCGGACATCACCGCCTTCGGCTACATGGCCGAGCTGGCCCACACCGCCGAAGGCATCGCGCGCTGGTTCGACCCGATGCTGCTGGGCCTGCGCCCGGAAACGCCCGCGCTGGTCCCCTACTGGATCGGCGCCCTCGCCATCAAGATCGCCCCCTCGTGGCTGAACCCCGACCTGGCCGTGCGCATCGTGTTCGCGTTCCTGCTGTGGGGCGCGTTCACCGCCACCTGGTACGCCGTGTACTACCTGGCCCGCACCGCGCGCGCGCAGCCCGTGGCCTTCGCCTTCGGCGGCGAGGCACGCCCGACCGACTATGCGCGCGCCATTGCCGACGGCGGCCTGCTCGCGCTGATTGCCTGCCTCGGCCTGGCCCAGCTCGGCCATGAAACCACGCCCGCGCTGGCGCAGTTGTTCTTCGCCTCGTACCTGTTCTACGGCGTTGCCGCCTTGCCCTACCGCCGGACCGGCCCGGTGACCGCCCTGGTCGTGGGCACGCTCGGCGTCACGCTGAGCGGCGCACCCACCGTCGGCCTGGCATTGGCCATCGGGAGCGCGCTCTACATCGCCTACGAGCGCCGACTCGTGGCCGCGCGCCTCGCCAAGGACACGTTCAGCGAAGACGACAGCGGCCCCGGCTACACGCGTGGCGCCTTCCTCACGGTGGTCGGCGTCACCGTGCTGGCCGCCGTGCTGGTGTTCGCCCTGAAGCTGCCGACCTGGAAGATCACCATGACCGGCGGCTCGCTGCTCGGCGACGTGCGCAGCCAGGCCAAGCTGCTGCTGTGGTTCACCTGGCCGGTCTGGCCGCTGGCCCTCTGGACGCTGTGGCGGTGGCGGCGCCAGCTCACGGCACGCCATGTCGCCCTGCCGTTCTGGTTCGCGCTGGTGCCGCTGGCCGCCACCTGGACCACCGACTTCTCGGACCGCTCGCTGCTGCTGGCCCTGCCCGCCTTCGCCACGCTCGCCGCCTTCGCCCTGCCCACTTTCCGGCGCAGCGCGGCAGCGCTGATCGACTGGTTCAACGTGCTGTTCTTCAGCGGCCTGGCCGTGCTGGGCTGGATCTACTGGATCGCGATGCAGACCGGCGTGCCGCCCAAGCCGGCCGCCAGCGTGGCCCGCCTGGTGCCGGGGTTCGTGCCCGAGTTCTCTCTGATTGCCGTCGTGCTGGCGGTGGCCGCGACCATTGCCTGGTGCTGGCTGGTGCGCTGGCGCACCGGGCGCCACCGTGCGGCACTGTGGAAGACGCTGGTGCTGCCGGCCGGCGGCACCGCGTTGTGCTGGATGCTGCTCATGACGCTCTGGCTGCCGCCGATCGACTACGCGCGCAGCTACGTGCCGCAGGTCGACGCCGTGGTCCAGCGCGTCGGTCGAAACGGCTGCGTGGCCGAGCTGGCCCTGAGCCGTGCGCACATCGCGGCGCTGCGCCACCACGGCCAGCTCGACGTCAAGCCGCTGCTGCTGGACAACAACTGCCCGTGGCTGCTGGCCAGCCCCGAGACCATCGAGCGGCTGCACACCATCATTCCGTTCGACCAGTGGCGCTTTGCCGGCACGCTGCGCCGCCCCAGCAGCGCGGCGGACGACCTGCTTCTGTACCAGAAGATCCCGCCGCAGTGAGTGGCGAACGGGGCCTGATCGCGCGGCACGCCGGCACCGTGCTGGTCGGCCAGTTGGCCGTGATGGCCTTCGGCGTGACCGACACCATCATCGCGGGCCGCTATTCCGAAAACGCACTGGCTGCCCTGTCGGTCGGCGCGGCCGTGTTCATCAGCGTGTACGTGTCGCTGATGGGGGTGCTGCAGGCGCTGTTGCCGATCTGGGCGGAGCTGCACGGCGGCGGTCGCGGCGCGGAGGTGGGCCGTTCGGTGCGCCAATCGCTGTACCTTGCCGGCATCGCCATCGTGGTCGGCATGGCGGTGCTGCTGTCGCCCGGTGCCGTGCTCCGGTGGACCCAGGTGCCGGCCGAGATGCGCGGCGAGGTCGAGGCCTACCTCATCGTGCTGGCCTTCGGCCTGGCGCCCGCCCTGCTGTTTCGCCTGTTCAGCACGCTCAACCAGAGCCTGGGCAAGCCACAGCTCGTGACGTGGCTGCAGCTGGGCTCGCTGCTGGTGAAGCTGCCGCTGTCGGTGTGGTTCACCTTCGGTGGCGCGGGCGTGCCGGCCATGGGCCTCGTGGGCTGCGGGTGGGCGACGCTGTGCGTCAACTGGGCCATGCTGGGCTGCGCGGTCTGGCTGCTGCGCAGCAGCCCCCTGTACCGCGGCTACAGGCTGTGGGAACGCCTGGAGGCACCCGACTGGCACACGATCCGCCACTTCGCGCGCATGGGCGTGCCCGCAGGACTGGCGGTGCTGGTGGAGGTGACCTCGTTCACGCTGATGGCGCTGTTCATCGCCCGCCTCGGCACAGCCGCGGCCGCCGCGCACCAGATCGCCGCCAACCTGATGGCGGTGGCCTACATGGTGCCGCTGTCGCTGTCCATCGCGACCAGCGCGCGCGTGAGCTTCTGGCTCGGCGCGGGAGATACGGCCAAGGCCAGACACGTCTGCCGGCTGGGGTTCGAGCTGACGGTGCTGTGCGCGCTGCTGTTCGCGGGGGTGATGGTTGCGCTGCGCTCGCAGCTCGCCAACGTGTATTCGGACAACCCCGCGGTGGTGGCGCTGGCCGCCGCATTGCTGCTGCCCGTGGCGGCCTTCCACCTGTCGGACGCCGTGCAGACGCTCTGCGTGTTCGTGCTGCGCTGCTACCGCGTGACGCTGGCGCCGCTGCTCATCTACTGCGCCATGCTATGGGGCCTGGGGCTGGGCGGCAGCTACCTGCTGGCCTACCGAGGCATTGGCCCCTGGCCGGCTATGCAGTCGCCGCTGGCGTTCTGGGTCATGAGCGCCGGCGCGCTGGCATTGACGGCGTTGATGTTCATCGCGCTGCTGCGCCGCACGATGGCGCAGCGGCCGGCCTGAAACGCCCCGCCGGCTACCTGACCAGCACGCGCGCTTCACGCACGCGCGCGGACGGAAACAGCAGCGCGAAGCGCGAGCCCTTGCCCACGGTGCTTTCGATGCGCAACTCTGCGCCGTGCCGCTGCGCGATGTGCTTCACGATCGCCAGGCCCAGCCCCGTGCCGCCCGTCTCGCGCGAACGGCTGCGGTCGATGCGGTAGAAGCGCTCGGTCAGCCGCGGAATGTGCTCCGCGGCAATGCCCGGGCCCGTGTCCTTCACGGCGTATTCGCCGCGCCCGTCGGGCAGCACGCGCCAGCTCACGGCCACCTCGCCGCCGCCCGGCGTGTAGCGGATGGCGTTGCTCAGCAGGTTCGACATGGCGCTTTGCAGCTCGGTCGGCGCGCCCGACACCTCGGACTCCGCGTCGATGGTGAAAGACAGCCGGTGCCCCAGCGGCGCCAGCCGGCCGGAGAGCCCGCGCCCTTCGTCCTCGCAGTGCGCAAGCAGCGCGCGAATGCGGATCCACTGGTTGCCCGAAGGCGCCGCGCTGCCTTCCAGCCGCGACAGCGTCAGCAGGTCGTTCACCAGCGTTTCCATGCGGTGCGACTGCTGCCCCATCAGCGACAGGTAGCGCATGCGTTCGTCCGCATCGAGCGGCAGGTTCTGCAGCGTTTCGACAAAACCGGCCAGCACGGTCAGCGGCGTGCGGATTTCATGCGACACGTTGGCCACGAAGTCGCGCCGCATCGCCTCGGCCTGCTCCAGTGCCGTGATATCGCGCGTGAGCAGCATGCGGCGGTTTCCGGCATAGGGATGCACCTGCACCGACAGCCGCATCGCATGCCCGCGCTGGTGCGCGTGATGCCCGATGCCCGGCGCGTCGATGACCACGTCGCGGCTGTAGTTCCACGAGGCCAGGTAGGCCACGAAGGCCGGATCGCGCACCAGGTTTGCCAGGTGTTGCGCCAGGTCGCGCTCGGCGTCGATGCCGAACTGGGCTGCCGCCGTCTGGTTGCACCACTCGATGCGGCCCTGTTCGTCGAGCAGCACCACGCCGTTGGGCGAGGCCTGGATCGCCGCCAGAAACTCCTGCAGCCGGTCTTCGGCCTGGCGGGTCTGCTGCTCGCGCTCGCGCAGCAGCTTGCGGATGCGCTCCGACAGCTCGCCCCACACACCCGGTCCGCGCGTCGGCAGGCCCGCTGCGTCGTTACGCAGCACCTGCAGCAGCCGCTCGGCGCGCCAGGCGTCCAGCGCCAGCCAGAGCACAGCGCCCACCCACGCACCCAGCCAACCGTATGTCCAGCCGAAAACAACGATAGCGCCCGTCGCCATTGCGAGAGACGCTATTAAAAAAGTAGCAATGCGAAAAGGCATGGCGGGCGATTATCCGCGCCTGCCATCGGGCGGCGCCGACGGCACGGCGCTCAGACCGTGACCTGGGCCGTCAGGCGATAGCCCGCGCCGCGGACGGTTTCCACCATCGGTGCGGCCGCGCCCAGCGATTCGCGCAGGCGCTTGACGTGCACGTCGACCGTGCGTTCCTCGATGTAGACGTGGTCGCCCCACACCTTGTCGAGCAGTTGCGCCCGGCTGTGCACGCGCTCGGCATGCTGCATCAGGTAGGCCAGCAGCTTGAACTCGGTTGGCCCGACCTTCAGCGCGCCGCCCTGCCAGGTCACGCGGTGCGTGGAGGTGTCGAGTGCGAGCTCGCCGATCTCCACCCGCTCCGTGACCACTTCCGGCGCCCGGCGGCGCAGCACCGCCCGGATGCGCGCCAGCATTTCCTGCGTGGAAAAGGGCTTGGTGATGTAGTCGTCGGCACCGGCGTCCAGGCCGGCCACCTTGTCGGGTTCGTCGCCGCGCGCCGTCAGCATCAGGATCGGAATGGCCTTGGTGCGCGGATCCTTGCGCCACTGGCGCGCGAGTTGCAGGCCGCTCTGGCCCGGCAGCATCCAGTCGAGCAGGATCAGGTCCGGCAGCAGCGCGTCGATCTCGCGCTGGGCTGCCGCGCCGTCTTCCGACCAGATCGGCTCGAAGCCGTTGTGGCGCAGGTTGACGGCGATCAGCTCGGCGATCGAGGACTCGTCTTCGACGATCAGGACTCGGGGTTTCTTCATGCTATTTGAGGGAGTCTTGCCGCCGCCGTTACAGGAGCGCGGACTCGATTTCCTGCATCGAAGTGTGCCGCACATCGGCGCCCTTGACGATGTAGATGATGAATTCGGCAATGTTCTTGGCGTGGTCGCCGATGCGTTCGATCGCCTTGGCCAGGAACAGCAGGTCCAGGCTGGCGGAGATGGTGCGCGGGTCTTCCATCATGTAGGTGACCAGCTTGCGCACGAAGCCGTCGAACTCCTTGTCGATCAGGTCGTCGTCCTTCAGGATCGACACCGCGGCGGCCGTGTCCAGGCGCGCGAAGGCGTCGAGCGCCTTGCGCAGCAGGCCCGAGGCCAGGTCGGCCGCAATGCGCAGCTCGGTGGTGGGCAAGGCCCGGGCCGAACCGCTCTCGATGATCGACTTGACCATGCGCGCGATCTTGTTGGCCTCGTCGCCCACGCGCTCCAGGTTGGCGGTGGTCTTGCTGATGGCGATGAGCAGGCGCAGGTCGCGTGCCGTCGGCTGGCGTCGCGCAATGATCGAGGAGAGCTCGCGGTCGATGTCGATCTCCATTGCATTGACGCGGTTCTCCGTTTCCATCACGCGGTCGGCGGCTTCCACGTCGAACTGCAGCAGCGCGTACACGGCCGTGTGGATCTGCGACTCGACCATGCCGCCGAGCTCCATCACGCGCGACGAGACGCCGTTGAGTTCGCTGTCGAACTGGCTGGACAAATGTTTTTCAGTCATGGTTGTCTCCTTAGCCGAAACGGCCGGTGATGTAGTCCTCGGTCTCCTTGCGCTGCGGCTTGAAGAACATCTGTTCCGTCGCGCCGAACTCGATCAGGTCGCCCAGGTACATGTATGCGGTGTAGTCGCTGCAGCGGGCGGCCTGCTGCATGTTGTGGGTCACGATGACCACGGTGTACTCGTTTTTCAGCTCGGCGATCAGCTCCTCGATCTTCGCGGTCGAGATCGGGTCCAGCGCCGAGCAGGGTTCGTCGAGCAGCAGCACTTCGGGCTTGATCGCGATGCCGCGCGCAATGCACAGGCGCTGCTGCTGCCCGCCAGAGAGGCCCGAGCCGCTCTGCTGCAGCTTGTCGCGCACTTCGGTCCACAGGGCGGCCTTCTTCAGTGCCCATTCGACACGGTCGTCCATGTCGCTGGCCGAGAGGCTCTCGAACAGCTTCACGCCGAAGGCGATGTTGTCGTAGATCGACATCGGGAACGGCGTGGGCTTCTGGAAGACCATGCCGATCTTGGCGCGGATCAGTGCCACGTCCTGCTTGGACGTGAGCAGGTTCTCGCCGTCCAGGGCGATCGTGCCTTCGGCACGCTGCTCCGGGTACAGCTCGAACATGCGGTTGAAGGTGCGCAGCAAGGTCGACTTGCCGCAGCCCGACGGGCCGATGAAGGCCGTGACCTTGTTCTCGGGAATCTCGAGGTTGATGCCCTTGAGCGCGTGGAACTTGCCGTAGTAGAAGTTCAGGTCCTTGACCGAGAGCTTCGAGCGCGACATTTGGGGTGCGACGGTGGTTGGCATGAAAGCTTCTTCTTCAGTGTTTGTTGCGCGTCAGCACACGCGCCAGGATGTTGAGGGCGAGCACGGCGACGGTGATCAGGAACACGCCGGCCCAGGCCAGCTTTTGCCAGTTCTCGTACGGGCTCATCGCGAACTTGAAGATCGTGACCGGCAGGCTGGCCATCGGCTGGCTCACGTCGGCGGTCCAGAACTGGTTGTTCAGCGCGGTGAAGAGCAGCGGCGCGGTTTCACCCGCGATGCGCGCCACGGCCAGCAGGATGCCCGTGACCACACCGGCGCGTGCGGCGCGCAGCGTGATGCTCAGAATGACCTTCCACTTCGGCGCACCCAGTGCGTAGGCGGCTTCGCGCAGGCCCGGCGGCACCAGCTGCAGCATGTTCTCGGTGGTGCGGATCACCACCGGAATCACGATCAGCGCGAGCGCCAGCGCACCGGCCAGGCCCGAGAAGGTCTTGAAGTAGGCCACCACCACGGCGTAAACGAACAGGCCGATCACGATCGACGGCGCTGACAGCAGGATGTCGTTGACGAAGCGCGTGACCGAGGCAAGCCAGCCCTTGGTGTTGTATTCGGCCAGGTAGATGCCGGCCATGATGCCGATCGGCGTGCCCACGAAGGTGGCCAGCGCCACCATCACGAACGAGCCGAAGATCGCGTTGGCGATACCGCCCATCTCGTTCGGCGGCGGTGTCATTTCGGTGAAGGTGGCGAGCGCCAGCCCGCCTAGCCCCAAGCGCAGCGTTTCCCACAGGATCCACACCAGCCAGAACACGCCGAACACCATCGCGGCGAGCGACAGCGTGAGCGCGATCTTGTTGACGCGGTTGCGGGAAGCAAACCGGGCCTGGCGCGTTTCGGCCAGCGCCTGTGCGTTCATCAGGTTTTGAGCAGTACTCACGACTTGGTCCCTTCGCTCTTCTTCATCTGCGCCAGCAGCACCTTCGAGAGCGTCAGCACGACGAAGGTGATGAAGAACAGCACGAGGCCGAGGTACATCAGCGCGGCCTGGTGCAGGCCTGCGCCAGCTTCGGCGAATTCGTTGGCCAGTGCCGAGGTGATGCTGTTGGCAGCCTCGAACACCGACAGCGAGTTGAGCTGGTTCATGTTGCCGATCACGAAGGTGACCGCCATCGTTTCACCCAGCGCCCGGCCCAGGCCGAGCATGATGCCGCCGATCACGCCGGCCTTGGTGTACGGCAGCACCACCTTGGAAACGACTTCCCAGGTGGTCGAGCCGAGGCCGTAGGCCGACTCTTTGAGCAGCGGCGGCGTCACTTCGAACACGTCGCGCATCACCGAGGCGATGAACGGAATGATCATGATCGCCAGGATGATGCCGGCCGACAGGATGCCGATGCCCACGGGCGGGCCGGACACCAGCGCGCCGAGGTACGGCACCCCGGCGAGCAGCTTCTGCAGCGGCTGCTGCACCCAGGTCGACAGGATCGGCCCGAACACCAGCAGGCCCCACATGCCGTACACGATGGACGGCACGGCGGCCAGCAGCTCGATGGCAGTGCCCAGCGGGCGCTTGAGCCAGTTGGGCGAGAGTTCGGTCAGGAACAGCGCAATGCCGAAGCTCACCGGCACGGCGATCACCAGCGCGATGAACGAGGTGGCCAGCGTGCCGTAGATCATGACCAGGCCGCCGTACTCCTCCTTCACCGGGTCCCACGTGCTGTTGGTGAGAAAGCCGAGGCCGTACTTCGAAATGGCGGGCCAGGCGCCGACGATCAGCGACAGCAGGATGCCGATGAGCATCGCGAGCGTCAGCAGCGCGGCGCCCTTGGCGGCCCAGCCGAACAGGCGGTCGGCCATGGGGCCGGAACGCGGTGCCTTCACGGGCGGCGGTGGGGCGGTGGCGCGACCGCGCTCGGCCGAGAGGTCGAGCGAGGTGGCAGCGGTGGGAAAGGTGGATGACACAGGTCGCTCCGGCAAAGACGAAAGCGGCGCGTCCTTGAGCGAGGAGTTGCTCATGGGCGCGCCGGTCTGGACTGATGGTTGGATTTACTTGAACGCGACGGCCTTGCCCGACGCGTCCTTCACATCGCCCCATGCCTTGGCGATGGTGGCCTTCACGGCGTCAGGCATCGGCACGTAGTCGAGGTCGTCGGCCGTCTTGTCGCCGCTCTTGTAGGCCCAGTCGAAGAACTTCAGCACGGTGGTCGCGTTGGCCGGCTTGTCCTGCACCTTGTGCAGCAGGATGAAGGTGGCACCGGTGATGGGCCATGCGCCCTTGTCAGCCTGGTTGGTCAGCACCTGGTAGAAGCTCTTGTTCCAGTCGGCACCGGCGGCGGCGGCCTTGAAGGCGGTGTCTTCGGGCGAGACGAAGTTGCCGGCGGCGTTCTGCAGCTGGGCGTAGGTCATCTTGTTCTGCTTGACGTAGGCGTACTCGACGTAGCCGATCGAGTTGGGCAGGCGGTTCACGAAGGCGGCGACGCCTTCGTTGCCCTTGCCGCCCGCGCCGGTGGGCCAGTTCACGGCCGTGCCTTCGCCGACCTTGGTCTTCCATTCGGCGTTGACCTTGCTCAGGTAGTTGGTGAACAGGAAGCTGGTGCCCGAACCGTCGGCGCGGCGAACCGGGGCGATGGCAGCGTCAGGCAGGGCCAGCGAACCGTTCAGCGCCTTGATGGCGGGGTCGTTCCACTTGGTGATCTTGCCGAGGTAGATGTCGCCCAGCACCTGGCCGTTGAGCTTCAGCTCGCCGGGCTTGATGCCCTGGATGTTGACCACGGGAATCACGCCGCCGATGACGGTGGGGAACTGCATCAGGCCCTTGGCCTGCAGTTCGTCGTCCTTCAGGGGAGCGTCGGAAGCGCCGAAATCGACGGTCTTGGCTTCGATTTGCTTCAGGCCGGCACCCGAGCCGACCGACTGGTAGTTGATCTTGACGCCGGTGGCCTTGTTGAAGTCCGAAGCCCACTTGGCGTACAGCGGTGCGGGGAAGCTGGCGCCGGCGCCGGTCACGTCCTGTGCGAAGGCGGGAATGGTGAACATCGCGGCCAGCAGGCCGGCGGTTGCAAATTTGAACGTCGTTTTCATGAAGCTTCCTTTAGAAGTAAGAAGTAGTCCCTTGAGGGCTTGGCACGGACTCTAAAAACCTTGTGTGACATCGGTGTGACACCCCGCTGTCGAGGGAAAATGCCCTGATTCACCCCGTGGCGCATGTGACGCTGTCACACAACCGTCATGCGCCGCGCCTAGCCTTGCGAGCCTCGCCGCTGCGCGAAAACGGGAGGCCGCACGCGCTGTCATGGCGCTACGATCGAACTCCAGGGCACCCGCCTTCTTCATCAGAACAACATGCAAAACGGCACCCGCCTCGCAGCAGTCGACCTGGGCTCGAACAGCTTCAGGCTCGAAATCGGACAGGTCGACCACGGCCAGATCCACCGCACCGAATACCTCAAGGAAACCGTGCGCCAGGGCAACGGCCTGGACAGCGCGCGCAACCTGACGACCGAAGCCATGCAGCGCGGCTGGGACGCCCTCGCCCGCTTCGGCGAACGCCTGGCCGGCTTCAAGCGCTCGCAAGTGAGGGCCGTGGCCACGCAAACGCTGCGCGAAGCGCGCAACCGCGAAGAGTTCTTGTTGCGCGCACGCACCATCCTGGGCTTCGGCATCGACGTGATCCCCGGCCGGGAAGAAGCGCGACTGATCTACCAGGGCGTGGCGCACATGCTGCCGCACACCGACGCCTCGGACAGCGAACGCCGGCTGGTGGTCGACATCGGCGGGCGCTCCACTGAAATGATCATCGGCCAGGCCTTGGTGGCCGACCGCATGGAGTCGTACCGCGTCGGCAGCGTCGCCTGGTCGATGAAGCACTTCAGCGAAGGCCTGTTCACGCCCGCAGCATTCCGCGCCGCCGAAGTGGCCGCCAAGGCGGTGCTGGACGACGCGCTCGCCAGCTACACCCGCGACCAGTGGGACGTGGCGTACGGCGCCTCCGGCACCATCGGCGCGGTCGGCGACGTGCTGGCGGCTTCCGGTGCCGAGCCCGGCAAGGTCACGCGCGAAGGCCTCGACTGGCTGCTCGACCGCCTGCTGAAGGCTGGCAGCGCCGACAAGCTGCGCATCGAAGGCATGCGCGACGACCGCAAGGCCGTCATCGGCGGGGGCGTGAGCGTGCTGCGCGCGGTGTTCGACCTGCTCGGCATCGAGGAAATGAAGGTCGCCCAGGGCGCGCTGCGCCACGGCGTGCTCTATGAACTGCTGGAACGCGACGACAGCGTGGCCGACATGCGCACCGCCACGGTGGCGCGCCTGGCCAACCGCTTCGCCGTCGATGCGGCGCAAGCCAGGCGCGTGGGCGACACGGCCGCGGCGCTGTTCGTGCAGCTGGCACCCGCCGCGCGCGGCGGCAGCACGGCCAACCGCGCGGGCCGCGCGCTGCGCAAGCTGGGCTGGGCGGCGCAGCTGCATGAAATTGGCACGCAGATTTCGCACAGCGACTATCACAAGCACGGCGCCTACATCCTCGACAACACCGACGCGCCCGGGTTCGCGGTGAACGAAATGCATGCGCTGGCGCAACTGGTGCTGGGCCAGCGCGGCAAGCTGCGCAAGCTGGAGGCGGCGCTGGACGACGAGACCTTCGTCATGCAGCTGCTGTCGCTGCGCCTGGCGCTCATTCTTTGCCACGCGCGCCGCGACCCCGATCCGCGGGCGCTGCACCTCGCGGCACTGGGCGCACGGGCCTTCACGATCGTGTGCGCACCCGACTGGGCGGAGGCCTATCCGCAGTCGGCCCACCTGCTGCGCGAGGAGGTGCTGGCCTGGCAGAAGACCAGCAGCTGGCGCGTGGAGCTCAACGGAGCCTGAGCGAAGAAGGCTAGAGCAGCTCGGGCGACTGCACCGTCACCACGACGGTCTGCACGTCGCCGTCGCGTTCGCGCGTGCGGATCCACCACAGCGCGCCCTTGCGCACCGGGCAACTGTCCTGCTTGAGGCCCAGCAGCAGCGAAATCGCCTGCCCCACCGAGGGCTGGTGGCCGATCATCAGCACCACCGACTTGCCGCCGGGCCAGCCCGCCGCGCCGAGCAGCGCCTCGGGCGTGGTCTCGGGCGACAGTTCTTCCCGCAGCTTGAACTTGCGGCCCAGCGCCAGAGCCGTCTGCTCGCAGCGGCGCGCGGGGCTGCAGATGATGCGGGTGCCATCGGGCAGTTGCCGGTCGAGCCAGCTGGCCATGCGCTTGGCCTGCTTCTCGCCGCGTGCGGTGAGCGAGCGTTGCATGTCGTCGCAACCCTCGGTCCAGTCCTCGGCTTCGGCGTGGCGCCAGAAGATCAAGTCCATGGTCATCGTCTTTCGGTCGTCAGTTGTTGGATGCATCACGCAGATGCCCTCTGGATGCGTAGCGGTTCATGAGCGCGGCCTGCGCGCCATGCGCCTCGATGGCTCGCGAGGCGCCCTCCTCGCCCGGATGCGTGTCGCGGTCCACGCGCGTGTAGGTGCCGTCCGCGCCCAGGTCCCAAGCGTCGCGCCCGTCGTGCAGGTACGCCACCAGGCATTCGTCGATCAGCCGCTGGCGCAGGCCCGGGTCGGTGACCGGCCAGGCGAGCTCGATGCGCCGCATCATGTTGCGGTTCATCCAGTCGGCGCTGGACAGGTACAGCGACTCGTCTTCGCCGTTGCGGAAATAGAAGACCCGCGAATGCTCCAGGAAGCGCCCGATCACCGAGCGCACGCGGATGTTGTCGGTCAATCCCGGCACCTGCGCGGGCAGCGTGCAAGCGCCGCGCACGATCAGGTCGATCTTCACGCCCTTCTGCCCCGCACGGATCAGCGCGCCGATGATTTCCTCGTCGGTCAGCGCATTCATCTTGGCCACGATGCGCGTGGCCTGGCCGGCCACGGCGGCAAGGCCCAGCGCATCGATCTGCGCCACGATGTTCTTGTGCAGGTCGAACGGCGCCAGCCACATGCGGTTGAGCTTGGGCAGCCGGCTCTGGCTGGCCAGGTGCACGAACACGGCCTCCATGTCGGCCGTCAGCATCGGGTCGGCCGTGAGGTGGCTGATGTCGGTGTAGAGCCTGGCGGTGCGCGGGTTGTAGTTGCCGGTGGACAGATGGCCGTAGCGGCGCATCTGCTTGCCCTCGCGGCGCGTCACCAGCAGCATCTTGGCGTGCGTCTTCAGGCCGACCACGCCGTACACCACCTGCGCGCCGATCGACTCGAGCATTTCGGCCCAGTTGATGTTGGCCTCTTCGTCGAAGCGCGCCTTCAGCTCCACCACCACCGTGACTTCCTTGCCGCGGCGCACCGCCTCGCGCAGCAGGTCCATCAGCTCCGAGTCCGCACCGGTGCGGTAGATCGTCTGCTTGATGGCCAGCACCTGCGGGTCGAGCACCGCCTCGCGCAGGAACGCGAGCACGCCGTCGAAGCTCTCGAAGGGCTGGTGGATCAGCACGTCGCTGCGCTGCAGCCGCTCGAAGAACGACTGCGAAGGCGACAGCGTGACGGGGTACGACGCGGGGTACGGCGCAAAGCGCAGCTGCGGCTCTTCGAGCAGGTCGGCCAGCTGCGTGAACCGCGCCAGGTTGACCGGGCCGTGCACGCGGTACAGCGACTGCGGCGGCAGGTTGAACTGCGCCAGCAGAAAGCTCGCGAGCGATTCGGCGCAGCTTGCCGACACTTCCAGTCGCACGGCCTGCCCGTAGTGGCGGTGCTGCAGGCCCTGGCGCAACGCGGTGCGCAGGTTCTTCACGTCTTCCTCGTCCACCGCCAGGTCGGAATGCCGCGTGACGCGGAACTGCGAGAAGTCGCCCACCTCGCGGCCCACGAACATGCTCGCCAGGTGCGCGCGAACCACGCTCGACAGCGCCACGAACAGCGTCTTGCCGTCGGAGACCTTGGCCGGCATCCGGATCAGGCGCGGCAGCACGCGCGGCACCTTGACGATCTGGATCGGGTTTTCGCGCCCGAAGGCGTCCTTGCCGCCCAGCCGCACGATGAAGTTCAGCGACTTGTTGGCCACCTGCGGAAACGGATGCGCCGGGTCGAGCCCGACCGGAATCAGCAGCGGGCGCACCTCGCGCTCGAAATACTCGCTGACCCACTTGCGCTGCGCCGGGTTGCGCTCTCCGTGCGAAATGATGTGGATGCCGTGGGTGGCAAAGGTCGGCATCAGCTCGTCGTTGTACAGCGCGTACTGGCGCGCCACGAGCGTGTGCGCCGCCTCGGCCAGCCGCTCGAACGAATCGACCGTGTAGGTGCCCTTGTGGTCGCCCGCGCTCCCCGCGATCAAGTGCGGCGCGGCGCGCACTTCGAAAAACTCGTCGAGGTTCGACGACACGATGCACAGGTAGCGCAGCCGCTCGATCAGCGGCACCTCGCGCCGATGCGCCCAGTCCAGCACCCGTTCATTGAACGAGAGGATGCTGTGGTCGCGGTCGAGCAGCGCGAACGTAGGCGCCGCGGCGGCAAGCGACCGGTCTGCGGGGGCGGATGGCATGGGGACTGATTCTGGAGCAAGGGGCACGGGAGCACACGTAGGCGGAAATATGACAGTGTCGACATCGTTTGTGACGTTCTCATGACACCCTCGTGACGCATCCGCCCCCGTTGTCGCATGCCCCTTGTGCGGCTCCATCATGCCCGGGGGCAATGCGGACGGCCCGTTGCTGGACGGGACGGCCGCGGGCTTCATGCGCCCAGGAAGTGCTTGCGGTAGCGCGCCGGCAGGTCGTCGATGCGCATCAGCATCGGCAGGTCGGCGGCGTTGAAGTCCGGGTCCCAGGCGGGTGCGCCCAGCACCTTGGCGCCCAGGCGCAGGTACCCCTTGATCAGCGCGGGCGGCTCCACGTCCAGCGTGCTGTCCAGCCGTTCGACCGGCAGCGGCAGGCGTGGCTGCACCTGGTACTGAATGGGCGCCATGTGCTTGGCCGACACCTGGCGCCAGATGCTGGCCGCCGCGTCGCCGTTGGTCACGCCGTTGTGTGACATCGGAATGCTGGCGCAGCCGATCATCGTGTCCAGCTTGTTGCGGTGCATGAAGCCGGCCAGCGCGCCCCACAGCGCGAGGATCACCCCGCCTTGGCGATGTTCGTGGTGCACGCAGCTGCGGCCCAGTTCGACCATGCGTTCGCGCAGGTCGCGCAGGCGGGTCAGGTCGAACTCGGTGTCGCTGTAGGTGCTGCCGACGCGGCGGGCCTGCGCTGGCGTGAGCACGCGGTAGGTGCCGACGACCTGCTGGGTCAGCTCGTCGCGCACCAGCAGGTGTTCGCAGAAGTCGTCGAACAGGTCGATGTCGTGGCCGGCCAGCGGCGACGAGACGCGGGCGCCCATTTCGCCGACGAACACGTCGTAGCGCAGGCGCTGCGCTGCGCGCACGTCGTCCAGGTGGCGGGCCCAGCCGACCGTGATGCCCTGCCTGGCTTCGACGGGCGGAGGAAGAATGACGACGGGTGCCTGCGGCACCGACACACGGGCCGCGGTGGAAGCACCGGCGGCAGCGGCGACCGTGGGCGCAGGCCACAAGGCCGCGCGCAGCCCGAGCTGCGAGAGCGGAAACGTCGGGTTGGGCAGTTCTTTCATGGGGAACCCTTTCTGCCGAGGGAGTCTGCGCACGTGGAATGAAGCGTGCATGTCAGGAAGATGGCAGGCGGATGACGGTGGTTACAGCGCCGACATCGCATGGAACGCCACGCTGGCCCCACTTGGTCGTCTAATGCGGTCTGCAAGCGACATGGAGCTTTACCGCATGGCCACCGAAGCAAACGGCACCGACACCAGCCGACTCCACCAGACCTTTCCCGTCCTGAGCGACACCGAGATTGCGCGCATTGCCCGTTTCGGCAGCGTGCAGCAATTTGCGCGCGGCACCCGGCTCTTCACCGCCGGCGAGACCGGGCCCGGCATGTTCGTGCTGCTCAAGGGCGTCGTGGCCGTCACGCAACGCGACGGCCTCGGCCATGTGGTGCCCATCGTGCGGCAGGGGCCGGGTGAATTCCTGGCCGAAGTCGGCCAGTTGAGCGGCCGCCCTGCCCTGGTCGACGGCCAGGCCGAGGAGGACGTGGAAGCGCTGCTCGTCTCGCCCCAGCAACTGCGCGCGTTGCTGGTGGCCGAAGCCGACCTGGGCGAGCGCATCACGCGCGCACTCATCTTGCGTCGGGTAGCGCTGATCGAGTCCGGCGCCGGCGGGCCGGTGCTCATCGGCGCGCCGCAGTCGCCTGACATGGCGCGGCTGGAAAACTTTCTGCGGCGCAACGGCTATCCCTACCACGTGGTCGACGCCAATGAAGACCCCGACGCCGCCGCGCTGCTCGCGCAGTACGGCGCCGGCCATCTGCTGGCCGTGTGCCCCGACGGTTCGGTGCTGGTGAACCCGACGGACGAAGGACTGGCGCGATGCCTGGGCATGCTCGACACCGCCGAGCACGACGCCCTGTACGACGTGGCCGTGGTCGGCGCCGGCCCGGCGGGCCTGGCGACGTCGGTGTATGCGGCCTCCGAAGGGCTGCGCGTGATCGTGCTGGACTGCCGCGCCTTCGGCGGGCAGGCCGGCGCCAGCGCGCGCATCGAGAACTACCTCGGCTTTCCGACCGGCATCTCGGGGCAGGCGCTGGCGGGCCGCGCCTTCGTGCAGGCGCAGAAGTTCGGCGTCGAGATGCTGATCCCGGCCAAGGTGCTGTCGCTGGACTGCGCGCGCGACAACGCGCTCGGGTGCCTGCGCATCGCGCTGGCCGACGGCCGCACGATCAACGCGCGCACCGTCGTCGTGGCCAGCGGCGCGCGCTACCGGCGCCCCGAGGTGCCGCGGCTGGCCGAATTCGAGGGCCGCGGCATCTGGTACTGGGCTTCGGCCATCGAGGCCAGGATCTGCTCGCAGCAGGAAGTGGCGCTGGTCGGCGGCGGCAACTCCGCGGGCCAGGCCGCGGTGTTCCTGTCGCGCCATGCGGCCAAGGTCAACGTGCTGGTGCGCGGGCCGTCGCTGGCGGCCAGCATGTCGCGCTATCTCATCGACCGCATCGAGGCCACGCCCAACATCGAGCTGCATCCGTTCACCGAACTCGTGCGCCTGCATGGCGGTTCCGACGAAGGCCTGACCGGTGCCACCTGGCGCAGCCACACCACGCATGCGGAACACGACTGCCCCGCACGCAACATCTTTCTTTTCGTGGGTGCCGAGCCCGAGACCTCGTGGCTCGAAGGCTGCGGCGTGTCGGTCGACAAGCACGGCTTCGTGCAGACGGGCGACGCGGCGAGCGGCGGCTTTCCGGCGCGGCCGGCCACCGCGCTCGAGTCCAGCGTGTCGGGCGTGTTCGCCGTGGGCGACGTGCGCTCGGGCTCGGTCAAGCGCGTGGGCGGCGCGATCGGCGAAGGCGCGGCCGTGGTGGCGCTGATTCATCAACACCTCTCGCAAGCCTCGGCGGTGGCCTGACGCGGGCGGTGAATCGCGCGAATTCCCGGCGCGGTGCGCGATTGAACCTGCGCGTATAAGCTGCCGGCTCGCATCACACCCACCGGAGCAAGAGACATGTCCGCATCGCCCATCGAGGTCTATTCCTGGCCCACGCCCAACGGCCACAAGATTCACGTCATGCTCGAAGAGTGTGGCCTGCCGTACCACGCGCACCCGGTGAACATCGGCAAGGGCGACCAGTTCGCGCCCGAGTTCCTGCGGATCAGTCCCAACAACAAGATCCCTGCCATCACCGACCCCGACGGTCCGGACGGCAAGCCGATCTCGCTGTTCGAGTCGGGCGCCATCCTCGTGTACCTCGCCGGCAAGACCGGCAAGTTCTTGCCCACGGGCGACCGCGAACGCTACGACGTGCTGCAGTGGCTCATGTTCCAGATGGGCGGCGTCGGCCCCATGCTGGGCCAGGCGCACCACTTCCGCCTGTACGCGCCCGAGAAGATCGCCTATGCCATCGAGCGCTACAGCAACGAGGCCAAGCGCATCTACGGCGTGATCGACAAGCAGCTGGCCAAGAACAAGTTCATCGCCGGCAAGACCTATTCCATTGCCGACATCGCCATCTTCCCGTGGCTGCGCAGCTGGGAAAACCAGGGCATCACGCTCACCGACTACCCGCATCTGAAAGCCTGGTTCGACGGCATCGCCGCCCGTCCCGCCGTGCAGCGCGGCGTGAAGGTGCTGGCCGACCTGCGCCAGCCGATCACCGGCGACAAGGAGCGCGAGATTCTTTTCGGCAAGACGCAGTACGAGAAACGCTGAGAAACCCGCCGACCGGGCAAATATCCGGGCTAGAATAGAAGGCTTGGCGGGGTGTAGCGCAGCCTGGTAGCGCATCTGGTTTGGGACCAGAGGGTCGAAGGTTCGAATCCTTTCGCCCCGACCAAAGAAATCGATATGCACACAGTTCCCAACGGACTGTGTGCATTTTTCGTTTCAGGCCACGCACGGCTTTGCGCAAGCGCTTCGGAGCGCTGCGCGAGACACGGAACTGGGTAGAATCCGCCGCTGCCGGCTGGAAACAACAACGCCTAAGTTGTTGATTTTCTTGGTTTCTTCCGGCTTCAAATCTGCCCGTAGCTCAGTTGGATAGAGCACCTGCCTTCTAAGCAGGTTGTCGGGGGTTCGATCCCCTCCGGGCAGGCCAGAACAGCCTCCAACCAATCGGCTTTTTCTGACTTTTAGCGCATCGGCCCTTCAGCCGCGGCGCCCGGAGCATCTGCCCGAACCCGTGCAAACAGGCTCCAGCACGGCGCGCACGCTGTCGCAGCTCGCCAACCTGGCCTTGCTAATGCAGCCCGCGCCGAACACCCGCATCCGACTGCGCATCCCGCGCGCCCCAGCCCACCCCTGCAGCGCCAGTGCTTTCCCCGATCGCAAAGAACCGGCAAAGGCCGTTGCTGGTGTCGAAGTGCCCGCCGTGCGTGCGGTGCACGAAGCGCCCGTCGAGCAACTGGTAGCTCACGCTCGCGACCATCGGCGTGTATTGCCTGTGAAGGCTGACGCGGAGGAAAAAAGTCGTGTATTCAACGACAGTGCCCTCGCAGTCGTTGGCGTCGACCACGTCGAACCGCGCGGTTTCGCGGATGACTTTCTCGTAGGTTGCCATGGCTCTTCTCCAGCTTCGGTGGAAAAAGCGGCCTGCAAACGAATGACGTGCCGTGACGGTGACACGGCTCGGGAATCAGGCCATCAGCATGCTCTACGCAGCGGGAGCGAAAGTGGATTCGCTTCGCCCGCGAGCGACGGCACGGCTCAGATCGGCCGCACGTCGAAGAAAGCCTCGTCGGTATCCCCCAGATCGCGAAAGCCCGCCGTGCGCGCCGCGTCGTAGGCCTTGGCCCAGCGCTTGGCCATGGCGATCTCGGCCTTTGACAGGTCGCTCTCGCTCGATTCGCTCGCGTTCTGGAATGCGCGCAATGCCGCGACGACATCGCCGCCGAGATGCTTGTCGATCTCGCGGCGGAAGCGCTGCTCGGCCACCTTCACGGCGTCGGCCGCCGGATGCGGATAGTCGGCGAGCCGCACGGCGTACGCGACGCGCGCTTCGACTTCGATGTCTTCGAACCGGAATGGCGCCTCACTCGCCTCTGCCAGGGAAGGAAGTGGCGGCGCGGGCACCGGCCGAGCGGGTTGTGAAGGTGGCCGCGGCGCCGAGGCATGCTGCGCCACCGCCATGGGCACCACCGACGCGGTCACGCGCGGAAAGAAAAGCTCAAACTGATTCATGGTTCATCGCCCCCTGCGCGTTGCGCGCTCACCAAAGGCCTGCTGCCAAAAGACTGTATGAATATACAGTTTTAAATTGCAGTTAACCAGTCCTGGATGAACGGGTACGAGCGCATCAACCCGCGGCCCTGCAGGCCCTCGGGGCGTCTTCCCCTCAGTCGTTGCGCGGCTCAACGACCGTCGTAGATCATTCGCCAGACGTTGCAGCCGCTCGGGCACGCCGCGTTGACCTGGCTGGTGTTGAGCTGTGTTTCGACAACGGGGGAGGCAGAAAGGGAAGGCCCGGCCGGATCGGCGCCCGGTGCCGGCACGCCGCCCATCGCCAGGGCGGTCACCCCAGCCGCGACGACTTTGGTCACCATCAACATGTGTGTCTCCAACAGTGGGTCACAAATGCAACTTAGACCCATGGGAGACAAAAATCGCCGGGACTTACCCTAGCTGCCCGATGCCGGATCGCCCGGCGGCGAAGGCAGGTCGCCCTCTCGCAGCTTGCGGCCCACCCACATCGTTCCGTTCGCATGGTCGGCCGCGCCCACCTGGATGCCGCCCACGGTTCGAAGCGCACCGGTGCCGTCGTCAGTGGCGGGGCCCTCGCCCGTGTACTCGCCCGGAACCAGCAGCCGGCCTTCTTTCAGGAAATCGGCGATGCGAAGTTCCCGCATGGCACGGCCCCAGTGCCACTGCTTCTTGATGTCGTAGGGAGCCGGCCTGGCCGGCGGTCTGGATTTCTTCATGTCGTTCAGATCGCGCAAAAAACTGGCGCCAGCATAGCCGCGCCAAGTCACGACCGCACGACCCATCAGTGCCTACTCAGCGCACGGCCTCCTGCCGTCGCTTTGCATCAGCGGGGCCGGTTCGGTGGCCTCGCCCGATTCCACATAGTTGGGTTCGACGGGATGCACGATGACGGCCGCGGGCTCTCCGTCGAACTTCACCAGCAGGTATTCCCCGCTGGCCCCGGTGATGACGCCGAACTTGCCATGAAACTCGATGCGCCCGCCGCGTCGCGCGGGCACCTTGAAACGAACGCGAATGTAGGGCAACCCCACGCGGAAATATTCAACCATCTGAACTCCCGAAACTTGCCGATCTGGCCAGTGCGTGCGCCCACCGGCATGCCATGCAGGCGGAGTGACATCCGCGGCTGCACGCTGCACTGTCTGCGTTAGGCCGGGGGAACGCATGTCAGCCACAGCCTACGCTTGTTGAAAGGCATTGGACATCCGCCAAGTGGCCATGGCG
Source organism: Variovorax sp. AC103 (assembly GCF_979254005.1). Classification (NCBI taxonomy): domain Bacteria; kingdom Pseudomonadati; phylum Pseudomonadota; class Betaproteobacteria; order Burkholderiales; family Comamonadaceae; genus Variovorax; species Variovorax sp. AC103. The sequence goes on along the minus strand of NZ_CEEDFC010000004.1, from coordinate 236,598 downwards.
CCCATGGCGGCGGGTTCGGCCGATCGGCCTGGGTGTGCGGCATTGCGCCGCGCAAGCCTCAGTCGTATTCGCCGCTGGTGCCGTCCTCGACCAGGGCCGGGTCGTCGGCTTCTTCACGGGGGCCGACGTTCAGGTCTTCCGACAGCCCCCGCAGCACCGCGTAGCCGGCCTGCAAGGCTTCGGCATAGGTAGGGAAGCCCTTGGCGGCCTCCATCAGCGACTCGAACTCCATCGAATTGTCGAAGGACTCCAGCAGCACCCAGAAATAGTCGCCGCCGTCGTGTTGGTCCACGGACAGGGCGATGGAGATAAGTTGACCAGCCATGCGCGCATGGTGACCCGCCCGAATGACGGATCGAAGAAAGGGCCGTGACCCTTTACTCGACGCCTTCCAGAAACTCGAACCCCATGGTTCGCGCGTGATAGTGCAGCCCGCCGTCCTGCACGATCAAGAAGCGCGCACCCTGCGGCCCCGCGTTGTGGTGCGAATGCGGCGCGCCCGGCGGCGTGACCAGCGTGGCCCAGGGCTCCCACGGGCACTGCGTGTCGCCGACGACCGAGTGGCAGCCCTCGCCCTGCACCACCAGCGTGACGGCGGCCGAGTTGTGGCGGTGCGTGCGCTGGTGCGTGCCGGGCTCCAGCGTGTTGAAGCTCAGCGTCAGCGTGGGCGTGAGGTTGCGCGCGGCGGCTTGCCGGTCGGACGAGAAGATCAGCGCGCGGCCCGAGGTGTCGTCTCGCGTGCCGCTCGAAAAGATCAGCGCGAACTGGCGCTCGATTTCCGCGGCCGGATAGTGCACGGCGTCGATGGTCGCCTTGGCCAGCGGCGCAGGCTGCGCGCGCTCGAACGCCAGCTGCGGCTCGTTGCCGACGGTCCACAGCAGCACGCCTTCGGCGCCGGCCTCGAGCCGGTAGCCCTTGGCGCCAGGCAGCAGAAAGACATCGCCCGTGCCGAACGCAAAGCCGTCCGTGCCGCCGGCCAGGCGGCCGCTGCCGGAGATCACGTACCACACCGACCCGGTGGCGCACACGTCCAGCGACAGCAGCGCGTCGCGCGCGGCAACGCGCACATAGCGCGCGAGCATCAGCGGCGTGGTGGCCGCAAAGCCGCAGCCCAGCGCACGCGACTGGTCGCACTCGAACACGCCGAAGCGATCTTCCGCGGGCGGCGGGAAAAGCCGCGCCGGAACTGCCGGCAGCTTCACGTTGAAGGCATTGCCCGAGTTGAAGAAGCGCGCGCGGGCCTGCGCGGCGCTGGCCGGCGCACGCGGATGCTGCATCGGCAGGTCGGCCATGTCCACAGGGGTGGCGGTGGCTTGTGTGGCGGCGACAGTGGCATTCATGGCGAATCGCCCTCCCCGGTTGTTGCGCCTGGCAGCGCGTAAGGCAGCAAGACGCGCAGCAGCACGTTCGCCCCCGCCGCCACGTGCGCGGGCTCGGCCCACTCGTGTTCCGCATGGCTCACGCCGTCGCGGCAGGGAATGAAGATCATCGCGCTCGGGCACAGCGGGGCCATGTGGCGTGCATCGTGGCCGGCGGCCGAAAGAATGGGCATGTGCGGCTCCCCGATGCGCTGCGCGGCATGGGCAATCGCCTGCTGCAGCGCCAGGTCGAATTCATTCGACGGTGCATCGACCAGCGGCGTCACCGTCACCCGGCACGGCAGCGCGAACAGCTCGCACGAAGCCGCGAGCCTCTGGCCCAGCAGTTCCAGCACGGTGTTGTCGGGGTGGCGCAGGTCGATGCGCAGCGCCACGCGCTCGGGCACCACCGACGGCGCGTTGGGCTCGACCTGCAGGCGCCCGATGGTGAACTTGACCGCGTCGTCGTAGCCGCCGATCTGCGCGTACAAGACCATCGCCATGCGCGAGAACGCCGCCAGCGCGTCGCGCCGGTCCGCCATCGCGAGCGTGCCGGCGTGGCCGCGCTCGCCCTCGATGACGATGTCGAAGGTCTTCTTGCCCTGGATGCCGGTGACGACGCCGATCACGCACTCCTGCGCCTCCAGGATCGGCCCCTGCTCGATGTGCGCCTCGACATAGGCCGCCAGCGGAAAACCGAGCGGGCGTCGGCGCAGCGCGGGGAACGCGGCGTGCAAGGCATCCAGCGCATCGGCCACTGACACACCCTTCGCATCGCGCACCGCGCGCACGTCTTCGAGGCTGCGCACACCGGCGAAGGCTTCCGAGCCCATCATGCCGGGCGCGAAGCGCGAGCCCTCCTCGTTCATCCACGCCACGCACACGATGTCCACCGGCGGACGCACGCCGCGCTGCGACAGCGTGGTCAGCACCTCCAGCGCGGCCGCCACGCCGTACACGCCGTCGAAGCGCCCGCCGCCGGGCTGGCTGTCGAGGTGGCTGCCGGCCAGCACCGGCGGAGCCTCCCGGTCCACGCCGGGCAGCGCGATGAACAGGTTGCCGGCCGCGTCGGTCGAAGGCTCCAGGCCGGCCGACAGCGCCCAGTCGATCATCGTGCGCCACGCTGCAATTTCTTCCGCGCTCAGCGCCTGCCGGTCGACGCCGCCGCCCGGCGTGGCACCGATGCAGGCCAGCGCCATGAGCCGGTCCCAGAGCCGGTCGGCATCGATGCGCCAGATGCCCTGCTGCACCGCGACAGTCACTGGGGCGTTCATCAGTCGGTCTTCATGATCTGGCTGGGCAGCGCGCGCGGGTCGCGCGGCTTCCACTGGCCGGCCTCGACCTGCGCGAAGAACTCCGCCAGCAGGGCGTTGAACGCGGCCGGCTCTTCCAGGTTGAGCGTGTGGCCGGTCTTGGGCATCACGGCCAGGCCGCAGGCCGGCACGGTCTTCTTCAGGAAGATGCCCGGCTGCAGGCAGTGGTCGTCCTCGTCGCCGACCACCACGAGCGAAGGCACGGTCATCGCGCGCAGGTCGCTTTCCAGGTCGTAGATCGACGGGCGCCGCGCCTGCACGCCGCGCATGGTGTTGGCCGCACCCGCGGCATCGTGCTCGCCGAGCCAGGTCGCAAACTCCTGCCAGCCGCGCGGGTCCTTGTTCTGGAACTGCACGCGGCTCGCGCCCAGCGAATAGGTGCGGGCGAATTTCTCGGAGCCCTGGGCCTCGAACTGTTTCGCGACCTCGAGCGAAACGCCGCGAAAGTAGTCTTCGTGCTCCTTCTCGGCGCCGTAGCCCGCGCCTGCAATCACCAGCGAGGCTGCGCGCTTCGCATGGCGCAGGCCGAAATGCAGCGTCGCGAAGCCGCCCATCGACAGCCCCACGATGTGCGCGCGCTCCAGGTTCAGCGCATCCATCACGGCCACGATGTCATCGGCCGCTGTGGCCTGCGAATAGCGTTCCACGTCGGCCGGCACGTCCGACGGCGGATAGCCGCGCGCGCCGAAGGTCACGCACTGGTGGCGCCGCGCGAAGTAGCGCATCTGCGGCTCCCAGCTGCGGTGGTCGCCGCCGAACTCGTGCACGAACACGATGGGCGTGCCGCTGCCGGCCGTCTCGTAGTACAGGCGGATGCCGTCGGGGGTGGTGGCAAAACTCATGGCCCGGCCTTTCAGAAGAGCGCCGCCGTGGCGGGCAGGCTGCGCGCGCGTTCCACCGCCTCCGGCAGCACGTCGCACAACGCCTGCGCCCACGCCTTCGGCACGGTGGTCGAGATCTTGATGAAGCGGTGGCCGAAGCGCGGCGTGTGGTACGTGCCCTGGCGCACCATGATGTCGTGCTCGCCCAGCGCGGTAACCAGCGCCTCGGGCGTCACGCCCGCCATGCTGCACTCGACCACGATGAAGTTGGCCTGCGACGGAAACACCGGCACTTCGAAGCCCGGCAGCCTGGCGAAAGCGTCGACGATCATCTGCTGGTTCTCGCGCTGCTGCGTGATGACTCCGGCCATCCATTCGTCCTTCACGCCCAGGCCCGCGATGGCCGCGCGCTGCGCCAGCACGCTGGCACCCAGTGGCGCCTGCGAGTGCGGCAGGATCCGTGCGAGCAGCTCCGGCGACGCCACCAGCGCGCCCAGCCGCAGGCCGGCAAGGCCGAGCCACTTCGAGAAGCTCACGATGGTCACCGTGCCTTCCGGGTAGAAGCGCGAGGCCAGCGTGTGGCTGTCGGCAAAGTCGCGGTAGGTGCAGTCGTGGATCAGCACGGCGCCGATCTCGCGCGCGCGGTCCGCGAAGGCGCGGATCTCGTCTTCGGTGTAGGTGGTGCCCAGCGGGTTGTTCGGGTCCACCAGGTAGATGACCGACGTGTTCGCGTCGGTCGCGGCCGCCAGCGCCTCGGCCGACAGCTTGAAGCCGTACTCGGGCCCGTAGATCGGAATCTCGGTGATCACAGAGCCGGCCTTGGCCGCGAACTGCAGCGGCCACTTCCAGCCCGGGTCGGTGGTGACGAAGCCCTTGCCGGCGCCGCAGAAGGCACGGCAGGCCAGTGCCAGCGCCGAGACGGCACCGTCGGTCACCACGGCCGACTGGTCCGGCACGCCCAGGTCTTCAACAATCGCCGAGCGCAGCGCTTCCATGCCCAGCGGCGGCGCATAGGCGTGGAAGCTCTCGTCGTCGATGGCGTCGTGCAGCGCCTTCTTCACGGCGGGGTGCAGCGGGAAGTGGTTGGTGTTCTGGCCCAGCCACATCAGGTCGGGGTTGGTGAAGAGCTTGTCGAAATACTGGTTGCGGGTTTCGGCGTCGCTCGTCACTGCGGGCACGGCCGCCGCGGGATTCAGCGCCGCGTTCATGCTGCGAGCCTTTGCGCCTGCTCGGCGGCCATGGCCTTCTTGCTGGTCTTGATGATCGAGCCGCGCGAGGCAATGCCGCCGTCGATGGTCACCACCGTGCCCGTGATGTAGCCGGCGCGCGGCGAGGCCAGGAACACCATCAGCTCGGCCACTTCTTCCGGCGTGGCCGGGCGGCCGCCCGGGTAGTTGTCGAACAGCTCTTCCCAGCGGCCTTCGTCGCCGTGCGTGTCGAAGGCGCGGCGCTTCATGAGCTTGACCATGCGGTCGGTCGCGACCGGGCCGGGGTTCACGCCCACCACGCGGATGCCGTCGTCCAGGCTCACGCCGCCCAGGGCGCGCGTGAAGGCCATCACGGCCGCGTTGCCGGTGGAGCCCGCGATGTAGTTGGCGTCCCAGTTCTCGCCGGAGTTGCCGATGTCGTTCACGATCACGCCGCCGCCCGCGGCCTTCATGCGCGCGTAGTAGATCTGCGTGAGCTCCATGTAGCCCAGCACCTTGAGCTGGAAGCCGCGGCGCACCACGGCGAAGTCGAGCGACTCGATGGGGCCGGCCGGAATGTCGCCCGCGTTGTTCACGAGGATGTCGACATGCCCCGCCGCCTCGGCCAGTTGCTGCATGGCGCCGGGCGCGGCCAGGTCCATCGGGTGGATGCGCACGTTGATCGGGTAGATCTTCTCGATCTCTTCCTTGGCCGCGGCCAGCGCCACGCCGTCGCGCGCGGCCAGCTGCAGGTGGCAGCCTTCGGCCGCGAACGAATGGGCGGCCGCAAGGCCGATGCCTTTGGACGCGCCGGTGATGAGTACGGTCTTGCCTTCGAGTTCGAGTTTCATGATGAGGTGATGTCCGGGAATGCGGTCGAAAAAGTGGGTGTTGAAAAGGCGCTCAGGGCGCGCCGCCGTCCTGCTCGGACAGCGCCGCGATCAGGTCGACGATGTCGTCCTCGAGCAGGCTCACGTGGTCGATGGCGGAAGAAAACGCCGCGCCCGGATCGTTGCGCCGGATGGCGTCCAGGATGGCGCCGTGCTCGCCGATGGTGGCGGTCATGCGCCCGGGCTGGAAGGTCACGTAGCGGCGGTACACGCGCACCCGCTTGCGCAGCGCGCGCGTCTGCTCGGCCAGGTAGTGCGTGTTGGAGGCCTCGTACAGCGCGTCGTGGAAGTCCTGGTTCACGTCGTAGAAACGCGAGTGGTCGCCCGAGGCCAGGATGCTGGTCAGCTCGTCGTGCAGCGCGCCCATGCGCGCCTTCTGCACTTCGGTGGCACGGCGCGCGGCGAACTTGGCGCACAGGCCTTCCATCACGGCCATCATCTGGAACATCTCGATGAGCATGGGCAGCGAGATGCGCGCCACGCACACGCCGCCCTGGCGGCTGCGCAGGTCGACCAGGCCCGTGGCGGCCAGCGCCTTCAGTGCCTCGCGCACCGGCGTGCGCGACACCTTGAAGCGCTCGGCCAGCTCGGCTTCGTCGAGCCGCGCGCCGGGCTTCATGACGCCGCTGACGATCAGGTCTTCCAGCGTGTCCTTCAGCTCGTCGGACAGCGTGGCGCCCTTGCCGCGCTGGCGCTCGCGTCCGCGCAGCATCGCGGGCTCCGCCATCTCGGGTTCGTTCGGTTCCATGGTCTTGCCTTCCTTGTTGTGTTTGTCTTTGTCGGTCTTCGATCGCGGGGCGCTGCGGCGAACCGGCGGGTCAGAACGGGCGGTCGCCCGCCACCGTGGTGCGGTGCATCACGCGGCGGTACACGTTGTCGTCGTACGGCGTGGCGCGGTGCATGGTGCAGCGGTTGTCCCACACCAGCAGATCGCCCGCGAGCCACTTGTGGCGGTAGCTGAACTCGGGCGAGATGGCGTGCGCATTCAGCTCGGCCAGCAGCGCGGTGCTTTCCTCGGCGGGAAGCCCGTCGATCTGCTTGACCACGTCCTCGCCCACGTAGAGCGACAGGCGGCCGGTCTCGGGGTGCGTGCGCACCAGCGGGTGCACCACGTCGGGCGTGGCGGCCAGCTGCTCGGGCGTGAGCGGGTTGCGGTCGGCAAACGCCTTGCCGTAGTAGTTGGCGTAGCTGTGCGTGGCCGTCATGGGGCGGATGCGCGCCTTCATGTCGTCGTCCAGCGCCTCGTAGGCGGCGTGCATCGAGGCGAAGAAGGTGTCGCCCTCCACCGGCGGCACTTCCAGCGCGTAGAGCAGCGCGCCCATCGAGGGCTCGGCCTTGTACGACAGGTCGGAGTGCCAATTCCAGCCCTCCTTGTGGTTGCCGATGGGCTTGCCGTTTTCCGACACGTTCGACAGCACGTACACCTCCGGGTGCTCCTTCTTCAGGAACTGGGTGAGCACATGGCCCAGCAGCGGGCCGAAGCGGCGCGAGAACGCCACGTGCTGCGATTCATTGATGCGTTGGCCGCGAAACAGCAGCACCGAGCGCTGGTTGAGCGTGTCGCGCAGCACGGCGAAGTCGTCGTCGCTCACCGGCTCGCGCAGGTCGATGCCTTTGACTTCGGTGCCGATGAAGGAGGTGAGGTTCTCGAGTTGCATGGTCGAAATGTGTCTCTGGGGGTGAAGATGAAAAGAGCGGCTGTCAGAGCCTGTAGTCGGGCTGCGTGCGCTCCAGCATGCGCAGGAACGCAGGCCATTCGCGCGTGCCGGGCGGCAGGATGTCGCCGGCGAATTCGGTGAACTGGCGCGCGGCCAGGTCGCTCACTTCGGGCTGCGGGTACACCAGCGATTCGCCGGGCGCCACGCCGCCCTGCGCAAGCAGCTGCACCTTGGCCGCCTTCTCGAAGTAGTACATGAGGATGAAGGCCTCCGGAATGGTGCGGCCCACGGTCAGGATGCCGTGGTTGCGCAAGACCAGGGTGTTGTGCGCTCCGAGGTCGCGCACCAGCCGCTCGCGCTCGCCGGTTTCCAGCGCCACGCCTTCGTAGTCGTGGAACGCGGTGTGGCCCTGGTAGCGCATTGCGAACTGGCTCAGCGGCGAAAGGCCGTTCGGCATGGCCGCGATGGCGGTGCCGGCGTCGGAGTGCGTGTGCAGCACGCACAGCGCGTCGGGCCGGCCCGCGTGAATGGCGCTGTGGATGACGAAGCCGGCCTGGTTGACCTCGGCCTCGGTGTCGTCGATCTTGTGGCCGTCGAGGTCGATCTTCACCAGCGACGAGGCCGTCACTTCCGAGAACAGCAACCCGTAGGGGTTGATCAGGAAGTGATGCGCCGGCCCCGGCACGCGTGCCGAGATGTGGTTGTAGATGAGGTCGTCCATGCCGAAGTGCGCCACCAGCCGGTAGCAGGCGGCCAGCTGCACGCGCAGCTCGGCTTCGGTGTCGGGATACGCCGCGGGATTCGTCTTTGCCATCAGCGCCACCACACCAGCTTCTGATCGATCCAGATCAGCAGGCCATAGAACACCATGCTCGCCAGCGACGCCACCAGCACCGCCGACCACACGCTCAGCAGGTCGACCTGCTGCGTCGACTCATAGATCATTCGCCCGAGCCCCGCATAGGCGCCCAGCATCTCGCCGACGATCGCGACGATCATGCTGCGCGGCACGCCGATGCGCAGGGCAGTGACCACCGAGGGCATGGCCACCGGCAGGCGCAGGCGCCAGACGATCTTCATGGGCCCTGCGCCGAAGCTGCGCATCAGGTTCACCGCCGCCAGGTCGGCCTGCTTCAGCCCGTGCAGCGCATTCACCAGCATGGTGAAGCCGACCGCCAGCGCCACCAGCGCGATCTTCGAGGCGGCGCCCAGGCCGAACCAGATCAGGAACAGCGGCGCATAGGCCACCGTGGGCACCGCGTTCACGGCCACCGCCAGCGGCATCACGATGCGCTCCAGCGGCGGTGCGAGCAGCAGCAGCACGGCCAGCAGCAAGCCCAGCACGCTGCCCAGCGCATAGCCGCCGAGTGCTTCGCCCAGCGTGGCCAGCAGCGCGGCCATCAGGCGGGCGGTGTCGGTAAAGGCGTGCTGCACGATCGCGCCCAGGCTGGGCAGCACGAACGGCGGAATCTTGAACAACAGGATCGCGCCCTCCCACACCACCAGCAGCACGACCACGCTCAGCACCACCGGCACCACGGGCGAATCTTTCAACTTTCGCTGCGCCACCATACGAGCCTCCTTTCCACGAAGGTGAGCAGCCCGTACAGCAGCGCACCCATCAGCCCGCAGGCAAACATCACCACCCACAGGCGCACCACGAGGTCGGCGTTCATCGCCTCCATGAGCATCACGCCCAGGCCCACGGTCTCGCCGAACCATTCGCCCACCACCGAACCGATGAGGCTCAGGCCGATGGCCACGCGCAGCCCCACCATGATCTGCGGCAGCGCCGAGGGCACGGCCAGCTTGAAGAACATCGTGAAGCGGTTGGCGCCGAAGCTGCGCATCAGCGCCATGCGCTGCGGGTCGCACGACTTCAGCCCGCGCAGCGTGTTCACCGTGACGGGGAAGAACGTGAGGAAGAACGCGGTCATCACCTTGGCCAGCAGCGAGTTGCCGAACCAGATGACGATGAGCGCACCGAAGGCCACCACCGGCACCGTCTGCGACACCACGAACAGCGGGAACACCGAGCGCTCCATCCAGCGCGAGTAAGTGAACACGGTGCCGCAGAGGCAGCCGAACACCGCCCCCATGGCAAAGCCCAGCACCGTTTCGAGCAGCGTGCGGCCGAAGCCGCGCGCCAGTTGCGGCCACACCGACCAGGCGTCCTGCGCGATGGCGCTGAGCGCCGGCAGGTAGCGCGGCGACGGCGCGAAGGCGTGCACGCACAGCTCCCACACCAGCGCCAGGCCCACGAAGGCCAGCACGGGCGAGCGCACGGCGCGCTGCAGGAGTGCGTTCACGAGGCTGTGCCCTCCTGCGCGAAGGTCTTCTGGCTTTCTTCCTCGATCTCGGCCAGCAGGCGCTGCTTGAGCCCGATGAACTCCGGCGTGAGCACCACCGACGGGTCGCGCGGACGCGGCAGGTCGATCACGGTTTCGCTCTTCACGGTGCCGGGGCGCGCGGTCATCACCAGCACCTTGTCGCCCATCAGGATGGCTTCGTCGATGTCGTGCGTGATGAAGAGCACCGTGCGGCGGTGGCGCGCCCACAGCTCCAGCAGCCAGTGCTGCATGCGGGTGCGGGTGAGCGCGTCCAGCGCGCCGAAGGGTTCGTCGAGCAGCATCAGGTCGCGCTCGAACAGGAAGGTGCGCATCAGCGCCACGCGCTGGCGCATGCCGCCCGACAGCTGGTGCGGGTAGTGGTTGGCGAAGCCGGCCAGGCCGAACTCCGGCAGCATGGCGCGGGCGCGTTCACGCGCCTCCTTGCGCGGCACGCCTTCCACCTCGAGCGCGAGGATGGCGTTGTCCAGCACGGTGCGCCACGGAAACAGCAGGTCGCGCTGCGGCATGAACGACACCTTGCCGAGCAGCTGGCCGTCGCGCTGCGGCGCGCCGCCGAACAGCAGCGAGCCATCGTCGTCGGGCGGCAGCAGGCCCGCGATCATGTTGAAGAGCGTCGACTTGCCGCAACCCGAGGGGCCCACGAGCGTGACGAACTCGCTCTTCGCGATCCGCAGGTTGACGCCCGACACCGCGACGGTCTGGGCCTGCGCCTCACCGAAGCGCTTCCACACGTTGACCAGTTCGAGCATGGGCGGCGCCGTGTCTGCCACGGCGGGCGGCATCACTTCGTGAGGCATGAATTTCATGACGTTGCGATACGGCTCAGAACTTCTTGTCGGCCGCAGGCACCTGCGTCCAGAAGCTGGCGTCGTAGGCCTTCGACAGGTCGGCCGGCGCCTTCAGCGCCTTGTAGCCCACGAGCTGCGTCTGCATCTTCTCGACGGTCGGCAGGTCGATGGCCAGGATGCCGTCGCTGCCGCCCTTGCCGGCCTTCACGAGCTTTTCGAACTCGTCGAGCATGGCTTCCTGGTGCGGGCGGTTCAGGCTGGGCGAGGCGGCCATGATGATGTCGATGGCCTCCTTCTTGTTCTGCAGCGCGTACTTCCAGCCCTTGACGGTGGCGTTCATGAAGGCCTGCACCTGCTGCGGCTTCTCGTTGCGGTACTTCTCGGACACCAGCACGGTGTCTTGCTGCACCACCACGCCGTAGTCGTCGGGCTTGATGAGCACCAGCTTGTCGCCCAGCCCCTGCTCCTTGAGCGTGTTGAGCTCGTTGTAGTAGGTGGCGGCGGCCACGTCGAACTGCTTCTCGACGAAGGGCGCCATGGATCCCGACTGCGGCACGATGGTCAGGTCGGTCTGCTTCACGCCGGCCGAGGCCAGCATCGAGTACAGCGTGTACTGCGTGCCGGTGAACCAGGTGGCCACCTTCTTGCCCGCGAAGTCCTGCACCTTGGTGATGCCGGAGTCCTTGTAGGTGACGTAGGTGAAGGGCGTCTTCTGCACGGTCACGCCGATGCACACCAGCGGCAGGCCCTTTTCGCGGGCGAGCAGCACGGTCTCGGTGCCGCCGGCCAGGCCGAAGGTGTCGTTGCCCGAGGCCACCAGCGTCTCGACGTTGAGGTTGGGGCCGCCGGGGTTGATCGTCAGGTCGAGGCCGGCCTGGTCGTAGAAGCCCTTGGCCTTTGCCACATAGAAGCCAGCGAACTGCGCCTGCGCCAGCCACTTCAGGCGCACGGACACCTTTTCAGCAGCGGACGCCGGCAGGGCCGACAGAAGGGCCATCGACGCAGCGACGACAGCCAGGAGACGCAAGGACTTGAAAGACATGTTGAAAGCCTCTTGAATACAAAAAACTATTTAAGCAGTATCCATGCCATGCGATTTGAGTGTGTTTTGCGCCGCAAGACGGCGAAATTGGCCCGGAACATGCACCGGAGTGCAGCTCCTGCCCCAATTCGAGCCCTCATGAACCGAATCCATGCGCTGACCGATCTCTCCGCGCGACAGGCCGCCGAGCAGATGTCCCGCGGCGACCTGCGTGCCACCGACTACGCCCGGGCGCTGCTGGAACGCGCCGAGGCCACCGTGTCTTTCGGCGCCCTGCTGCACGTCGAACCCGACGCGCTGCTGGCGTCCGCCGCGTCACTGGATGCAGGGCCGCGCCCCGCGCCCGGCACCCTGCCCCTGCATGGCGTGCCGCTGGCCTTCAAGGACAACATCGACGTGGCCGGCATGCCCACCACCGCCGGCAGCCCCTGGATGGCCGGCCACCGCCCGCGCGTCCATGCCGGAGTGAGCCGGCGACTGCTCGACGCGGGCGCGCTCGTGCTCGGCAAGACGAACCTGCACGAGTGGTCGCAGGGCGTCACCGGCCACAACCATGGCTTCGGACCCTCGCGCAACCCCTTCGACCCGGCGCGCGTCACGGGCGGCTCCAGCGGCGGCAACGCGGCGCTGCTGGCCCTGCGCGCCGCGCCGGCCGCCATCGGCACCGACACGGGCGGCTCGGTGCGCGTACCGGCCGCGCATTGCGGCCTTGTGGGCTTCCGCCCGACCGTGTACCGCTGGCCGGACGAAGGCCTGGTGCCGATCTCGCCGACCTTCGACACCGCCGGCGTGATGGCGCGCTGCGTGGACGACTGCGTGCTGGTCGACCACGCCGTGGCCGGCGGTCCGCTGCGGATTGCTCCCGCACCGCTGGCGGGGGTGCGCCTGGGCGTGCCCGAGGCCTACTTCTGGCAAGACGTCGATCCGCCCGTGGCCAGCCTGGCCCGCGAAAGCCTCGAGCGCCTGCGCGCCGCGGGCGCGGTGCTGGTGCCGTGCAACCTGGCCGAAGCCGGTGCGCTGTTCCAGGAAGGATCGATGTCGATCTCGCTGTACGAGATTCTTCCCGCGCTGGCCGCCTACTTCGCGCGCCACGACCGCCCCTTCGACGCCCGCGCGCTCACCGACGCCGTGGCGAGCCCCGACGTGCGCCCGCTGTTCGAGCGCCTGTTCGGCGACACCGCCGTCACGCCCGAGGCCTACGCCCACGCGCTGCACACCCTGCGCCCGCGCATGCAGGCCGCCTACCGCGAATGCTTCGCCCGGCACGACCTGGCGGCGCTGGTGTTCCCGACCAGCCCGCTGACCGCGGCGCGCATCGGCGAGGACGTGGAAGTCACGCTGTGCGGCCGCCCGGCCTCCGCGTTCTCGGCCTACATCCGCAACACCGGCCCGGCCGGCATGGCGGGGCTTCCGGCCCTGAGCCTGCCGATGGGAATGAGCTTCGACGGCCTGCCCGCCGGCCTGGAGCTGACCGGCGCGGCAGGCGACGACACGGCCCTGCTCGCGCTGGCCCTGGGTGTCGAGGCCGTGCTGCCGCCGGCCCCCGTGGCCGCTGTTGTGCACAAGTTGGCAAATCGCTGAAACGGGCGTCGCCAAAACACTACGTGGCTTGGCGTAACAAGCCTTCACGGGGAGAGGTGGGATCGGCGATGCTCAGGGCATGCCCATCGCAACTCCGGCAAGTTCACGACCGCCCCGGCGCTCCGGCTGGCGCACTGCCGCGCTGATCTACACGGTCACCGGCGTGGTGTGCATCCTGGCCATGGCCGTCGCGCCCGACAGCGAAGTCGGCATGCTCGCCGCCATCGCGGGCGGCCTGCCGTGGTCGCTGAGCCTGCTCACGCTGGGCCTGTCGCCGGGCGTGGCCAGCACCGCGCTCGTGATGCTGGCCGCGAGCTGGGCGATCAATGCCGCGCTGCTGTGGTGGCTGGCGCTGCGGCGCCCCCGACGCCCGCGGCACCATGCGCCGTCGCACCTGGCGTAGCGCCGGCTTCTTCCAGCCCCAGGTACGCGCGCCGCAACTCCGGCCGCGCCATCAGTTCCTCCGGTCGGCCCAGCGCGACGATGCGCCCCTCCTCCAGCACCGCGGCACGTTCGGCCACGTCCAGCGCCATGCCCACGTTCTGCTCCACCAGCAGCACCGCGATGCCCTCGGCATGGATGCGCCGGATGGCGGTGAACATGTCGAGCACCACGCTCGGCGCCAGGCCCAGCGAGGGCTCGTCGAGCAGCAGCAGCTTGGGACGCGCCATCAGCGCACGGCCGATGGCCACCATCTGCTGCTGGCCGCCCGACAGCGAGCCGGCCGGCTGCGCCAGCTTTTCCTTCAGCACAGGGAACAGCGTGCACACATGCTCCATCGAGCGTGCGCGCTCCAGGCGCGCCGCGCGCAGGTAGCTGCCCAGCTCCAGGTTCTCGCGCACCGTCATCTCGGTGAACAGGCGCCGCCCCTCGGGCACCAGCGCAATGCCCTGCGCGCAGAAGCGGTGCGGCGCCAGGCGCGAGATGTCCTGCCCCTCGAAGCGCATGCGCCCCGCGCTGATGCGGTGCAGCCCGGCCACCGCGTTGATGAGCGTGCTCTTGCCCGCGCTGTTGGGCCCGACGATGCACAGCAGCTCGCCCTTGCCGATGGACAGCGACACGTCCCACAGCGCGGTCGCCTGCCCGTAGGCGACGCGGATGGCTTCGAGTTCAAGCATGGGCCAGCTCCCTTTCGATGCCCGTGGCGGGCGGTGCGCTCGCCGGTGTGGCGGGGTCGGGCGCCATCGCCTGCCCCAGGTAGGCCGACACCACCTCGGGGCGCTGCATCACGTCGTGCGGCGCGCCTTCGGCCAGCACCTCGCCGCGGTTGAACACCACGATGCGGTCGCACAGTGCCATCACCGCGCGCATCACGTGCTCGACGAAGACGATGGTCGCGCCCTGGTCGCGAATGCGGCGAATGAGCGCCACGGCCTCGTCGATTTCCGACGGCGTGAGGCCCGACAGCACCTCGTCGAGCATCAGCACCTGCGGGCGCGAGGCCAGTGCGCGCGCGAACTCCAGGAACTTGCGCTGGTGCAGGTTCAGCTCGGCCGGCAAGGCGTGCGCGCGCTCGGTGAGGCCGGTGAAGGCCAGCCACTGCCATGCCTCGGCCTCGGCCGTCTGGCGGTCGAGCGCGGCCGCGCCGAACATCGCGGGCAGCGCCACGTTTTCCAGCACCGTGAGGTGCGCGAAGGGCCGCGGGATCTGGTACGTGCGCGCGATGCCACCCTGGGCGATGCGGTGCGCCGGCACGCCCGAGATGCGCCGCCCCTCGAACTCGATGAGCCCGGACGTCACCGCATAGTGGCCGCTCGCGACATTGATGAAGGTCGACTTGCCCGAGCCATTGGGCCCGAGCAGCCCGAGGATCTCGCCGCGACGCACCTCCAGGCTCACGCCGCGCAGCGCGTGCACGCCCTTGAAGGACTTGCGCACGCCTTGCGCACGCAGCAGCACCTCGCCGTCGGCAACGGCGGGCTTCTTCGCTTCGGCGGCAACGGGCGCAAGGGCCGGCGCCGCCGAAGCGGCCGGCGCACCCCGCCTTGCGCTCCACCACTTCAGCACCTGCCCCAGCAACCCTTGCGGCATGAACAGGATCACCACGATCAGCACCAGCCCCGTCAGGCCCTTGCCGATGATGGCGCTGTCGCCGCCCGTGAAGGCATAGAGCAGCAGCGTGATCGCCGTCGCGCCGACGATGGGCCCGGCCCAGTGCCGCGTGCCGCCGAGCACCGCCATCAGCACCACCGTGAGCGGCATCGCGATGGTGAAGGTGTCGCCCGTGGTCACGTACGAGATGAACAGCGCATGCACCCCGCCCACCACGCCCGCCAGCCCGCACGACAGCGCGAAGGCGCCGAGCTTGTAGCGGTAGGTGGGCACGCCCATCACCTCGGCCACGTCCTCGTCGTCATGGATGGCGAACAGGCCCGTGCCGAAGCGCGAGTGGTACACGGCCAGCGCGGCCAGCACCGTGACCACCGCCACGCCCAGGGCCAGCAGGTAGAAGGTACCCGAGGCGGTCGGCCCGAGCTGCGGCACCGCCACCGCGCTCATGGACACGCCCGGTCCGCCGTCGATGGGCGTGTTCAGGATGATGGTCGCCACCACGAAGGTGGCGGCCAGCGTGAGCAGCGAGAACAGTTCGGCGCGCACCGCCTGCACGCGGAAGGCCACCGCGCCCAGCAGCGTGCCCACCAGCGCGGCCACCACGGCGGCGGCCGGCAGCGTCCAGAGAAAGGGAACGTCGAAGCGTGTCGCCAGCGTGGCCGTGGTGTACATGCCGATGCCGAAGAACGCGCCGTGCCCGAACGAGAAGTACCCCGAGTAGCCCGACAGCAGGTTCCACGAGGTGGCCAGCGCCACCCAGTGCAGCACCAGGTAGAGAATGGATTCGTAGAACGCCGGCAGCCCGAGCCACGGCACCACGGCCAGCCCCGCGCCGGCCGCAAGAATCAGCAGGAACGAGCGCTTCATGCCACCCTCCCCGGCCGCACCAGCAGCACGAACATCAGCAGCGAGAACGACACCAGCGGTGCCCACGAGGGTGCGGTCACGGTCATGGTCACGGCCTCGGTCACGCCGATGATGCAGCCCGCAATCAGCGGCCCGAGCGGGCGGCCCAGGCCGCCCAGCATCACGGCCGCGAACACCACGCCGATCCATGCATAGATCTGCGAGGGCGACAGCGTGTACGCCAACGCAATGCACACGCCCGCCACGCCGGCCAGCGCCGCGTTCAGGCCCGAGAGCATGAGCGCCAGCGCGTGCTGGTTCACGCCGAAGGCCGCGGCAATGGGCGCGTCTTCGGCCGCCGCGCGCATCGCCTTGCCCAGGTCGGTGCGGCGCAGCGCGAGCCACACCGCCAGCGAGATGCCCACGCCCAGGCCCAGCGTGATGAGTTCGGGCACCGGCAGGTACAGCGTGCCGATCTGCAGCTTGTGCTCCGCGTAGCTCGACTCCAGCTTGCGGTAGTCGGCCGTCCAGGTCCACTGCAGCAGCGCCTCGATGATCACGGTGATGCCGAAGGTGACCAGCAGCGAGTTGAAAGGGCTCACCCGAAAGCGCGTGAGCACCCAGTGCAGCGCCACGCCCAGCACGAAGAACAGCGGCACGATGACCACCAGCGTGAGCAGCGGATCGACGCCGCGGTGGCTCGACAGTTCGTACGTGAGGTAGGCGCCCAGGAAGGCGAGCGCGAAGTGCGCCAGGTTGATCTGCCGCAGCATGCCCCACGACAGGCTGAGGCCGAGCCCCAGCAGGCCGTAGAGCGCCCCGGTGAACAGGCCCGCCAGGATGGACTGGGCCAGCAGCGTGGCACTGGGAAAGCTCATCAGCCTGTCACTCCGCGCGTCTGCAGCTTCGCGCCGGGGGCGGCCCACTCCTTGGGCCACACCACCACCCACTTGCCGTTCTGCACCTGCTTCACCTTGCCGAGGTCGTCGCCGAAGTTGCCGCGCTCGTTGAAGCGCAGCTTGCCCTGGATGGTGTCGACCTTGTTGGCGCGCAGCCAGGTGGCCATGGCCTTGTCGTCCAGGCCCTGCGTCGCGACCACGGCGGCCTCGATGATCTGCCAGGCCGAGAACGACGCGGCCGCCTGCGTCTCCACCGCCGTGTCGGGCATGGCGGCCTTGGCCGCGCGCTCGCGGTAGAGCTTCACGAACGCGGCGGCCGTCGGGTTGTCGGTGAAGGGCGGATGGTCTTCGAAGATGGTGGTGGCCAGCGCGCCGTTGGCCTCGGGCGCCTTGAGCATCGGCGCGGGCGCGGGCACGTGATAGAAGTGATGCAGCGGCGCGTAGTCGATCTTCTTCATCGCATCGAGCAACTGGTTGCCTTCGAGGCCGATGGCGCCGTTCCAGATGAAGTCGGGGTTGGCCTCCTTCAGCCGGCCCGCAATGGGGCCGAAGTCGCGGTTGCCGAAGTCCCACTCCAGGAACAGCACTTCCTTCAGCCCGCGCTGCCGGGCCACCTCGCGCGCGCCCAGCGCCACGAAGTGCACCGAGGGGAACTTGCTGGTGACGATGGCGACGGTCTTCGGCGGCTTGGGCGACGTGGCCAGCGCGTCGAACACCATGGCGGGCATCGTCTTCTCGGGGTCGGGGCCGAGCGACCATGCCGGAAACTGCTGGTCGTACTTGGCTAGGCTGGGAATGCCGAAGGTGTGGTGCACCAACGTCTTGTTGTAGCGCTGGGCCACGCCCATGGCCGAGAGGATGGCGCCCGTGGCATACGGGCCGATGAGCAGGTCGACCTTGTCGGCCGTCACCAGTTGCTCGTACAGCGTGCGCGCGAGGTCGGGCTTGGACTGGTCGTCCTTCAGCACCCACTCCACCGGCCGGCCCAGCAGGCCGCCGCGCTGGTTGAGCGACTCCACGTAGATCTCGCCCGTGAGCTTGTGCACCAGGCCCGTGGCCGACAGCGGCCCGGTGAGCGCCAGCGTGCCGCCCACGCGAATGGGCTTGCCCGCGGGCTGCTGCGCGGCGACGCTGCCGCTGAAGAGCGCGCCGGTGCCCAGGGCACCGACAGCTGCGACGAAGGAACGACGATCGATGCTCATTTTTTTGTCTCCGGAATAGTTGTTGTTTGCGCGGCGTGGAAACAGCCGCGCGTCAGTCGCCGTCGACGACCGGGTTGGAGAGCAGGCCCACGCCTTCGATCTCCACCTCGCACACATCGCCCGCCTTCATGAACACCTGCGGCTTGCGCGCCAGGCCCACGCCCGAGGGGGTGCCGGCGATGATGATGTCGCCCGGCTGCAGCGCGAAGGGCTCGGAGCACACCGACACCAGCGTGGCCACGTCGAAGATCATGTCGCGCGTGTTGGCGTCCTGCAGCACGGTTCCGTTCAGGCGCGTCTGCAGCTTCAGGCCGGCGGCGCCCGCGGGCAGCTCGTCGGCGGTGACGAACTCGGGGCCGAAGGAGCCCGAGCGGTCGAAGTTCTTGCCCATCATCCATTGCGCGGACTTGAACTGGTAGTCGCGGATGGAGCCGTCGTTGAACACCGAGTAGCCCGCCACGTGGTTCAGCGCGTCGCCCTTCTTGATGTAGCGCCCGGCCTTGCCGATGACCACCAGCAGTTCGCCTTCGTAGTCGAACTGCGTGGACACGTGCGGCCGAACGATCGGCTGGTTGTGGCCCACCCACGACGACGGAAAGCGATGGAACAGCACCGGATAGGTCGGCGGGTCGAACTTGCTTTCGGCGGCGTGGTCGATGTAGTTGAGGCCCACCGCAATGGCCTTGGAAGGCGACTGCACCGGCGCCAGCCAGTCGATGTCGGACAGCGGCAGGCGCGTGCGCGCGGCGTCGCCGGCCTTCTTCGCGGCGGCCATGGCCTCGGGGCCGCCACGCAGCAGTTCGTCCAGCATGGCGGGCAGGCCTTCGGCCGTGAGGTTGACGACTTCCTTGTCGAGGCGCAGGCCGAGGGCCGGCTTGCCGTGGTGGTTGAAGGCGAGAAGACGCATGGAAATTCCTTGTCAGGCGGGGTTGTTCGAATGAAAAAAAGAAACGGTGGCCAGCGTGCTCAGGCCGTGGGCGCCTCGACCTCGTAGTTGGTCACGAAGTCCTCGGGCACCTTGGGGCCCCAGGCGTAGAAGGAGTCTTCGGGCGGGTGGTCGGCGTGGGGCCAGTCGAAGTCGCCGGGCACGAAGTCCATGTCGCAGGAGTACTCCGAATAGCTGCCCCAGGGGTCGCGCACGTAGTGGAAGTAATTCGAGCCGAGCACGTGCCGCCCCACGCCCCAGCCGCGCACGTGGCCGGCGGCGTACATCTGCTCCATGCCGCGCCCGACCTCGTCGATGTTGGCGACGTCCCAGCTCAGGTGGTGCAGGCCCGGCCCGTTCGAATGCGCCATGGCGATCAGGTGATGGTCGCTGCCGTGCGCGCCGTGCATGAAGACGATGAGGTCGCCCGAGCGGTCGGTCACGCGCAGGCCCAGGGCCTCCTCGAAGAAGCGCACCGCTTCGGGCACCTTGGCGCTGAACAGCAGGATGTGCGAGAGCCGGCGCGGACGCACTTTGGGAATGCGCGCACGGTTCGGCGACGCCCCGGTGCCGACCGGCGGGCGCGGCGCCACCACGGGCTCGCTGCCGGCGTCGGGCGCGCTCTTGGCGGCCACGACCAGCTGCACCGCATAGCCCTCCGGATGCAGCACCCACAGGCCGCGGTCGTCGCCCAGCGCATGCGGCGAGCAGCGCGGCGCGCCCAACCGCTCGATGCGCGCGGCAATGGCGTCGAAGTCTTCCGCGAAGCAGGCAAAGCGCAGGTACTGCAGCTTCTTCACGCCACTCGCCTGGAAGAGCGAACCCCAGGCATGGGGATGGCCGGCCGTGTACAGGTCGAGCCGGCCGCCCTCTCGCCTGGGCTCCAGCCCGAAGGCCTCGTAGAAGCGCGCGGCTTCGTCGAGGTCGGGCACGGTGAAGACGAAGGCATCGAGCGAATGAACGCCGTGCAGCGCCGCGCGGTGCGGGCTTTTCTGGGTGCGAAGCTGGATCTCGGCCATGGGTGGTGTCTCCGTTCGGCTGTCCATGTTGGGACAAACAATATATTATTTTGTTGTTAGTCTATTGTTTGGCTGTTTATCCATCATTAGGGTTAACAAGTAACATCAACCGTTTTTCGCGGTGTGACGGGAGTGCAATGAACGAGAAAACGAAGGGCCTGGGCCAGACGCGCCAGGTCTTTGCCGAGCTGCGCACGGCCATCGTGGGCGGGCGGCTGCTGCCGGGCTCCAAGCTCAACATCGCCGCGCTCGCCGAGGAGCTGGACGTGAGCGCGGGCGCGGTGCGCGAAGGGCTGGCCATGCTGGAGGCCGAGGCGCTGGTGGTGTCGGAGCCCGCGCGCGGCTACCGGGTGAGCCCGATTTCGCCCGAGGACCTCGAAGAGCTGGTGAACGCGCGCATCGAGATCGAGAAGCTCTGCCTGGCCGAAGCCATCCGCCACGGCGACCTGGGCTGGGAAGGCAGCGTGGTGTCGGCGCACCACCGCCTGTCGCGGCAGGCCGAGCGCGACGCGGCCATGCCCACTGTGCTGAGCGCCGAATGGACCAGCAGCCACGCCGACTTTCACAACGCGCTGGTTTCGGGCTGCCCGAACAGCTGGCTGCTGCGCATGCACCAGATGCTGTACCAGCAGAGCGAGCGCTACCGGCAGTTGTCGGCGCCGCTGGGCAAGGAATCGCGCGACGTGGGCGCCGAACACCAGGCGCTGCTCGACGCGGTGCTCAACCGCGACATCCAGGCCGCGCAGGCGCTGATGGGCGAGCACCTGCAGACGACCGGGCGGCTGCTGATGGCCGCGCTGAAGGCGAGCCCGCCCGCCGACCGGTAGGCTGCGCCACGCCGGCTCGTCACGGGCTCGGCACCGTGGTGCGGCCATTTGGGAAACTACGAGGCATCGCACCGAACGTTCGATGCGATCATTTCGCAACGTATCCCGGCCTGCACCGCAGGCTCACTCTCTTCCCACAAAGGCTTTTCCTCGATGTTCCAGGACCTGCAAGTCAACGCGCCCCTGATCGGCGTTCCCGGCGGCCGCCATCTGCTCGACACACCCGCACTGCTGGTCGACCTGCCCGCCATGACGCGCAACATCGAACGCATGGCCGCCTTCGCCAAGGCACGCGGCGTCAACCTGCGCCCGCACGTGAAGACGCACAAGTCGGTCGAGATCGCGCGCCGCCAGGTGGCGGCCGGCGCCGTCGGCGTGAGCTGCGTCACGCTGGGCGAGGCGGAGGTGATGGTCGAGGGCGGCATTCCGGGCGTACTGATCACCTCGCCGGCCGTCACGCCGAGCAAGATCGCGCGGCTCATCAAGCTGGCGCAGCGCGCGCGTCCCGGCGACGTGATGGTGGTGGTCGACAACCCGCGCAACCTGGCCGACCTGGCCCAGGCCGCAAGCGGCCTCACGCACCCGCTGGACGTGCTGGTGGACTACGGCGCCGGCTACAACCGCACCGGCGCCGCCACGCAGGCGAAGGTGCTCGAACTCGCGGCGCTGGTGGCCGCCGAACCGCGCCTGCGGCTGCGCGGGCTGCAGTCGTATGCCGGCAACCTTCAGCACATCGTGGCGCGCGCCGAGCGCAGCGCCGCGGCCGCCGGCCTGCGCGAGACCGTGGCCGGCATCGTCGCGGCGGCCAGGCGCCAGGGCCTGCAATTCGAGATCGTGACCGGTGCGGGCACCGGCACGCACGACCTCGATTCGCAGGAGAACGCATTCACCGAACTGCAGGCCGGCTCCTATGTGTTCATGGACGCCGAATACACGCAGGTGCTCGCCGGCGCCGGGCAGGCCTCGCCCTTCGAGGTGTCGCTGTTCGTGCAGGCGGCGGTGGTCAGCACCAACGCGCCCGACTGGGTCACGGTCGACGCGGGCACCAAGTGCTTCTCGACCGACAGCGGCGCGCCGCTGGTGGCGCGGGGCGTGGATGCATCGACCCGCTATGCCTTCTTCGGCGACGAGCACGGCAAGCTGATGGTGACGGCAGGCGCGCGACCCGCGCTGGGCGCGCGCGTGGAGTTCGTCACGCCGCACTGCGACCCGACGGTGAACCTGCACGACACGTACCACGTGGTCGATGGCGGCACGCTGGTGGGCATCTGGCCGGTGGACGCGCGCGGCAAACGCTAGTCATCGCGCACGGCATAAGAAAGCGCGAAAAGCGTATTTCACAAATGCCGCGGTGCGGGGGACAGTCGCACGCCTGTCTCCTCTCTTTCCGGGCGTGCGTCATTGCCGCCCCGCCCCCATGGAATCCATCCAAGAAACGACGCGCCCCGCAGCGCACGTCGCCGGCGCGCACGCGCCCGGCTCGCAAAAACTCGCCGAGCGCTTCCGCCCCGTCTTCCAGCGCATCGCCGAGGGCGCGGCGCAACGCGAAATCGATCGCGAGCTGGCCTACGAGCCCGTGGCCTGGCTCAATGCCGAGCGCTTCGGCGCGCTGCGCGTGCCGCTGGAGCACGGCGGCATCGGCGCGTCGGTCGAGCAGCTGTACGACCTGCTGATCGAGCTCGGCGAGGCCGACTCCAACCTGCCGCAGATCCTGCGCGCGCACTTCGGCTTCATCGAGCGGTTGCTGGCGGAAATCGACCCCGCCCTGCATGGCCCTTGGATGCGCCTGGCCGCCGAGGGCGTGGTGTTCGGCAACGCCACCACGGAGCTCGGCGACGGCGCCATCGGCACCATGCAGACCACGCTCAAGCGCGAAGGCGACGCGTGGCTGCTCGAGGGCGACAAGTACTACAGCACCGGCACGCTGTACGCCGACTGGATCGCGGTGTCGGCCCAGCGGCTGAACGCCGACGGCAGCAGCGACCGCGTGATTGCGCTGGTGCCGGCCGAGGCACCGGGCGTGGAGCGCGTGGACGACTGGCGCGGCTTCGGCCAGCGGCTGACGGCCTCGGGCACCACGCGCTTTCGCAACGTGCGCGTGAAGCCCGAGAACGTGCTGCTCTACGTGCGCGACCAGCCCACGCCGATGACCGCGCATTTCCAGCTCACGCACCTGGCCACGCTGGCGGGCATTGCGCGCGCCATCGTGCGCGACGCGGTGGCCTTCGTGCAGCCGCGCAAGCGCATCTACACCCACGGCAGCGGCAGCACGCCGCGCGAAGATCCGCTGGTGCAGCAGGTCATCGGGCAGCTCGCCAGCACGGCGTTCATTGCGGCGTCCACCGTGCAGGCGGTGGCGCGCGGGCTCGGCGAGATCGACCGCTACCGCGCGCGCGGCGAGACGGTTCCGGAAAGCCTGTTGTTCGAAGTGGAACTGAACACGGCCAAGGCGCAGGCCGGCATCGTCGATGCGGTGCTGCAGGCGGGCACGCGGCTGTTCGACATCGGCGGCGCCTCGGCGCTGCAGGAAGACCGGCGGCTCGACCGGCACTGGCGCAATGCGCGCACGCTGGCCTCGCACAACCCGACCATCTACAAGGGCCGCGTGGTGGGCGACCACCTCCTGAACGGCGCAAGGCCGACCTTCTACTGGGCGGTGGGCGCGATCGCGTCCTGAAGCGCCCCGGGGCGGCGCAGCGCTTAAAGTCTCCGATCTTCCGACTGGACCTTTTCATGCGCCTGCTGTTGCTTGCCCTTGTTTCCGTGGCCCTGGCCGCCTGCTCCACGCCCGTGACGGGGGTGGTGCGGCTGTACGACGGCATCCTTCGCGCGGGCAGCCAGCCCGAGGCCGAGGCCTATTGCCGCAAGGACGGCAACCCGATCCGCTTGCTAGAGCAGGCCGACGCGCCGCAGACGCCCGGCAATGGCGTGCTGTTCAGGTGCGACTGAGCCCGGCCTGCGCGTTCAGACGCGCGGCAACGCGGCCAGGAAGGTGGACACCACAATCGCCGCGGCGCGGTCGAGCTGCAGGATGTCCGCCACTTCGAAGGCGTGCGGCGAGGTGCGTCCGCTCGCGACGGCCGGCTTGCGGATCTCGACAAGCACTTCGGCCGCCAGTTCGCGGTCGCTGCGCGGCGCCCCGTCGGCGTCCATCACCCACTCGTCGACCTGGTCGAACGGAATGCTGCGAAAGACCCCGACGATGGGGATGTACTTGTAGCGATCCTCGCCCACCAGGATGGGCACGCTGAGGTTGCAAAAAAACGTAGTGATCGACATGCAGGATCGCTGTCGCGAAACTAAAGCATCCAATTGTTGATGAGCGCGGCGTCAGGGGCCATCCTCCAACGGTCGCTGGGGGACAAGACGTGACCTTCTGCACACAAATTGTCTCCGAATTCCCTCGTTTTCCCCATAAAACAACTACTTTATTCTTACATATTGACGCGTAAAGGCACATCCGCTGCGGCCGAACGTTGCAATGGCGTGAAAAAGCGTGCGCGCACGGGAAGACCGGCACGGCTTTGCCTGGAGCGGGAAAAGACACAGAGGGGCGCGAGGGTGCGCGAAGACAGGCCCCGGCAGACTGCTGGATTACCCCACAACGTCTGTGCGCCGCAACACAAGGCGGCGGGCAAGCGTCAGTGCGGGTCGGTGAACTTCGGCGCGCGGCGTTCGATGTTGGCTTTCACCGCCTCGACCTGGTTCGGGCTGCCGATCAGCGCCTTCTGCTCGAGCGACTCGGCCAGCAGCAGTTGCGCAGCGCTCTGCGACGCGCTGCCGTTCAGCAGCCGCTTGCCGGCGCGGATGGCGTCGGGGCTCTTCTGCGCAATGTCGTGCGCCATCTGCAGCGCCTCGGCCAGCGGGTCGGCTGCCACGCGGGTGGCGAAGCCGATGCGCAGGGCCTCCTCGCCCGAGAAGATGCGCCCTGTGTAGGTGAGCTCGCGCACCACGTCGCTGCGGGCCAGCTCGCGCATGAGCACCATGCCGGCCATGTCGGGTACCAGGCCCCACTTGATTTCCATGACCGAGAGCCTGGTGTCGGGCGCCACGATGCGGATGTCCGCGCCCAGCGCCACCTGCAGGCCGCCGCCGAAGGCCACGCCATGCACCGCCGCAATCACCGGCACCGGCACGTCGCGCCAGACCATCGCCACCTGCTGGGCGGCATTGGAGATGCCGTGGGTGCGCACCAGCAGGTCGGCCCCCGCGGCCCCCTCGCCCAGCACGTCGGCGCCAGCGCCTTCCTGCATGCGCTGGAACGAGGCCATGTCCAGCCCCGCGCAAAAGGCCTTGCCGCGGCCTGAAATCACCACCGCCCGCACCGTGCTGTCGCTGCACAGCGCCTGCCCGGCCTCGATCAGCGCGTCGAACATCGCGGGGTCGAGCGCGTTCATCTTGTCGTCGCGGGCGAGCTGCAGTTGCACCACGCCGTCGGCGTGGCGGGTGGTTGCGATGCGGTCGTTCATTTGGTGTCTCCTGGGGCGGTTCTTGCGCCAGTATCGCGCCGTGCGGCGCTGCGCGATGATGGCGGCTGTCGCCTGCACAACACCCTGAACACCTCGCCATGCCATTGGACCGCCGCCAGTTTCTTCTTCAATCGGGCTCGGCCGCCGCGGTGGTGGCGCTGTTCGGACAGGGCTGCGCCACATCGCTGCCGCCGGCGCAGCCCGCCCCTGGCGGTGTGCTCGGCTTCACCGGCGTGCCCGCCTCGCTGCGCGACGGCATCGCGATACCGCCCGAGTACGAATGGCAGCTGCTCTACCCCTGGGGCACGCCCACCGGCGTGGCGGGCCGGATGCCGGCCTTCGCGCCCGATGCCGGCAACAGCGCCGACGACCAGGCGGTGCAGGCCGGCATGCACCACGACGGCATGCACTTCTTCGCGCTCGATGCGCTCGGCGAACGCGGCCTGCTCGTGATGAACCACGAATACACCGACGAGCAGCTGCTGCACACCGATGGCGTGAAGGGCGCGGCGGATGCCGCGGGCTGGACCGCCGACAAGGTGCGCAAGTCGCTGCACGCCATGGGCGCCTCGGTGATCGAGATCCGCCGCACCGTGCAGGGCTGGCAGCAGGTGCTGCCCTCGCCCTTCGCGCGCCGCGTGCACGGCCGCACGCCGATGCGCATCGCCGGCCCGGCCGCCGGCACGCCGCTGATGCGCACCGCCGCCAACCCGGCGGGCGACGCGGTGCTCGGCACCTTCGCCAACTGCGCGATGGGCGTCACGCCGTGGGGCACCTACCTGACCTGTGAGGAGAACTTTCACGGCTACTTCGGCGGCCCCAAGGAAGCCGCGCAGGCCATGACGCCCGCGCAGCGCCGCTACGGCACGGTGCCGGGCGCGCAATGGGTCGAGTACTGGCGCTTCGACGAGCGCTTCGACCTGAGCCGGCATCCCAACGAACCACACCGCTTCGGCTGGGTGGTCGAGATCGATCCGTTCGACGCGACCGCCACGCCCGTCAAGCGCACCGCGCTGGGCCGCAAGCGGCAGGAAAGCGCCACCTGCACCGTCGCGAAGGACGGCCGCCTGGTGGTCTACATGGGCGACGACTCGCGCTTCGAATACATCTACAAGTTCGTCAGCCGCGACAAGGTGCGCCCCGGCACGGACGCCGCCGCGCGCGCCGCCAACCGGCACCTGCTGGACGAGGGCACGCTGCACGTGGCGCGCTACGACGCGGGCGGGCGCGGCCAATGGCTGGAGCTCAGGCACGGGCGCGACGGGCTGGACGCGGCGCACGGCTTTGCCGACCAGGCCGAGGTGCTCATCCACGCCCGGCTGGCCGGCGACATCGTCGGCGGCACGAAGATGGACCGGCCCGAATGGATTGCCGTGCACCCGCAGTCCGGCGAGGTGTACGTCACGCTCACCAACAACACCCAGCGCGGCGACGCCGGCAAGCCCGGCCCCGACGCGGCCAACCCGCGTGCCGACAACTTCTTCGGCGGCATCCTGCGCTGGCGAGAGGACGGCGGCGACGCCGCGAGCAGCGCCTTCGCCTGGGACCATTTCGCGCTCGCGGGCGACCCGGCGCAGCCCGGCAGCGGCGCGCGCTACCCCAGCGCCGATGCCGACATGTTCGGCGCGCCCGACGGCCTGCATTTCGACCGGGGCGGCCTGCTCTGGATCCAGACCGACATGAGCGGCCAGTTGATCGGCAAGCCGCCCTACACCGCGCTGGGCAACAACCAGATGCTGTGCGCCGACCCGGCGTCAGGGCGCATCAAGCGCTTTCTCACCGGGCCGAACGGCTGCGAGATCACGGGCTGCGTGGTCACGCCCGACCGGCGCACGCTGTTCGTCAACATCCAGCATCCGGGCGAGGCGCGCGACGACGGCGACGGCGGCCACAACAGCGCATGGCCCGACGGCACCGTGCCGGGCAGCACGCGGCCACGCTCGGCCACGCTGGCGATCCGCCGGCGCGACGGCGGCATCGTCGGCACCTGAATCCCGGGGAGCAACCGCATGAGCATCCGCATCGTCCGCCTGGGCACGCCGCGCGCACCCGGCGAAGGCTTGCGCGTCGGCACCGTGCGCCGCCCGCCGCGCGGCGTTCCGAAGACCGAGTTCGCCTCGCAGGACTGGTACGACGTGTGGTTCCCGAACCTGGCGCCCTCCGTCGAGACGATGAAGCAGGCGCAGGAGGCACAGGCGAGCGGTTCGCCCGCGCAATGGAACGCCTTCGTGCGCAGGTTCAAGGCTGAGATGGCCGAACCGGACGCGAGCCGCAGCCTCGACCTGCTGGCAGCGCTGTCGCACGGCACGGCCTTGGCGATCGGCTGCTATTGCGAGCACGAGTCGCACTGCCACCGCGGCGTGCTGCGCAGCCTGCTGGCCGAGCGCGGCGCGGACATCACGGACTGAACCTGCTCGTTCAGACCTGCGGCGCGCCGAGGAACACGGGCAGGTGTTCCGCCTGCGCGGCATGCGCCGCCAACGCGGGGAAACCGCCGGGCGAGATGAGCTCGGGCAGCATCAACTGCGTGAAGGACCACGCCACGGCGCTCGACACGCCGGCCTGCGTCATCGTCGTTTCCTCGGCGGACAGCGGCGAAGCGGCCACCTCCGCTTCCAGCGCCGAATACGCGGCCATCAATTGGCTTCGCACGCGGTCGACCCACGGCTGGTGCAGCTTCTCGGCCGGCCGCAGCTGGTGCTCGTAGACGATCTGCACGGTCTTCTCGCAGGCCGCGAGCGCGAGCCCCGTGAGGCGCAGTGCACGCAGCCGTCGGGCGGGGTCGGCGGGCATCAGGCTGCGCCCGCTCAGCGCCTGGGCATGGTCGATGATCAGCGTGGAGTCCATCAGCACCGTGCCGTCGTCGCACACCAGCGTGGGCGCCTTCACCACCGGGTTGATCGCGCGAAACTGCTCGAAGGTGCTGAAGACCGAGACCGGCCTGTGCACGAAAGGCAGGCCGAGCAGGCGCAGCGAGATGGCGGCGCGCCGCACGTAGGGTGAGTCGAGCATGCCGACGAGTTGCATGGGTTCTCCTGGAAAAATGAGAACCACGATAGCGGGCGTGCCGCGCGCGCAGAAGCGCAATCCATCGAAAATCGCGGCCGCAAACCGATCAGGCATCGGCCGCTACACCCCTGACTTCGCCCCCCATGAACATCGACAAGAAAGACCGGCTGATCCTCGAAGCGCTGCAGGCCGACGCGCGCCAGAGCCTGGCCGCCATCGGCAAGCGCATCGGCCTGTCGCAGCCGGCCATGAGCGAGCGCGTGCGCAAGCTCGAGGAGGCCGGCGTGATCGAGGGCTACGGCGCGCGCGTCAACCTGCGCGCGCTGGGCGTGGGGCTGCAGGCCATCATCCGCATCGAGACCACGCACGCCGGCATTGCCAGGTACCTGAAGCTGTTCGAGGCCATGCCCGAGGTGCTGAGCGCCGACCGCGTGACGGGCGCGGACTGCTTCATCGTGCGCTGCGCGATCGCCGAGCCGGCCGACCTGGAGCGCGTGGTGGACGCGCTGGCGGTCGATGGCGCGGTGAGCACCTCGCTGGTGTTGTCGAGCCCGGTGAACAAGCACGTCACGGTGCACGCCGCCCGGCCGGCGATGTCGCCGAAGAAGTAGGCAGCGAGCCCCGCAGATCAGCGCTGGGCCTTGTCCTTCTGGTTCTGCGCCTCGATGCGTTCGCGCGCGGCCAGCCAGTCGGCGTCGCTCCACTGGCGCAGTTCGTAGAAGTTGCCGCCGGTGGCCAGCGCGTTGCCGCCGTCCATCATGATGCTCTGGCCCGTGAGCCAGTCGCACTGGCCCGGCGCCATCAGGAAGGCCGCGAGGTTCTGCAGCTCGCTCATGCGGCCGGTACGCGCCATCGGGTTGTGCAGCTTGCTGCGCGCGCCGGGCTCTTCGCCGGGGTTCAGGCGCTTGCTCATGCCTTCGGTGGGAATCTCGCCGGGGCCCACGGCGTTCAGCCGGATGCCGTGCCGCGCCCATTCGACCGCGAGCGACTTGGTCATCACGTCGATGCCGGCCTTGCTCATGGCCGAGGGCACCACGTAGGGACTGCCGTTGTCGACCCAGGTCGTGATGATGCTCATGACGCTGCGGTAGGCGTCGCCGCTCTTCCATTCGCCCGCCTTGGCCTGCGCCACCCAGCGCTTGCCCACGGCCTGCGTCACGTAGAAGCTGCCGTGGAAGACGATGTTGGCGACGGCATCGAAGGCGCGCGGCGAGAGGTTTTCGGTGGGCGAGACGAAGTTGCCCGCCGCGTTGTTGACCAGCCCGGTGAGGCCGCCGCTCTTGAACAGGCTATCGACCATGTCGTCCACGCTCTGCGCAATGCGGATGTCCACGCCGAAAGTGTCGATGCGCCGGTCCGGGAACTGCTGGCGCCATTCGGCCGCCGTTTCCTCGCAGACCGCCTGGCGCCGCCCGCAGATGGCCACGTCGGCGCCCAGGCCCAGGAAGCGCTCGGCCATGGCCCGGCCCAGGCCGGTGCCCCCGCCGGTCACCAGGATGCGCTGGCCGCTCATGAGGGAAGCTTCAAACATGTCTGTCTCCTGTTCGTTGAGGCAGCGGCAAGGTGGATGTGGCTGCCACCAGCGGATGCTACGCGCGGGGCGGCACGGCGGCTTGCGGGAAGTGGCTCCCTGCGGGACTTCGGGTGCAGGCGCACCGGGTGAGAATGTGCGAAACAAGCTCCCTGGAGACAAGACCGATGCCGAGTTCCGCCAGCTCCGTCAACGCCGCCGATGCGGTCAACGCCCCTGCCGCACCGCTCGAAGGCGTGCGCATCGTGAGCCTCGCGCTCAACCTGCCCGGCCCCGCCGCGCTGCTGCGCTGCCGCGCGATGGGCGCCACCTGCCTCAAGCTGGAGCCGCCGGGCGGCGACCCGATGGGGCTGTACAACCGGCCCGCCTATGCCGCGCTGCACGAGGGCGTCGAGATCCGCGCCGTGGACTTGAAGAGCGAAGCCGGCCAGCAGCAGCTGCACGCCGAACTCGCGAAGACCGACGTGCTGCTCACCTCGTTCCGCCCCTCCGCGCTCCACAAGCTCGAGCTCGACTGGGCCACGCTGCACGCACGCCACCCGTCGCTGTCGCAGGTGGCCATCGTCGGGGCGCCGGGCGAGCGCGCCGAGGAACCGGGGCACGACCTGACCTACCTCGCGGAAAGCGGGCTCGTCACCGGCACCGAGCTGCCGCCGACGCTTTACGCCGACATGGGCGGTGCGCTGCTCGCGAGCGAGGCGGTGCTCAAGGCCATGCTGCTGCAGTCACGCAAGGCGGGCGGCGTGTACCTCGAGGTGGCGTTGAACGCCTCGGCCGACTGGCTCGCCCTGCCCCGCACCTGGGGCCTGACGCAGCCCTCGGGGGCGGTCGGGGGCGCGCACGCGGGTTACCGCGTGTACCCCTGCGCCGACGGCCGTGTGGCGGTGGCCGCGCTGGAGCCGCATTTCGCGGCCAGGCTCTGCGAGGCGGCGCAGATCGCATCGCGCGACATGATGGCGCCGGCCACGCACGAGGCGCTGGCTGCATGGCTGGCAGGCCGCACGCGGGCCGAGCTCGACGCCATGGGCCGCGAGCGCGACGTGCCGCTGCTCACGCTGGCAAACTGATCGAGCACGCCGGCCCGCTCACTTGGCCCGCTCATCTAGGCGCGCCGTCGCGTTGCCGGTCTTCGCGCTTGAGCGCGAGGTAGGTGTCGAGGTCGACCTCGTGCAACTGCCGCGGGTACTGCTCGGCCCCGGCGAACCAGCGCCGCTGCCGGCGGTCGAGCTGCTCCGCCCCCGGCCCAGGCGCCGCAAGGTAGGCGTCCAGCGTCAGGAAGTAGCGCATCGCATTGCGCTCCACCAGCCCGCGCAGGCCGCGGATGTAGTCGGGCTGCCCTTCGGGCGTCTTGCCCAGCACGGTGAAGCCCACCTTGTCGCTGCCGAAGGTCGCCAGGTAGGCCATGGTGCCCAGCCGCACCATGGTGGTGTGGTCGTAGCTGTAGCTGAAGTGCAGGAAGCTCTTGCGTTCGTCCAGCGCAATGGCCTCCAGCGTCACGTGGTAGTTGCTGGTGCCCAGCGGCCCGCTCTCGGCCGTCAACTCGACCGACAG
The DNA here is from genome assembly GCF_979254005.1 of Variovorax sp. AC103. Lineage (NCBI taxonomy): Bacteria > Pseudomonadati > Pseudomonadota > Betaproteobacteria > Burkholderiales > Comamonadaceae > Variovorax > Variovorax sp. AC103. The sequence goes on along the minus strand of NZ_CEEDFC010000004.1, from coordinate 205,279 downwards.
GTGCTCGGGCGTCGCGCTGGCCACGCGGTAGACGAAGGGCAGCTCGAAGGCCTGGTCGAGCGGCTTGTCGTAGCGCCGCACCACGTAGAGCGTGAGCGCTTCGCGCCCCTGCGGTGCGCCGGCCGCGACGCAGCGCCGGTTGTTGATGTGCAGGGTGAGCACGTCGCACCAATGGGCCGAGCCCTTGAGCGTGGCGCTGATCTCCGACAGCGGATGGTCGACCACCGCGTAGACGTCGCCCTGCACGCCGTCGGCCGTTTCCGTGGAATCGAGCTGCACGGGCCGCCCGAAGCTGCTGTGGTCGAGCTTGTCGCTCAGCCGCTGGTGGGTGGCGCGCAGTGCCTGGGCGGTCGACGGCTCCGGCGCGGCGGCACTTGCCAGGAGCGAGGCCGAAAGCAGCAGCGTCCCTGCCAGAAGGCGCGTCCATGAAGCCGGCTGTGGGGGCGAACTGCTCATGGGGCCACACCATACAACGGCGCGGCCGCGCGTGCGCGCCTCACCGCGCAACGGCGAGAATCCCGCCCATGAAACGCCAAGGCACGCTCGTTCGATGGGAAAAGGACCGGGGCTTCGGCTTCATCCGCAGCCCCCACATTTCCGCAGACGTGTTCGTGCACCTGCGCGACTTCACGGACCGCGGTATCACGCCGCAGGTCGGCATGAAGCTGGCGTTCGAAGAGATCCATGTGGGCGGCAAGGGGCCGCGCGCGGTGGCGGTGCAGGCCGAAGGCGCCGTGCAACAGCGTCCGCAGGAGCGACAACGACAGCCCCCGCGGCCTGCCGTTCCAGCTCGCACACCGAACGTTCGCGCCACCAGCCGGCGCCGGGAGGCCGCGCCCTCCTCTTCATCGTCGCTGCCGATGGCCCTGCTGCTCGTGGGCTACGCCGCACTGCTGGGCTACGGCGTGTGGACCGCGCGCGTTCCGCCGATCGCGCTGGGCGTGTTGCTGCTGCTCAGCCTGCTGACCTTCTTCATCTACGGCTTCGACAAGAACGCCGCCGAAACAGGCCGCTGGCGCACCGCGGAAAACACGCTGCACCTGCTCTCGCTGGTCGGGGGCTGGCCGGGCGCATGGGTGGCGCAGCGGTTGTTCCGCCACAAGGTGCGCAAGACGAGCTTCATGGCCGGCTACTGGGCCACGGTGCTGGCCCACCTGGCGGCCGTGGGTGCCTGGGTGGGCAAGCTGCTGCCGGCGGGCCTGCCGGCCTTCTGAAGCTCAGCGCGGCTTGCGGATGCTGCCGCGCACGGGGCCGGCGGCCTTGCGTGGCGCCGGCGCCGAGCCGTTGTCGCGCGGCGGCAGGCCGGTGTGCTGCGTGAGGATGCGGCCCTTCATGGGCTTCACCGGCGCCAGCTTCACCGGCGCGGCCTTGGCAGCCACAGGCGCTGCCGTCGAGTTCTTGCGCCGCGCACTGGTGTAGCCGCCGTCGGTCAGCGGCTGCCACGTCGGGATGAGATGGTGCTTGCCGTTGCCGATCAGGTCGGCACGGCCCATGCTCTTGAGCGCCTCGCGCAGCAGCGGCCAATTGTTCGCGTCGTGGTAGCGCAAGAAGGCCTTGTGCAGCCGTCGGCGCTTGTCGCCGCGCACGATGTCCACCGTCTCGCTCTCGCGCGTGATCTTGCGCAGCGGGTTCTTGTTGGTGTGGTACATCGTCGTGGCCGTGGCCATCGGGCTGGGGTAGAAGGTTTGCACCTGGTCGGCGCGGAAACCGTTCTTCTTGAGCCAGATCGCGAGGTTCATCATGTCCTCGTCGCTGGTGCCCGGGTGTGCGGCAATGAAGTACGGAATGAGGTACTGCTTCTTGCCCGCCTCGGCCGAGAACTTCTCGAACATCTGCTTGAACTTGTCGTAGCTGCCAATGCCGGGCTTCATCATCTTCGTGAGCGGGCCCTGCTCGGTATGCTCCGGCGCGATCTTCAGGTAGCCGCCCACGTGGTGCTGCACCAGTTCCTTCACGTACTCGGGCGACTGCACGGCCAGGTCATAGCGCAGGCCGGAGCTGATCAGGATCTTCTTGATGCCCTTCAGCGCACGCGCGCGGCGGTAGATCTTGATGAGCGGGTCGTGGCTGGTGTTCAGGTTCGGGCAGATGCCCGGGTACACGCAGCTGGGCTTGCGGCAGGCCGACTCGATCTCGGGCGACTTGCAGCCCACGCGGTACATGTTGGCCGTCGGGCCGCCGAGGTCGGAGATGGTGCCGGTGAAGCCCTTGACCGAATCGCGGATGGCCTCGACCTCCTTGATGATCGAGTCTTCCGAGCGGCTCTGGATGATGCGGCCCTCATGCTCGGTGATCGAGCAGAAGGTGCAGCCGCCGAAGCAGCCGCGCATGATGTTCACGCTGAAGCGGATCATTTCCCATGCGGGAATCTTGGTCGCGCCGTCGTGGCTGCCGTTCTCGTCGGCGTAGCGCGGGTGCGGACTGCGTGCGTACGGCAGGTCGAACACGTGGTCCATCTCGGCCGTGGTGAGCGGAATGGGCGGCGGGTTGATCCACACGTCGCGCGCCGTGGCGCCCTCGCCGTGGGCCTGCACCAGCGCGCGGGCATTGCCGGGGTTGGTCTCGAGGTGCAGCACGCGGTTGGCGTGCGCGTAGAGCACCGGGTCGCTGCGCACCTGTTCGTACGACGGCAGTCGGATCACCGAATGGTCGCGCGGCGGCACCTTGATCTTCGCGCGCGAAGCCAGCGCCGGGTTGGGCATGAAAGTCAGCGGCTTGATGGCGGGGTTCACCACCGAGGCGGGCATCGCGGGCATTCCTGAGACAGGCTCGCCCGAGGCGGCGGCTTCCGCGGCCTTGGCGACGGCTTCGGCCTCGTCTTCCTTGGCGCAGGTGGCACCGTTGGCCTTGGCCTGATCGGACACCATCAGGTAGGGGTTGACGTGGGCCTCGACACGGCCGGGCTCGTCGACGCTGGTGGAGTTGATCTCGAACCAGCCTTCGGGCGTTTCGCGGCGCACATAGGCAGTGCCGCGCACGTCGGTGATCTGCTGCACCGGCTCTTTCGCTGCCAGGCGGTGTGCGATTTCCACGATGGCGCGCTCGGCGTTGCCGTACAGCAGAAGGTCGCACTTGGCATCGACGACGATGGAGCGGCGCACCTTGTCCGACCAGTAGTCGTAGTGCGCGATGCGGCGCAGGCTGCCTTCGATGCCGCCGAGGATGATCGGCACGTCGTTCCAGGCTTCCTTGCAGCGCTGCGAATAGACGATGGCCGCACGGTCGGGCCGCGAGCCGCCGACGTCGCCGGGGGTGTAGGCGTCGTCGCTGCGGATCTTGCGGTCCGCGGTGTAGCGGTTGATCATCGAATCCATGTTGCCGGCGGTCACGCCGAAGAACAGGTTCGGTTTGCCCAGTGCCTTGAAGGGCTCGGCGCTCTGCCAGTCGGGCTGCGCGATGATCCCCACGCGAAAGCCCTGCGCCTCGAGCATGCGGCCGATCACCGACATGCCGAAGCTCGGGTGGTCCACATAGGCATCGCCCGTGACCACGATGATGTCGCAGCTGTCCCAGCCGAGGGCGTCCATTTCCTTGCGCGAGGTCGGCAGGAACTTGGCCGTGCCGAAACGCGCCGCCCAGTACTTGCGGTAGCTGGTCAGCGGCTTGGCGGCACGCGCGAAAAAGGAGACGTCGACGGGGGCGTTCATCGGTGGAAGTGACAGCGCCGTGGGAGCACCGTTGTGGGCAACCCTCGATTTTAGGGTTTTCCTCCATCCGTGTCGCGACAAACATCCTGTGACCGCGCCGCCGGGAGGTCTTCATATGATTGCCTTGGTCAACCAACTGAATGACAATGGCAACCATGCCAGAGTCCACCGCCAACCCGTCCGTCGCCGTCGACGCCACCGCCGTCAAGGCGATCCGGCAATTCAACCGCTTCTACACGCGCCGCATCGGCGCCCTCGACCCCTACCTCGGCAGCCCCATGTCGCTGACGGACGTGCGCGTGCTGTACGAGCTGGCGCACCGCGAAACGGCGGTGGCGAGCGAGATCAGCCGCGACCTCGGGCTCGATGCGGGCTACATGAGCCGCATCCTGCGCCGCTTCGAGGCCGAAGGCTGGCTCACGCGCGCGCCGCACGCGCGCGATGCGCGGCAAAGCGTGCTGCGCCTGACGGAAAGCGGCCACGCGGCATTTGCGCCGCTGCAACAGAAATCGCGCGAAGAGGCCGCCGCCCTGCTCGCCCCGCTCGCACCGGCGCAGCGCCAGCAACTGGTGCAGGCCATGGGCACGATGCAGTCGCTGCTCGACCCGCAGGCCGGGCCAGCCAAGCCCCAGGCCGCCGTGCTGCGCGACCCCGCGCCCGGCGACATCGGCTGGGTGGTGCAGCAGCACGGGGAGGTCTATGCGCGCGAGTACGGCTGGAACAGTCAATTCGAGGCGCTGGTCGCTGGTATTGCGAGCGAGTTCCTGCTCAAGTTCCAGCCCGAATGGGAGCGCTGCTGGATCGCCGAGCTCCACGGCGAGCGGGTGGGCGCCATCTTCGTGGTGCGCAAGTCGCACACCGTCGCCCAGCTTCGCATGCTGATCCTGGCGCCCGGCGCGCGCGGACTGGGGCTGGGTGGCACGCTCGTGGACGAATGCATCGCCTTTGCGCGGCTGAAGGGGTACAAGAAGATGGTGCTGTGGACCCACAGCTGCCTGCTGGCCGCGCGCGGCATCTATGCCAAGCGGGGGTTCAAGCTGGTGCAGTCGGAGCCGCACGAAGGGTACGGCGCGCCGCTGGTGGGCGAGAGCTGGGAACTGAAGCTGTAGCGGCCCGGAGCTTCTGTGTTGCTCCTTGCCGTTCCGGGGGAAAGGCTGGGATGGGGGCAGGCTTGCGATCAAGCGCCGCGTTAAAACGAACGCCGTCGTGCCCCCACCCCTGCCCTCCCCCAGGAGGGGAGGGAGAAATTCAATTCAGCTTTACTGCATGAACCAGCCGTGGCTCACGACCAGCGACTGGCCCGTGAGCGCATTCGTCGGAAACCCCGCGAACAGCAGCGCGACGCGCGCGACGTCTTCCGTGGTCGTGAATTCCCCGTCGACCGTCTCCTTCAGCATCACGTTCTTGATGACTTCCTCTTCGCTGATGCCCAGCGTCCTGGCCTGCTCGGGAATCTGCTTCTCGACCAGCGGCGTGCGCACGAAGCCCGGGCAGATCACGTTGGCGCGCACGCCGTGCTTGGCGCCTTCCTTCGCGACCGTCTTGGCCAGCCCGATGAGGCCGTGCTTGGCCGTCACGTAAGGTGCCTTCAGCAGCGACGCCTCCTTCGAGTGCACCGAGCCCATGTAGATCACGCTGCCGCCGCGGCCCTGCGCGTACATGTGCTTCAGGCAGGCCTTGGTGGTAAGGAAGGCGCCGTCGAGGTGGATGGCGAGCATCTTCTTCCAGTCGGCAAAGCTGAACTCTTCCACCGGATGCACGATCTGGATGCCGGCATTGCTGATCAGGATGTCGATGCCGCCGAAGGCAGCCGCGCCCTCTTCCACCGAGGCGTTGACCTGGTCTTCGTTCGTCACGTCGACCGCCACGCCGATGGCCTGCGCGCCCGTGGCCTTGAGTTCGGCCGCGGTGGCGTCCGCCGCTTCCTTGTTCAGGTCGGCAATGATGATCTTGGCGCCTTCCTGTGCGAAGAGGATGGCAATTTCCTTGCCGATGCCGCTGGCCGAGCCGGTGATGTAGGCGACCTTGTCCTTGAGTTGCATGGTGAATGTCCTTGGGTGAGAGTCGGGGTTGAAAAGTGACGGCAGGAATCAGGCGAGATAGTCGTGTTCGACGGTGCCCAGCGCAAGCGTCATGTCGGCGATGTAGTGCACGGCCGACTCGACCTTCAGCACCGGCAGGTCGGCCACCGGCGCGAGCGCATGCGGATGCAGTTCGAGCGAGGCCGGCGCGGTCCACGCGCCGTGCAGCTTGACATCGACCATGTGATAGCGCACCAGCTCGCAGATGCGCGCAGTGCCGTCGACGTGCGGAATGATCTTGAGCAGGAAGTTCGGCTGTGCGATGCCCGCGAGGATCGGCTCTGGGTCGAGCGCGCGGTGCTTGAAGCCCATCGTGGCCTTGGCCACGCGCACCTTGCCGTAGTCGAGCGTGCCCACCACCACGTCTGTCTCGTAGTCGAGCACCGGCGAGGCGAGCTTCTTCGGAAAGCCCCAGAGCTCGCGGCCACCGGCGATGGGCGGATGGTCGTTGAGGTACATGGCGTGCACGTAGGCGCCCTTCTCAACGCCCTTCGCCGTGCGCAGCTGCACCGGAATGACCTGGCCGGACTCGGTGTAGTCGCCGAACCCGGTGGAGTCGGGCATGCGGATGAACTCGTACTTGACCAGCGGTTCGACCACCTGGAGCGGCTCGGGCACCACGGCGCGCAATGCGTCCATGTCGGTGCGGTAGGTGACGATGAGAAATTCGCGCCGCATGAACCGGTACGGACCCGGCGGAAACGCGGGACTGGTCAGCGGCATGGCGAATGCCGTTCGCCGCACATCTTCGATGTTCATGAACATTTCCTCCTGTTGAAGTGACGTGCCCAGTCTGGCCAGGGTTTCTTAGTCGAAGCTGAATCCCCGCCCTACACCGACAGGCTGGGCCGCTTCACGCGCCCCGTGCCGTGCTCGCCGAGGTCGAAGGTGGTCACGCCGTTGACCGTGGCATCGGCGCGCAGCGTCTCCGGATGCGCCAGCGTGATGCGCATGTCGCGCGCGCCCGAATCCCAGTGCTCTTCCACCGCGGCGCGCGAGAACTCGTAGTCCTTCGATTCAAGCTCGTAGGGTTTGTCGCGGTAGATCAGGTGAAAGATGTCGATCGGCTCGTGCGTGAGCTGCGACTGCACCGCGAGCACGCTCGGGTCGTTGCGCAGGCCCGCCGGCAGCTTGGTGATCAGGTCGGCGATGGCCTGCTGCAGGTTCATGTTGGCGGCTAGCGCGTCGGTATTCATGCGCGTGCGGCTGGAGTAGGTGATGTCTTTTTGCCGCTCCAGCACGCCCGCCATGGTGCGCGGCATTTCGCCGCGCGCATTGAACAGGTCGACCTGCAGCACCACCAGCGGCTCGGTGCGCGGGTGCGTGTCGAGCACGTACTGCAGCGGCGTGTTCGACACGATGCCGCCGTCCCAGTAGTCGTCCCCGTCGATGGTGATGGGCGCGAAGCCCGGGGGCAGTGCGCCGCTGGCCATGATGTGCTCGGGGCCGATGCGCTGGCGCGTGTTGTCGAAGTACACCGAGTTGCCGGTGCGCACATTGACCGCGCCGACGCTGAAACGGGCTTCGCAGGCATTGATGCGGTCGAAGTCCACCAGCCGCTCGAGCGTGGACTTGAGTGGTGAGGTGTCGTAGTAGCTGAGCAGCGGCGCGGCACCGCCCATGAGCAGCGCCGGCGCATAGCGCGGTTCGAAGAAGCCCGGAATGCCCACGAGCGAGGCCATGGTGGCGCTGTACTGGTTCTGCGTGGCGCGGTCGCCCATCCACGAGGGCAGGCGCTGCGAAGGGCCGGAAGACACCAGATGCCAGAACTCGCGCAGCCGGTCGACCCGCTGCTCGGGCGCGTTGCCCGCGATCAGCGCCGCATTGATGGCGCCGATGGACACGCCGGCGATCCAGTGCGGCTCCAGCTCGGTTTCACTGAGCGCCGCGAACACGCCCGCCTGGTAGGCACCGAGCGCGCCCCCGCCCTGCAGCACCAGCGCCTTTCGGGCACTGCGCATGTCTTCGCGGCGCGAAGCAAAAGGGTTGAGGGGGCGGGAGGCGGCACGGGATTTTTTCTTCGAAGGTGTCGTCATGCATTTATTTGACACCAGCCGTGCGGCGCCAACCTGACCAGGGGCTTCATCAGCACGAGCCCCTGGCCCGGGATCACATCTTCGGCAGCAGCTGCCCGCGAATCTCGCCGCCCGGGTTGGCCGCCGTGTGCACGTTCGCATACCACTTGCCCGAGACCAGGTCGGCAGCCTGCGACGGCGTGAGCGTGGCCTGGCCTTCGATCGGGCTGGCCGGATTGGCAAAGGGCAGCACCACGCCGGCGTTGGCACCCGCGGCCGCGGGGCCGTGGAAGTGCGCCATGGTGGCGGGTCCGCTCAGGCCGGTGTAGGTGATCTTGTACTTGAGCACGTTGGTGTCGCGGTCGAGCCAGGCTTCGGCCATGCCGCTGCCGCGCGTCATGTTCGGAGGCACTTCACTGGCCGCGTTCATCGCGCCGCTGAAGCTCGCGGTGTTCGACTTCGACATCATTCCGCAGCCGACCAGCGCGGCACTGGCCACCCCGGTGATGAGGGCTGCGCGCAAAAAGGTGCCATATTTGGTCATGAGCTTGATCTCCTGAGTTGTGGAAGCGCCCACAGCATAGGCAGCACCGCCTGGCTTGTCTTGTCGGCCATCGTCCCGACTTGGGCGGGCTCATGCGGCGCGGCACAGGGGCTGAAACACAATTCGCCCATGACTTCCTTCCCCCTTCCGACCGCCCGCGACGTGGTCGAGTTCTGGCGCCAGGCCGGCCCCGAGCGCTGGTTCGCCAAGAACGCCGCGTTCGACACCGAATTCATTTCCCGATGTGCCCAGGCGCACCAGGCCGCCGCCCGCGGCGAGCTCGATGCATGGCTGGCCGATGCCGAAGGCACCCTTGCACTGCTGGTGCTGCTCGACCAGTTTCCGCGCAATGCCTGGCGCAACAACCCCCACATGCTGGCCACCGACGGCAAGGCGCTGGCGGTGGCGAAGAAGGCCGTCGACGCCGGCTTCGACCGGCAGCTGGAGCCCCCGCTTCAGCCCTTCTTCTACCTGCCGTTCATGCACTCAGAAGTGCTGGCGGAGCAGGAGCGTTCGGTGCGACTCAATGCAGCGCTGGACGCCAACACGCAGCGTTTCGCGGTACTGCACCGAGACATCGTGGCGCGCTTCGGGCGCTTTCCGCACCGCAACAAGCTGCTGGGCCGCGAAACCACGGCAGAGGAACAGCAGTTCCTGGACATCGGCGGCTTCGCCGGTTGAGCGGCCTCAGGCGCCGGGGCGGGCCGGCAGCGGCGCGTCGCGCGTGGGCGACGGATTGAGCTCGCCCACGCCCTTCAGGTTCTTCATGGAGCCGTAGGTGCGTGCATAGACCCAGGTGAACTCCGCGCCGAGCAGGAAAATCTGCGCCGAGTAGTACACCCACACCAGCACCACCACCAGCGAGCCCGCCGCACCGTAGCCCGACGCCACGCTGCTCTTGCCGATGTACAGCCCGATGAGGTGCTTGCCCACGGTGAACAGCAGCGCCGTCACAGCCGCGCCCACCCACACGTCGCGCCATTGCACCCGGGCGCGCGGCATGATCTTGTAGATCATCGCGAAGATCACGGTCACCATCGCGAAGCTGAAGACGAAGTTGACCACCTGCGCCGTGCTCTCCCAGGCGCCGAACATCGGCGACCACCACTTGCCCAGGGCCGCGAGCGCGGCGCTCGCCACCAGCGACACCATGAGCAGGAAGCCGATGCCCATGATCATGCTGAAGGACAGCAGCCGCACGCGCAGCATGTTGAACAGCCCCCCGCTCTTGGCGCGCGCCGGCGCGCGCCAGATGCGGTCGAGCGCGTCCTGCAGTTCGCCGAACACCGTGGTCGCGCCCACCACCAGCAGGCCGATGCCGATCACCGTGGCGAAGATGCCCTCGGCCGGCTTGTTCACCGCCTGCAGCATGCCTTGCACCGCCGCGGCGCCTTGCGCGCCCATCAGCCCCGAGAGCTGCGCGAAGATCTCGCCCCGCGCCGCCTCCTGTCCGAACACCAGCCCCGCCACGGCAATCACGATCAGCAGCAGCGGCGCGATGGAAAACACCGTGTAGTACGCCAGCGCGGCGCCCATGCTCGGGGCGTAGTCGTTCGACCACGAATTGAAGGCTCGCTTGCAGAGGTCGAAGAGTGCGCGCAGTTGCATGATCATGGGTAAGTGTCCGCCGGGCGGCGTCCGGCATCCTGTCAGTGCGATGCCCGGCGTGTTGAAAGCCTGCCAACGATAATCGCTCCACATGCATCCGTCTCCCCCAGCATCCGGCACGGCGGCACCGCCCGCCGAACCGGCCGTCGCCCATCCGCAGTCGCCGCGCGACCTGTTCGTTTCGTTCACCTGGCTGGCGCTTCAGGGCTTCGGCGGGGTGCTGGCCATCGTGCAGCGCGAGATGGTCGAGAAGAAGAAATGGCTCACACCCGAGCAGTTCCTCGAAGACTGGGCCGTGGCCCAGGTGATGCCCGGCCCCAACGTGATCAACCTCGCCCTGATGATCGGCGACCGCTACTTCGGCCTGCGCGGTGCGCTGGCCGCCGTGGCGGGCATGCTGACCATTCCGCTGGTCGTGATCCTCGCGCTGGCGGTGCTCTATGCCCACTACGCCGGCAACCCGCAGGTCGCTGCTGCGCTGCGCGGCATGGGTGCGGTGTCGGGCGGGCTGATTGCCGCCACCGGCATCAAGCTGGTGCCGCAACTGCGCAAGCACCCGCTGGGCTTTGCCACCTGCCTCGCGTTCATGACACTGGTGTTCCTGGCCATCGCGGTGTTCAAGGTTCCGCTGGGCTGGGTGCTGCTGGTGGTGGGCGGAGTCGCTTGCGTGTGGACCTGGAAGAAGATCGGCCCATGAGCGCGCGCCGGGCCGCCCCAAGCAAGCTCGCGCCGCAGCCGAAGGCGGAGGTTTTGCGATGACCATTGCGATGCACTGGCACGACTGGCTGGCGCTCTTCGGGCAGTACATGCTGCTGTCGCTGCTGTCGATCAGCGGCGCCATCACCACGGTGCCCGACATGCACCGCTACCTCGTGGCCCAGCACGGCTGGCTGACCGATGCGCAGTTCAGCTCGTCGGTGGCCATCGCGCAGGCCGCGCCCGGGCCCAACGTGCTGTTCGTGGCGCTGATGGGATGGAACGTCGGGCTCAACGCGGGCGGCGGCATCGGCGCCGGGCCCGGCGCCTGGGTGCTCGGCTTCTTCGGCCTGATGGTCACCATGGTCGGCATCATGCTGCCCAGCACCACCCTCACCTACTTCGCCACACGCTGGGGACACCGCAACCGCACCCGGCGCGAAGTGCGCGCCTTCAAGCAGGGCATGGCCCCCGTGGTCGTGGGCCTGCTGGTCGCCACCGGCTGGGTGCTGTCCGCGGGTAACCATGCTGGCAATGCGCCTGCCTGGCACCTGTGGGCGCTCAGCGGCGTGGCTGCGCTTATCGTCTGGCGCACGCGCATCCACCTGCTCTGGCTGCTCGGCGCCGGTGCGGTGCTGGGCGCCGTGGGCTTCGTCTGACCGTTCAACCTTTTTCCCTTCCCTTCTTCAGGAACACTTCGACATGTCGCAACTTCGCCCGCTCGGCCGCTCCGGTCTCCTGGTTTCTCCGCTCGCCTTCGGCGGCAACGTGTTCGGCTGGACCGTCGACGAGGCAGCCTCGTTCAAGCTGCTCGACGCCTGGGTGGACGCGGGCTTCAACTTCGTCGACACCGCCGACGTGTATTCGAGCTGGGTGCCGGGCCACACGGGCGGCGAATCGGAAACCATCATCGGCAAGTGGCTCAAGCAGAGCGGCAAGCGCAACCGCGTGGTGCTGGCCACCAAGGTCGGCAAGCCGATGGGCGAAGGCAAGGTGGGCCTGTCGCCCGCGTACATCCGCGAAGCCGTCGAAGCCTCGCTGCGGCGCCTGCAGACGGACCACATCGACCTGTACCAGTCGCACGACGACGACGCCAACACGCCGCTCGAAGACTCGCTGGGCGCCTTCGACGAACTCATCAAGGAAGGCAAGGTGCGCGCCATCGGCGCGTCGAACTACACCGCGCCGCGGCTCGAAGAGGCACTGGACGTGTCCGAGCGCCTGGGCATCGCCCGCTACGAGAGCCTGCAGCCGCTGTACAACCTGTACGACCGCGCGGTGTTTGAAGACGCACTGGAGCCGCTGTGCGTGAAGCGCGAAGTGGGCGTGATCAACTTCTACGCGCTGGCCGCCGGCTTCCTCACAGGCAAGTACCGCACCGAGGCCGATGCCGCCAAGAGCGCGCGCGGCGCCAACACCACCAAGAAATACCTCAACGAGCGCGGCCTGCGCATCCTCGACGCGCTGGACAAGGTGGCCCAGCAGTACAACGCCAAGCCGGGCCAGGTCGCCATCGCATGGCAGATCGCGCGCCCGGGCGTGACGGCGCCCATTGCCAGCGCGACCTCGATCGCGCAGCTCGAAGAGCTGGTGGTGGCCACGCAGCTGAAGCTGGACGCCGGCACCATCGAGATGCTCGACCGCGCCAGCGCCGAGACCGCCGCCGCCTGACGGTGCCCCGGCAATGAGCGTCTTCGATTCCATCGCGGCGCCCGCGCTCGAGCACTTCGCCGACCTGCGCGTCGAGGTGGGCGTGCCGCAGGTGCTGGGCAACAGCCCGCGCGGACTGCGCCGCATCGTGCCGATCACGGGGGGCGAGGCCGTCGGCCACGGGTGGCGGGCGCGCGTGCTGCCCGGCGGAAGCGACTTCCAGCTGATCGTGAGCGACACGCTCTCGGAGCTCGACGCGCGCTACGGCCTGGAGACGGATGCGGGCGACCTCGTCTACGTGCAGAACCACGCAGTGCGTGCGGCGTCGCCGGAGGTCATGGGCAAGCTGCTGCGCGGCGAGCCCGTGGACGCGTCGCAGGTCTACTTTCGCTGCAGCCCGCGCTTCGAGACCGCCTCGCCGTCGCTGAAGTGGATCAACGAACGCATGTTCGTGGGTGCCGGCGCGCGCCATCCCGCCGAGGTGGTGATGCGCTTCTACGCGCTGGTGTAGCCGTTCAACCGTCGACCGGGTTCAGCGGCGTCGCCAGGATGCGCTGGTAGAACGCCACGTCCAGCCAGCGGCCGAACTTGAAACCGGCCTGGCGCACCGTGCCGGAGTGCTCGAAGCCCAGGCGCTCGTGGAGCGCGATGCTGCCGGCGTTGGCCGCGTCGATGGCGCCGACCATCACGTGCACGTCGCGCGCGATCGCTTCGGCAACGATGGCCTCCATCAGCGTGCGGCCCAGGCCCTCGCCGCGGTGGGCGCTGTCGACGTACACCGAGTGCTCCACCGTGTACTTGTAGGCTGGAAAGGCGCGGAACGCGCCGTAGCTCGCGAAGCCCAGCAGCTTGCCGTCGTCGTCCACGGCGCCGATCACCGGAAAGCCGCCGGCGCGCTTGGCGGCGAACCACGCAACCATGTTCTCGCTCGTGCGCGGCTTGTAGTCGTACAGCGCGGTGGAGGTGACGATGGCGTCGTTCAGGATGGCAAGAATCGCCGCGGCGTGCGCTTCTTCGGTGCAGGGGATGAGACGCATGGGAGTCCTCGGTGTATTGGGTGAATTCAGGTGGGATGTCGTTCAATATAAGAGAATAATAATCTCATATGAGAAACGATTCATCCCCCATCGAAGCACCCGGCGAGAACATCGACGCGCTCATCGCCACCCGCCTGCTGGCGCTGCGTCAGGCGCAAGCGCTGAGCCTCGCCGAACTGGCCGAGCGTTCGGGCGTGAGCAAGGCGATGATTTCGAAGGTGGAGCGCGCGCAGAGCAGCCCCACGGCCGTGCTGCTGGGCCGGCTGGCCGCCGGGCTGGGCGTGCCGCTGGCGCACCTGCTGACGGCAGACAAGGCGCAACCGCAGCGATTGCGCAAGCGCGCCGCGCAGGACGTCTGGCGCGACCCCGAGGCCGGCTACCTGCGCAGGCAGGTCGCCGAGCGCCAGGCAGGCAGCGGCGTCGAGCTGGTCGAGGTCGAGCTGCCGCGCTCGGCGCAGGTCGGCTATCCGCGCTGGAGCGGCAAGCCGTACCGGCAATGCCTGTGGATGCTCGAAGGCGCACTGCGCGTGGACTATGGCGATGAGCGCTTCGAACTCGCCCAAGGCGATTGCCTCGACTTCGGCGTCGATCGGCCGCTGGTGTTCAAGGCGCTCGGCCGCAGCGGCTGCCGCTACCTGCTGGTGGCCAGCCCGGAGTAGGCAGGCTCCCACATGCACAGGCGGCCCACGCCGGTGCGGGGCGCGGCCCGGGTCGGGATACTGCATGGCATCTCAGCTTCTGGAGGAACGACCATGTCTTTCGCGCTCTACATGATCGGCTTCGTGATTTTCCTGGGGGGCCTCATCTGGGGCGCCTCCGTGGCCGGCGTGCCCACGCTCTACATCGGCATCGGTGCGGTGATCCTGCTCGGCATCGGCATCTTCAGTGCGGTCGGCCGCACGCGCGGCAAGGACCCGTCCTGAGTTCACACAGGCTTCACGCCGCGCGCACAGGCGGCAGCTAACTTCGATGGCGCACTGCAGGACGCGGTGCGCATCGAAACCGTTGGCTGCCCATGCACACCTCTTCCAGTCTTTTCTCTCCTCTCGCTTTCTCTTTCACCGCACCGGAGCCGGCCTCTTCCCCTGTGGCGGGTCACGGCATCGGCAACCTCAAGGTCGACCTGCTCGTGGTGGGCGCGAGCTTTGCGGGCCTCGCGTGCGCGCGGGCCGCGGCCCTGGCCGGGCTCAGCGTGATGGTGCTGGAGAAGAAGACCAGCGCTGGCGCCAAGCTGCACACCACCGGCATCATCGTCAAGGACGCCGTGGACAGCGTGCCCTGGCTGGCGGAAGTGCCGCCCGCGCTCGTGCGCCGCATCGACGGCGTGCGGCTCTACGCACCCGACATGCGCCATGTCGACCTGCACGCGCCCGGTTACTGGTTCTGGGCCACCGATGCGCCCTGCCTGCTCGACTGGATGGTCGATTCGGCGCGGGCCTGCGGTGTGGACGTGCGCCTGGGCACGCTGTTCGAGCAGGCGCTGTGGATCGACGGCCGCTGGGAGGTGCCGGTGACGCAAGGCCCCTGCATCACGGCCACCTACCTCGTGGGCGCCGACGGGCCGCATTCCCGCGTGGCCAAGGCACTGGGCCTGTCGCGCAACAAGCACTTCCTGTACGGCGTCGAGCACGAGTACCAGGGCGCCCGCATGGCGCCCGACCTGCTGCATTGCTTCGTCGACCGGAAACTTGCACCGGGCTACATCGGCTGGGCGCTGGACGGCGTGGGTGTCAGCCAGATCGGCCTGGCACGGCGCATGGGGCGCCACGCGGCGGGCGACGCCAGCGCGCTGAAGCTCGACCCGCTGCTGCGCAAGATCGCCTCCGTGGTCTCGCCCGGCGAGGCCCCGCCCGTCGCGGTGCGCGCCGGAATGATCCCCTGCGGCGGCGTGCTGCCGGTGGTCGCGCGGGAACGGGCGTTGCTGGTGGGCGATGCGGCCGGTATGGTGTCGCCGGTGACGGCGGGCGGCATCCACACCGCGTTGCAGCACGGCGAAGGCGCGGGCAAGGCGGTGGCGCGCTTCGTGCGCGGCGAGGTCGGCGACCCCGCCACGTGGTTCGTGCGCGGCTACCCGGGCTTTAGGCTCAAGCGCACGCTGCGCTGGGCCTTCGACCACTTCCAGAGCGACTGGCTGTTCAACCGCCTGCTGGGCACGCCGCAGATGCGGCGCATGGCGGAACTCGTCTACTTCCACCGCAAGGGTGCACCGCTGCCCAGGCGCTGAAGCGGGCGATCAGGCGCCGCGCTGGCGCATCGCCTCGTAGAGGCACACGCCGCTGGCCACCGAGACGTTCAGGCTCTCGACCGCGCCGGCCATCGGAATGCTCACCAGCTCGTCGCAGGTCTTGCGCGTGAGCTGGCGCATGCCCTCGCCTTCGGCGCCCAGCACCAGCGCCAGCGGCCGCTTGAAGTCGCTCTGGTAGATGGTGCCCGGTGCATCGTCGCTGGTGCCCACGCACCAGATGTTGCGTTCCTTGAGCTCGTTGAGCGTGCGTGCGAGGTTGGTGACCATGAAGTACGGCACGGTCTCGGCGGCGCCGCTCGCCACCTTGGCCACGGTGGCGTTGATGCCGGCCGCATGGTCCTTGGGCGCGATGACCGCATGGGCACCGGAGCCGTCTGCCACGCGCAGGCAGGCGCCGAGGTTGTGCGGGTCGGTCACGCCGTCGAGCACCAGCAGCAAGGGCACGGTGCCGGCCGCCTCCAGGCCTTCGAGCAGTTCGTCGAGCGAATGGATCTGCGCGGCGGGCTCCACGCGCGCCACCACGCCCTGGTGGCCATGGCTGCCGCTGAGCTTGGACAGCCGAAGGCCGTCGGCCTCGACCAGCCGCACGCCGGCGTCCTGCGCACGCGCAATGAACTGTTTCATGCGCGCATCGCGCCGGCTGGTGTCGAACATCACTTCGAGCACCGACTTGGGCGCGGTCTTGATGCGCACGCCCACGGCATGGAAGCCGAAGATCACTTTGGGAGAAGACATATACCCCTGATTATCCCTACCCTCAGGCGATCGGCAGGCCGCTGAGCGCCCGGGTGCGCTCGTCGTGCAGTTCCTGCACCGCCCGCGCGCTCGGATGCACGCTTTCGAGCTTGCCCACGCTCTCCAGGTACTGGCAGGCAGCGTGGCCTTCGGCGGCCTTCTCGTAGCGCGCGATCCAGGCGTCGCGCTCGGCCAGACGGTCGGGCGACACCGGCCACACGCCCCGGCGCGGCCGCACGTGCTCGTCGATGCCGATGCGCCAGGGCTTGGCGCTCAGGCGGGCGCGAAAGCAGTTCTGGTTGCGGCACATGCGCGCGTAGACCTTGTCCACCCCCAGTGCATGGAAGCAGTCGGCCACGGCGATGTCCGCGGCATTGAACACATCGTGCATGGCCAGCAGGCGAAAGCCCCCGGGCGTGCGGTAGACGCGCAGGTGCCAGTCGGGATGCTGGTGCATGAAGCGCCCGATGCGCTCGGCCGCCAGCTTCTCGGGCGTGGGGTTGCCGCTGGGCTCGCCGCGCTTCTTGCGCTTGCCGATGACCCAGGCCACGGCGAAGACCACGAAGAATGCGATCAGCCCGCCCAGCCAGGTCTTGGCGGCCCAGCCGCCGACCACACCGGCCATGAGCGCCGGCACCAGCGCAAAGAGAAACAGGCTGCCGCGCAACGGCTGCTCGAAGTCGATGTCGACGAACATCACGTCGGGCGTGTTGAGACAGCGCGCGCCGTAGGTGTTGCGCGTGACGACGGTGTCGCCCTGGCGCTCGACGATCTCTTCGCGGATCGGCACGCCGTCGGCGCCGTTGTAGGCCCGCTTGCGCTCGCGGCGGTCCAGCTTTTCGCCCCTGGCGATGCGTTCGAACGCCTCGCGCGTGCGCTGGTCCGCGTGGGCCTGCGCCGCCACCGGGCTCTCGTCGGACCAGCCATGGCGGCGCACGGTGATCTGCTTGCCGTCGACACGCTTCTGGATGCGGCCTTCGGCCCAATGCTGCGGAACGATCATCGGCTCAGAGGTCTCGCCCGAAATACAGCCACGCCATGAGCGCCGCCAGCACGACGATCACCACCGGCAGCCACTTGTAGCCGCTGCCCTGCACTCGCCCCGGCTCGTCCATCGGACGAGGGGGCATGGCCGTCGGCATCGGGCCGAAGCCGCCGGCCGCCGGGTCGTCGTGCTTCTCGACCAGCCGCTTGGACGCGGCCAGGCCCAGGCCGGTGGCTTCGCGCGTAAGGCGGACGGCCTCGACCTTGTTGCCCTGCGCCAGGGCCTTGAGCGCGGACGACGGCATTGACGCGAAGCCGCGGTCCTGCATGGCGACGTCGGGGGCGCTGCGCCCGCCGGCGTTTTCTTCGTCCCCCGCTTCCATGCGTGCGGCATGGCGTTCGACCGCTTCCTTGGCCGACCTGAGGTCCATGCCCGTGCGGTCGCGCACGATCTTGATGGCCTGGATCAGTCTTCCGCTCTGCAGTGCGTCGACGGCGTCGGGGGGAAGTTCTTCCATGCGGTCTCCTCGAATGTTCTTTGCTATTTATTTAATAGCTTATCGCGCTTGTCAGACGGGCGCTACGGCAGCTTTTTCATTAATCGCGACGCGCCCGGCCTCGATGGTGATGCGGCGTTCGCAGCGGGCCGCGATGCCGCGGTCGTGCGTGACCAGCACGAGCGTGGTGCCGAGTTCGCGGTTCAGGTCGAACATCAGCCGCATGACCTGCTCGCCGGTGGCGAAGTCGAGGCTGCCGGTGGGTTCGTCGGCCAGCAGCAGCGCCGGCTGCACCACGAAGGCGCGGGCCAGTGCCACGCGCTGCTGCTCGCCGCCGGAGAGCACCTTCGGATAGTGGCCCAGCCGCTGGCCGAGGCCGACCCGGCCCAGCATCTCGGTGGCGGCCTTGCGCGCATCCTTGCGGTTGGCAAGCTCCAGGGGGAGCATCACGTTCTCCAGCGCACTCAGGTTGCCGAGCAGCTGGAAGCTCTGGAACACGAAGCCCACGCGCTGGGCGCGCACCGCGGCGCGCTCGTCCTCGTCGATGGCGAAGATGTCCTCGCCGGCAATGCGCACCGTCCCACGCGTGGGCGTGTCCAGCCCGGCGATGATCGACAGCAAGGTGCTCTTGCCGGAGCCTGAAGCACCGACGATGGCGGCGGTTTCCCTCGCTCCGAGGGTGAAATCGATGTCCTGCAGAATGTCCAGCGTACCGGTCGAGTCGGTGACGGACTTGAAGACATGCTCGACGGCAACAATGGCATCAGACGGGGGTTGGGACATGGAAAGGCTTTGGTTTTGAATCGACGTGACTTTATCTTGACCACCGCCGCGCTCGGCAACGCGGGGCTATGGGCGACCGCGGCGCAGGCCCAGGTTTCGACAGCGGCAGGCAAGCCGGTGATCCTGGTGCTGGGCGATTCGCTCAGCGCAGAGTACGGCCTGAAGCGCGGCGAAGGCTGGGTACCCTTGCTGGAGAAAAGGCTTGCGGAACAGAAGGTTGCGGCGACCGTGGTCAACGCCAGCATCAGCGGCGACACGAGTTCGGGCGGGCGGGCGCGCTTTCCTTCGCTGCTCGCGCAGCACAAGCCCAGCCATGTGGTGGTCGAGCTCGGTGCCAACGACGCCTTGCGCGGCCTGCCGCTGTCGGACACGGAAAGCAACCTTCTGCAGATCGCCAAGGCCGCGCAGGCCGCAGGGGCGAAGGTGCTGATCGTCGGCATCCAGGTGCCACCCAATTACGGCGGCGACTACACGCGGCGCTTCGAGGCGGTGTTCTCCAAGGTGGCGAGCGCAACGAAGTCGGCGCTCGTGCCCTTCCTGCTCAAGGGCGTGGCCGATGCGCCCGATGCGATGTCGCTGTTCCAGGCTGACCGCATCCACCCCACGGCGGCGGCGCAGCCGCAGCTGCTGGACAACGTGTGGCCCGAGCTGCGCAAGCTGCTGCCGAAATAAGAAACCGCCGCACCAAATAAAAAGCCGCCGCAGGCGCAGGCCGGCGGCGGCTTCTCGATCGGTATGCCAGGAACGGATCAACCGTTCTTGGTGGGCAACTCGGGCACCGTGGGTGCATCGCGTTCGAGCGAGGCCACATCGGTTTCCGGGTCTCCGGGGGCCAGACCGTCGCTGCTCGGCGAGAGTTTGCGATTCGCCTTTTCCCGGAGCTTTTCTTCCTTCTTTTTTCTCTTGGCCAGTTCTTTCTGGCGCTTCTCGTAGCCGTAATTGGGTGTTGCCACTGCTTCTCCTTGGGCGAGGCAGTCAGGGTGACTGCGCGTGGCCTACTGTAAGCGATAACGGTGCAGTCCCGAGACGGTACCCAAGGCGGGCCTCAAGGAGCGGAAGCGATCTTTTACATCCTGGCCAGCGCCTGCTGCAGATCGGCGCGCAGATCCCCCACGTCCTCCAGTCCGACCGAGAAGCGAACCAGCGTGCCCTTGTGGGGCCAACGCGCCACGCTCGCGTCGCGCATCAGGCCGATGTCGTAGGGCACCACGAGGCTGATCGGGCCGCCCCACGAGTAGCCGAGGCGGAACAGCCGCAGGCTGTCGCAGAAGCGGTCGACCTGCTCGGTGCTGTAGCGCTCGTCGAACACCACCGAGAACAGGCCGGCGGCCAGGTCGGTTTCGCCACACAGCGCGCGCCAGTGGACATGGCCCGGCGAGTCCTCGAGCGCCGGGTGCAGCACCTGCGCGATTTCATCGCAGCCGTTGAGCCAGCCGGCCAGTTCGCGCGCGGCACGGTCGTGCGCCGCGTAGCGCAGCGAGATGCTGGGCAGCGAGCGCAGCAGCGTCTCGACGTCGCCCACGCCGATGCCGAAGCCCATGCGCATGTGCGTGAGCTTGAGCGCTCGGTGCAGGCGTTCGTCGCGCGTGATCACGCTGCCCATCAGCACATCGCCGCCGCCGCTCGGGTACTTGGTGAGCGCGTGCACCGAGATGTCGACGCCCTGCCCCGTGCCGTTGAAATCGAAGGGCGCGAACGCCAGGCCGGCGCCCCAGGTGTTGTCGAGCGCGGTCATGACGCCGCGCGCACGGCAGACGTTCACCAGCGCGGGCAGGTCGGGGAATTCCATCGTCACCGAACCCGCCGCTTCGACCCACACCAGCCGCGTGCGGTGCGACAGCTTGGCCGCAAGGTCGGCCGGGTTCATCGCGTCGTACATGCGGTGCGTGATGCCGAAGTTGGCCAGCTCGCCGGTGGCCAGCGCCTTGTTGGGGCCGTAGGCGTTGTCGGGAATGAGCACCTCGTCGCCGGTCTTCAGGAAAGCGAAGGCCACCAGCGTGATGGCGGCCAGCCCGCTGGGCACGAGCAGGCATTCGGTGCCGCCTTCGAGCGTGGCCAGGCGCTCTTCGAGCGTGAAGGTGGTGGGCGTGCCGTGCAGGCCGTAGGTGTAGCCGGCCTTGGTCTTCCAGTCGCGCGCACGCATGGCGGCCACGTCGGCGAAGAACACGGTCGATGCCTTGAACACGCCGGGCTGCGGCGCGGCGAAGGTGGCGGGCGGGGTGTAGGGGTGGTGGATCAGGGTCGTGGAGGGCTTGCTCATGCGGCAATGCTAGCGTCACTGGAGAGCACCCACGCGCCCCTCAGTTCGAACAGGCCTTGCGGGTTGCGAGCTTCAAGCGCATCGGCGACGAGGCGATGTGAAGGGCGGGCTTGTCGCGGTTGCGCCGCACAATGTGCCATCGGGCGACAGCACGCCCCTCAGGAGAAGCCTTCGGCATGCAGCTGACGCGTCCCCCTCTTGCCCACCTGCGGCCCTTCGTGCGGCTGCTGTGGGCCTCGGCACCCGACGGTGCGCCCGCGCGGCGGCCGGGTGCGCGCGAGCATGTGCTGCCGACCGGCGGCATGCACCTCGTGTTTCGGCTCGGCGGGCCGCCGCTGCGCCTGTTTCGCGACGGCGCCGATGCGCACGGCTTCACGGTGGGCCACGCGATGGTGGGCGGAACGCGCTGCGCATTCTTCGTGCGCGATGTGTCGCTCGAGACGCGCTCGGTCGGCGTCATGCTGCAGCCAGGCGCGGCCCGGGCGCTGCTCGGCGCGCCGGAAGACGCGCTGGCCGACGCCCACACGCCGCTCGACGCGCTCTGGGGCGCGGACGCAGGCTTCGCACTGGAGCAACTGCACGGCGCAGGCGCTCCCGCGCGGCAACTCGCGATCGTCGAAGCCCTGCTGACGGCACGCCTTGCCGCCCGCGCGATGCATGGCCTGCACCCCGCGGTGGCGCACGCCCTGTCCAGCCTGTCGAGCGCCGGCGCCCATGGCGACGCTGCCCAAGCTGGCGCCATCGGCGCGCTGGTGAAGCACAGTGGCTACAGCCACCGGCGCTTCATCGCCCTCTTTCGCGGCATGACAGGCCTGGCGCCCAAGCAGTACGCACGCATGCTGCGCTTCGACCGCGTGCTCGCGCTGTCCGCCATGAACCCCGCCCTGCCCTGGGTCGACCTCGCGCTGCAGGCCGGCTACAGCGACCAGGCGCACTTCAGCCGCGACTTCCTGGCGATTGCCGGCATGTCGCCCCAGGCGTACCGGCGCGCGGCGCCGAGAGCCTCGCGGCATGTGCGCATCTGAAGCGCGTGCGAACAGGTCAAATTTGTCCAAGACCTGAAGAACGGCGGGAGCCAGAATCGCGCTCATCGCAACCCCAACGGACAAGACCATGGCCATCCACGAACTGTTTCCGTACCTCTGCGTCCACGACGCTGGCGCAGCCATCGACTTCTATTGCAAGGTGTTCGAAGTGAAGGAGATCTTCCGCCTGACCGAGCCCAGTGGGCGCATCGGTCATGCGGAACTGGACTTCCACAACGGGGCGATCCTGATGCTCTCGGACGAGTTTGCCGAGTTCAACATCCGCAGCGCGA
The DNA here is from genome assembly GCF_979254005.1 of Variovorax sp. AC103. Lineage (NCBI taxonomy): Bacteria > Pseudomonadati > Pseudomonadota > Betaproteobacteria > Burkholderiales > Comamonadaceae > Variovorax > Variovorax sp. AC103. The sequence goes on along the minus strand of NZ_CEEDFC010000004.1, from coordinate 183,179 downwards.
GGACGCTGGGCGGAACGCCCGTCTCGCTGCACCTGCACGTCGACGACGCGGACGCGGTGGTGGCACGCGCCGTTACGGCGGGCGCCACGCTTGACATGGCACCGCAGGACCAGTTCTACGGGGAACGCTCCGGTGTCTTTCGCGACCCCTTCGGCCATCGCTGGAACGTGGGGTACAGCATCGAGAAGCTGACGCCGCAAGAGATGCAGCGGCGCTACACCGCGATGATGCTCAACCCCGCCGGATGACCCGGCGGGCGCGCATCAGACGGACCACTTCTCGATGAGCTTCTCGGCGCCCATGGCGTCGTAGCCTTCGAAGGGCTGGTGGATCCACGGGTTGGTGGCCAGGAATTCCACCTGGTAGTCGGGCGTGAAGGTCGACAGCGCCTTGGTCCAGATCACGGCGCTGCGCAGCTCGGTGATCGGCGGGTAGTTGTTGCGCAGCATGTCCATCACGGCGTGCAGCGTATGGCCCGAATCGGCCAGATCGTCGACCAGCAGCACCCGGCCCGCGATCTCGCCCTTGGGGGTGGTGATGAAGCGGGCGATGTCAAGGTGGCCCTGCACCGTGCCGGCGTCGGCGCGGTACGAGCTGGTCGACATGATGGCCAGCGGCTTGTCGAAGATGCGCGATAGCACGTCGCCGGGGCGCATGCCGCCGCGCGCCAGGCACAGGATGGTGTCGAACTGCCAGTCCGACTGGTGCACCTTGATCGCGAGCTTCTCGATCAGGTTGTGGTACTCGTCGTAGCTGACGTAGAGATGCTTGCCGTCTTCGGTCAACATGGGTTTTTTCCTCTTCAGTCGGCCAGATAGGGGTGTCGCATCATGATCGTGTGATCGCGGTCGGGGCTGGTCGACACCATGTGGATCGGCACGCCGGTGACCTGTTCGATGCGCTGCAGGTACAGGCGCGCGTTGACCGGCAGCTTGTCGTACTGCGTGACGCCCACCGTGCTCTCGGTCCAGCCCTCGAGGGTCTCGTAGATCGGCGTGCAGCGCTCGATCTCGTCCGCGCCCATGGGCAGGATGTCGGTGATTTCACCGTCGAGTTCGTAGCCGGTGCACAGCTCGAGCTTTTCGAGGCCGTCCAGCACGTCGAGCTTGGTGATGCACAGGCCCGACAGGCCGTTGACCTGCGCCGAGCGCTTGAGCAGCGCGGCGTCGAACCAGCCGCAACGGCGGCTGCGGCCCGTGGTCACGCCCTTCTCGGCACCGATGGTGCTCATGTGGTAGCCGGGGGTGCCGGGCGTGGCCCAGTCGAGCTCTGTGGGGAACGGACCGCCGCCCACGCGCGTGCAGTAGGCCTTGGTGATGCCCAGGATGTAGTGCAGCATGCCCGGGCCCACGCCCGAACCGGCGGCGGCATTGCCGGCCACGCAGTTGCTGGAGGTGACGTACGGGTAGGTGCCGTGATCGACGTCGAGCAGCGTGCCCTGGGCGCCTTCGAACAGCAGGTTGGCGCCGTTTCTGTGCGCGTCGTTCAGTTCGCGCGAGACGTCCGCCATCATGGGCTTGAGCAGCTCGGCGTGCCTCATGGCTTCGTTGAAGACTTCGTCGAAATCGATGGCGGGAGCACTCAGCACCTGCGTCAGCACGTGGTTGTGCAGGTCGAGCAGCACGCGCAGCTTGGCCGCGAAGCGGTCCGGGTGCTTCAGGTCCTGCACGCGCAGCGCGCGGCGCGCGATCTTGTCTTCGTAGGCCGGGCCGATGCCGCGGCCGGTGGTGCCGATCTTCTCGATGCCGCCCTTTTCGCGGTACGCCTCGCGCGCGATGTCCAGCGCGGCGTGGAACGGCAGGATCAGCGGGCAGGCCTCGCTGATGCGCAGGCGCGAACGCACTTCGACGCCGGCCTTTTCCAGGCCTTCGATTTCCTCGAACAGCTTGGCCGCGGACAGCACCACGCCGTTGCCGATGTAGCACTTGACGCCGGGGCGCATGATGCCGCTGGGGATCAGGTGCAACGCGGTTTTCACACCGTTGATGACCAGCGTGTGGCCCGCGTTATGGCCGCCCTGGAAACGGACCACGCCCTGGGCGCTTTCCGTCAGCCAGTCGACCAGCTTGCCTTTGCCTTCGTCGCCCCATTGGGTACCGACGACGACCACGTTTCTTCCGGTGGTTACGCTCATGCTCGTTCCATTACTTCAAAAATTCAGATCGCTCGGACACTCCACTGGCCTGCGTGCTCGACGAGCTCGCGGTCGCAGTGGAATTCATCGATTTCGCTGCCATGGCCCGGCAGCACGCAGACTACCGTTTCACCGGCCTTGCGCAATTGGGCAATGGCCTGATGCAGCCCGGCCGCGTCGCGCCAGGGTGCGCGGATGGCGGCTCGCAGCGGGCGGGCCGGCAGCACGCCGACCAGTTCGCGCACGTCGAGGCTGAAGCCGACAGCCGGCCGGTTGCGGCCGAACACGGCGCCCACTTCGTCGTAGCGGCCGCCGCGCACCAGGGAGTCGACCGCACCGGGCACGTAGATGCCGAAGCGCATGCCGCTGTAGTACGCGTAACCGCGCAGGTCGGCCAGGTCGAAACTGATCCGGCGGCCGGCCGTGCCCTCGAGGCCGGCGGCAAGATGCTTCAGGTCGGCCAGGGCGGCGGCCACGGCCGGCGTGCCCTTCAGGGCCTTGGCAGCCTCGTCGAGCACCGACGCGTCGCCGTACAACTGGACCAGGGCGCGCAGCCCGTCGCGGGACGAGGCGGGGAAATCCTTGGTGAGCGAATGGAGCTCGCTCGCGTCCTTGGCGGCCAGCGCCGCGTGCACGCGGGCCAGGACAGCAGCATCGACCGGAACGTCCGCGAACAGGGCACGCACGATGCGGGCATCGGCCAGGTCGACGATCACGCCTTCTTCCAGGCCCGCGGCCTGAAGGCAGTCGAGCGCCAGCAGCAGGGTTTCGGTGTCGGCCTCGAGGCCGGCATGTCCGTAGATTTCGGCACCGAACTGCAGCGGCTCGCGGGTGGCGTGGGGCCGGTCGGGCCGGGTGTGGAGCACCGGGCCGCAGTAGCACAGGCGAGTCACGCCGTCACGGTTCAGCAGATGGGCATCGATGCGCGCCACCTGGGGCGTGGTGTCGGCGCGAAGGCCCATGCTGCGGCCGGAGAGCTGGTCGACAAGCTTGAAGGTTTGAAGGTCGAGCGCCTCGCCGGTGCCCGAAAGCAGCGACTCGAGGTGCTCGAGCAGCGGCGGCATCACCAGCTCGTAGCCATAGCCACGGGCGGTATCGAGCAGCTGGCGTCGAAGTTCTTCGATGTGGCGCGCCTCGGAAGGCAGCACATCGGCAATGTGATCCGGGAGGACCCAGGCGGACATGGGGATCGGGGGCGTGGTTAAACCGGGATTCTACCGGGACCGCGCTACCCCAGGACCCAGAGCAGTGCCAAACCCAGCAGGATGCTGCAAAGTCCAAAGAAACGAAGCTGGCCGTCGCGCAGCTGCATGAGCTGCCCGAAGCCGCGCCGCCACCCACCAGGAGAAACGAAGGGCAAGATGCCCTCGATCACCAGGACGAGCGCAAGAGCGCTCCAGAAGGTGTCGGCGCTCACGGCTCCGGACGAATCAGCGGCGAGGGGCGCTGGTGGTCGATCCCGAGCCCTGCATGGCCCGGAAGAAGTCGGATGACGGATCGAGCACCATCACGTCGCTCTTCTTGTTGAAGCTCTGCTTGTAGGCCTCGAGGCTGCGGTAGAACTGGGCGAACTGCGGGTCGCGGCCGAAGGCCTCGGCATACGAGGAAGCGGCCTGGGCGTCGCCCTCGCCCTTGACCTTCTGGGCGTCGCGGTAAGCATTCGCAACGATCACTTCGCGCTGGCGGTCGGCGTCGGCACGGATCTTTTCGCCTTCGGCCGTACCGGTCGAACGCAGTTCGTTGGCCACCCGCTTGCGCTCGGCCTCCATGCGCCGGTAGACCGATTCGGTGATCGCTTCCACATAGTCGACCCGCGTGATACGCACGTCAACCACGTCCACGCCCCAGGGCTTGGCACCCTTCACCACCGCCAGCACTTCGCGCTGCACGTCGGCCATCAGGGCCTCGCGACGCACCGAGATCAGGTCGCGCACGGTGCGCTTGTTGATGTTTTCCTGGAACGCATTGCGCACCACGCGGTTGAGCTGCATGGCACCGGCGTTCTCGTCGAGACCGACGTTGCGGATGTAGGCCTGCGGGTCGCTGATGCGCCAGCGCACGTACCAGTCGATCACCACGCGCTGCTTCTCGGCCGTGAGCATGGGCTCGGTGTCGAGGCTGGAGAGCGTCAGCAGGCGCTTGTCGATGTACGACACGTTCTGGAACGGCGGCGGCAACTTGAAGTTGAGGCCGGGCTCGGTGATGACCTGCTTGATCTGCCCGAGGGCATACACCACGCCGAACTGGCGCTGGTCGACCACGAAGAGGGTCGAGCTCAGCAGCACGAGCAAGACGAGGATCGACGAGGCGATGAATCCGATTCTGTTCATGTTCTTCTAGGCCTTTTTCAACGCACGTCGCGGTCACGCGAGCGGCCGTCGCGGGCGCGCACGTCGCCCGTCGCAGGCGCCACCGGGATCACCGAGGACTGGGCCGGCGCGGTGCCGGCAACGTTCGGGCTGGCCGCATCGACCGGCGTGGCCGCTGCGTTGTTGCCGCCCGCCTGCATGAGCTTGTCGAGCGGCAGGTAGAGAAGGTTGGAACCCTGCTTGCTGTCGACCAGCACCTTCGTCGTGCTGGCGTAGATCTGCTGCATGGCGTCGGTGTACATGCGGTCGCGGGTGACCTGCGGTGCCTTCTGGTACTCGGCCAGCACGGCGCTGAAGCGGCCGGCATCACCTTGTGCCTGCGCCACGATGCGTGCCTTGTAGGCTTCCGATTCTTCCTTCAGGCGCGAAGACGTACCGGTGGCCAGCGGCACCACGTTGTTGGCGTAGGCCTGCGCTTCGTTCTTGGCACGCTCGCGCTCCTGGCCGGCCTTGAGCACGTCGTCGAAGGCGGCCTGGACCTGCTCGGGCGGGCGCACGCCGCCCTGCTGGAGGTTGATGCCCACCACCTCGACACCGACCTTGTAGCGGTCGAGGATGGTCTGCATCAGCGTGCGAACGCGCGGTGCGATCTGGTCGCGCTCTTCGGCGAGCGCGGCGTCCATCTTCATCTTGCCGACCACTTCGCGCACGGCGGTTTCCGCGACCTGCACAACGGTTTCGGCCGGCGCCTTGCTCTCGTAGAGCCAGGCGCGCGCATCGCTCAGGCGGTACTGCACGGCGAACTTGATCTCGACGATGTTCTCGTCCTCGGTCAGCATGGCCGACTCGCGCAGGCCGGTGGAGCGTACGATGGCATCGCGGCCCACGTCGGTGGAACGGATCTGCGTGGTCACCACCAGCTCGTGGCGTTGGATAGGGTACGGCAGGCGCCAGTTGAAGCCCGCGTTCACCGTCGACTTGTAGCGCCCGAACTGCGTCACCACGGCCTGCTGGCCTTCGTTCACGATGAAGAAGCCCGTGCCGAGCCAGATCAGGATCGCCACCGCAGCGACGAGGCCGAGGCCGAATCCTGCATTTTTCATGTCGGGTTTGAAACCGTTGCCGCCACCGCCGCTGCTGCCGCCGTTGGGACGGTTGCCGCCACCCTTGCCGCCGAAGAAACCACCAAGCTTGCGATTGAGATCGCGCCAGAGTTCATCGAGATCGGGCGGACCCTGATTGGGGCCTTGGCCACGCGGACGGTTGTCGTTGTTGTTGTTGCCCGAAGGCGGGGGTGTGGGTGCGCCCGGAGGATTGGCATCGGGGGGACGGTTGCCAGCCGGACGATCGCCGTTGGAGGACGGCTCATCGCCGCGCCCCCATCGGCCGTCGTTCAGATTGAACATGCCCAGAAACCCTCTCCACGCTGGCTTTGAATTCATTCGCTTCGTTCTCTTGTCAGTGGCGGGATTGTGCCCAATCAATCGGCGGAATCATGCAATTCAGCGTCCGCCTCAGGGGTCATCGTATCGGCTATGGAGCCCGACTGCCGTGCGAGCTCGGCGCGCAGCAGCGGCACGCCCTCGCCGCTCCTGGCACTGAGGAAGATGCGAGGAACCTGCACGCCGTCGATTTCCATCTCGTCCTGCAGATGCAGCGGATGTTGCGTGCTTTCAAGAGCATCAAGCTTGTTGAACACCAGGAGTTGCGGAACGCCATCCGCGCCGATGTCGCGCAAGACCGACTGCACCTCGGCCATCTGCTCGGGGTAGTGGGGGTTGGAGGCGTCGATCACGTGCAGCAGCAGGTCGGCGTCGACCGCCTCCTGCAGCGTGGCCTTGAACGCATCGACCAGCCCGTGCGGCAGGTCGCGGATGAAGCCCACGGTGTCCGAGATGGACACCTGCCGCCGCGCGTCGCCCAGATAGAGGTTGCGCGTGGTCGTGTCGAGCGTGGCGAACAACTGGTCTGCCGCATAGGCGCGGGCCTTGACCAGCGCATTGAACAGCGACGACTTGCCCGCGTTGGTGTAGCCCACCAGCGAGATGTTGAAGGTCTCGCGACGCTCGCGCTGGCGGCGCTGAGTCCCGCGCTGTTTCTGCACCTTCGCAAGACGCTCGCGTGTGCGCTTGATCGACTCGTTGATCATGCGGCGGTCGAGCTCGATCTGCTTCTCGCCCGGGCCGCCGCGCACACCCGCTCCGCCGGTCTGGCGCTCCAGGTGGGACCAGCGACGGACAAGCCGCGTGCTGAGGTACTGCAGGCGAGCGAGCTCGACCTGCAGCTTGCCTTCGTGCGAACGTGCGCGCTGGGCGAAGATCTCGAGAATGAGGAAAGTGCGGTCGTAGACCGCAACGTCGAGCTGGCGTTCGAGGTTGCGCTGCTGCGCAGGGCTCAGCGATTGATCGAAGATGACTTCGCTGGCCCTGTGCAGGGCAGCCAGTTCCTTGATTTCTTCGGCCTTGCCGCTGCCAACGAACAATGCGGCGTCAGGCGCCTTGCGCTTGCACGCGAGACGGGCGACAGGCGTCAGGCCCGCGGTCTGCGCGAGCAGGCCGAGTTCCTCGAGTTCGCTGTCGAAATGGGGCAGCCCGAAATCGACACCGACGAGAACGGCGGCGCCTTCCTGGCGGGGGATCGGTTCAGACAAGCGGGGTCAGAATAGGGAAAAAGCGCGGCAGCCGGAGCCGCCGCGCTCCGCGCGATCAGGCAGCGGCGTCTTCGCTCTCGGAGGCCGAGAAGTTGACGGCACGACCCGGCACGATGGTGGAAATGGCGTGCTTGTAGACCATTTGTGTCACCGTGTTGCGAAGCAACACGACGTACTGGTCAAAAGACTCGATCTGGCCTTGCAGCTTGATACCGTTGACCAAATAAATGGAAACCGGCACATGCTCGCGACGCAAAGTGTTCAGAAACGGGTCTTGCAGAAGTTGCCCTTTATTGCTCACGATATTCTCCGTGTTCAAGAGTAGTTGTTGGAGAGATGACCATAACACAGGGTTTCTGCGCTGCAGCAACCGGGGTCAAAAGCCTTGAGAAAATAACGTCTCTGGAAAGACGGAACTTCCGTTACAGCGTCAAGTCAAGAGCCGCCATCGGCGGCCAAGACCCGATCCGCGCTCAGTCGTCCTTGTCGGCAAACGGATTCGCCGAGCTCTTGAACTGGATCCGCAACGGCGTGCCCACCAGGTCGAACTCCTTGCGGAAACGCCCTTCGAGGAAGCGCTTGTACGCGTCGGTCACGTGCTCCAGCGAATTGCCGTGGATCACGATCACTGGCGGGTTCATGCCGCCCTGGTGGGCATAGCGCAGCTTCGGGCGGTACATGCCGCCGCGCTTGGGCGCCTGGAATTGCACTGCCTCCAGCAGCAGCCGGGTCAGCACCGGAGTCGACATCTTGCGCGTGGCCGACTTGTGAGCCTGCGCAATCGCCTGCCACACGGGACCCAGGCCCTGACGCTTGATCGCCGAGATGAAATGCAGCGCCGCGAACTTCAGGAAAGGCAGGCGCGTCTCGATCTGCCGCTGGATCTGCTCACGCTGATAGCTGTCGACCGCATCCCACTTGTTGATGGCGATCACCACGGCCCGTCCGCTCTCGAGGATGTAGCCGGCAATGTGCGCGTCCTGGTCAGTCACGCCCTGCGTCGCGTCGAGCAGCAGCAGCACGACGTTGGCAGACTCGATGGCCTGCAGCGTCTTGACCACCGAGAACTTCTCGATCGCCTCGAACACCTTGCCCTTGCGGCGCAGGCCGGCCGTATCGATCAGTTCGAAACGCTGGCCGTTTCGCTCGAAGGGCACGGAAATGGCGTCGCGCGTGGTGCCCGGCATGTCGAACGCCACGAGGCGCTCTTCACCAAGCCAGGTGTTGATCAGCGTCGACTTGCCCACGTTCGGCCGGCCGGCGACGGCCAGCTTGATCGGCTTGTTGGCGTCGTCTTCGTCGGTCTCGTCCTCGGGGTCCGGCAGGTTCAGCGGTGCGAGCGCAAGCTCGACCAGGTCGCGCATGCCCTGCCCGTGCGCCGCGGACACGCCGTAGACGTCGCCGAAGCCGAGCTCGTAGAAATCCACGAGCTTGGTGCCGTCGAGCATGCCTTCGGCCTTGTTGGCAGCCAGCACGCAGGGCTTGCCCAGGCGGCGCAGCTCGTTGGCGATGTCGTGGTCTTGCGCCGAGAGGCCTTCGCGTGCATCGACCACGAAAATCACCACATCGGCTTCGGCCACGGCCTGCCGCGTCTGCTTGGCCATTTCCTTGTAGATGCCGCTGCCAGCGTCGGGCTCGAAGCCACCGGTGTCGATGACGATGAACTCGTGCTTGCCCAGTCGGCCGTTGCCGTAATGGCGGTCGCGCGTGAGCCCGGCAAAGTCGGCGACGATGGCGTCGCGCGTCTGCGTCAGGCGGTTGAAGAGGGTCGACTTGCCCACATTGGGGCGCCCGACCAGGGCCACGACCGGCTTCATGGCCGGCCTTTCGATGGCGCGGTTTTCATGATCGGGCCTTGCAAAAAGTAAAAGTTATTCAGGGCGATAGCCAAACACACCACCCTTGGCAGTCACAACCACGACCGTGTTGCCGGCCAGGACCGGCGTGACGGCGATGGCGGAGCCATCGGGCGTGACGCGATTGAGCAGCGCGCCGTCTTCGCGAGACACGAAATGCAGCGTGCCGGTGCCTTCGCCGATGACGAGCGAGCGGCCCACGGCCAGCGGCGCGGTCAGCTCGCGGTTCTTCAGGCGGGACATCTGCCAGGCACGCTCGCCATCCGCACGGCGCCACGCCACGACGCTGCCGTCGGATTCGGTGCCGTAGATGAAACGGTCGTCGCCGCTGAGGCCGTCCGCACCCGAAGCCGGCTTGCTCCACACCAGCGAACCGCGCACGGTTTCGACGCAGCCCACGCTGGCGTAGTACGCCCGCGCGCAGACCGTGTCGCCGAAGCGGCTCACACTGCCGGTCAGGTCGACCAAGCGTTCCACGTCGTTGGTGCCGCGCGGTGCCGCGATGGGCGACTCCCAGCGCGAAGTGCCGTTGGCCGGGTTGATGCCCACGAGACGGCCGCCGATGCCCGCGACCAGCGTGTCGCCCACGGCGATCAGCACGCCCGACTTGCGCAGCACGAGGTTTTCACCCGTGCGCTGCTGGATCCAGAGGCGGCGGCCGCTCTGGCCGTCCCAGGCGCTGAGGCTGCGGTCGGCGGTTTGCACGAACACGCGGCGGCCCGCAACCAGCGGCGCCGTGAAGGCCTGCGCCGACAGCTTCTGCTTCCACAGGACCTTGCCGTTCTCGATCGCAACCAGCTCGTTGTTGGTGGTGACTACCGCGGCCATGGTGCCGTCGCTGCCGACGCCGGCTGCAATCGGAGCCCCGACGCTGGCGCGCCAGGTTTCGCGCCCGGCGCGGGCGTCGATGGCCACCACCGTACCGTCGCTGCCGGCCACCGTGACCGTGTCGCCGCTGATGTCGGTGGTGAGGGCGAACTTGACCTCGGGAATGCGCACCGTCCAGGCCTGGCGAACGCCCACGAGGGCCGGGTTGGCCGGCAACTCTTCGGGCTTGGGCTTGCCGCTGCCGGAACAGGCGGCGAGGAACGCTACCAAAACAAGAGCTGATCCCGCACGCAGGGCGGTCGATTCAGGCACGAAACGCTTGAAATTCATGATGCGGTCAGGGAGTTTTGGGGGCAGCGGGTGTGACCGTGACGACAGGCGCCAGGCTCTTCGGATCGACACCGACCGCGTTGAGTTTGATCTCGATCAGGCGGCGGTAGTCGGAGGTGGCGCCAAGGCCGGTCCAGGCCTTGCGGTATTCGGCTTGCGCTTCGGAGCGCTTGCCCTGGGCCAGGTAGATGTCGCCCTTGCGGTCGGCCACCAGCGGTTCGAATTCCTTCGGCACGCTGCCGTCGAGCTGCTTGAGCGCATCGTCGTACGACTTGGCGTCCAGCAGTTCGGCCGCGAGACGCAGCTTGGCAATGGCCTGGTAGCCCGGGTCGATGGCGCTTTGCGCCACCCACGTGAGCGCGGCACGGGAACCTTCGGTGTTGCCCTTCTCGTACAGCGTCTTGGCGACCAGCAGGCCGGCCTGTTGCGCGTACGTGGTGGAGGCGAAGCGTTCCTTCATGTCGCCCAGCACGCGCTGGATGCGCTCGACGTCGCCGGACTGCGTGCTGCGCTCGACCTCGTCGTAAAGGGCTGCGGCCTGCGTTGCCTTGCTGCGCTGGTAGTACTGCCAGCCGTTCCAGGCCACGAAGGCGCCGGCGACGAGCAGCACGGCCCAGGTGATCAGGGTGCCGTAGGTGTTCCAGAAATGCTTGAGCTGGTCGAGCTGTTCCTGTTCTTCGAGGTCGAGAGGGGTTGCCATGCGCTGTCAGATGTTGGGAGCCGGCGATTGTAGGGTGACGGCCCAGGCGGCCACTTCTGCGAGGGGCCGTGCGGTCTGCGGGACGCTAGCGTCGCGCAGCGCTTTCAGAGTCACTTCGTCGCGTGCAAGTTCATCGGCGCCGAAGATCAGTGCGTGGCGGGCGCCGCTGGCATCCGCCTTTTTCATCTGTGCCTTGAAGCTGGCAAGCCCTTCGGCGGTGGCTGCATGCATCTGCACGCGCACGCCCGCTTCGCGCAGTTGTTGCAGCGTTCGCAGCACCACCGGCATCGAGGCGGCGTCGGGCACGATCGCGTAGGCGTCGGGTACCGGCAAAGGCACATCGGCGCCCTGCTCCTTGAGCAGGTCGAGCACGCGCTCCACGCCCATGGCCCAGCCCACGGCCGGTGCGGGCTTGCCGCCGATCTGGGCGATCAGGTCGTCATAACGGCCGCCGGCGCACACCGTGCCCTGCGCGCCGAGCCGGTCGGTCACGAACTCGAACACCGACAGGTTGTAGTAGTCCAGGCCGCGCACCAGGCGCGGGTTGATCGTGAAGGCGATGTCATTGGCCTTGAGGATGGCCTGCAACCCCTGGAAGTGCGCGAGCGATTCGGCGCCGAGGAAGTCGATCAGCTTCGGCGCCGATTCGACGACGTCCTTCATCGCGGGATTCTTCGTGTCGAGGATGCGCAGCGGGTTGCTGTGCAGGCGGCGCTTGCCGTCTTCGTCGAGCTTGTCGGCGTGCTGCTCGAAGTGGGCGATCAACCGTGCGCGGTGCAGTGCGCGCTCCGCAGGCTGGCCCAGGCTGTTGAGCTCGAGCCGCACGTCGGTCAGCCCGATGGCCTTCCAGAGCGCGCTCGCGAGCAGGATCAGTTCGGCATCGACATCGGGGCCGGCAAAGCCCAGGGCTTCGGCTCCGATCTGGTGGAACTGGCGGTAGCGTCCACGCTGCGGCTTTTCGCGACGGAACATCGGGCCTGTGTACCAGAGGCGCTTGGGGCCGTCGTAGAGCATGTTGTGCTCGATCACCGCACGCACGAGGCCGGCGGTGTTTTCGGGCCGCATGGCCAGATGTTCCGCCTGACCATGCTTGTCGGAACGGTCCTCGAAGGCGTACATCTCCTTCTCGACGATGTCCGTCACTTCGCCAATGCCGCGCACGAACAGCGCCGTGTGCTCCAGGATCGGCGTGCGCACGTTGCGGTACGCATAGCGCCCCATCAGGTCGCGCACGGTGGCCTCGAGCCACTCCCAGAGCGCCGATTCGGGCGGCAATATGTCGTTCATGCCTTTGACGGCATTCAATTTTTCAGCCATGGATTCCGCGGAGGTGTCAGGCAGCGACGGCGTGCTCGCCGCCGAAGCGCTTTTCGATGTAGGTTTCGACGAGCTGGTGGAACTCGTTGGCGATATTGTCGCCGCGCAGCGTGAGGGCCTTTTCGCCGTCGATGAAGACCGGTGCGGCGGGCGCCTCGCCGGTACCGGGCAGGCTGATGCCGATGTCGGCGTGCTTGCTCTCGCCGGGGCCGTTGACGATGCAGCCCATGACGGCCACCTTCAACGCCTCGACACCGGGATACTTGGTGCGCCAGACCGGCATCTGCATGCGCAGGTAGTCGTCGATCTGCTTGGCCAGTTCCTGGAAAGTGGTGCTGGTGGTGCGCCCGCACCCCGGGCATGCGGTGACGCTCGGCACGAACACGCGCAGGCCCAGCGCCTGCAGGATTTCGTTGGCGATCAGCACTTCCTGCGTGCGCGACTCGCCCGGCTGCGGCGTGAGCGACACGCGAATGGTGTCGCCGATGCCCTCCTGCAGCAGGATCGACAGCGCCGTGGCCGACGCCACCGTGCCCTTGGTGCCCATGCCGGCTTCGGTAAGACCCAGGTGCAGCGAATAATCGCAGCGCCTGGCAAGCTCGCGGTACACCGAGACGAGGTCCTGCACGCCGCTCACCTTGCACGACAGGATGACCTGGTTGCCAGCCATGCCCATGGATTCAGCGAGCTTGGCGGACTCGATGGCCGAGGTGATCAGCGCCTCGTACATCACCTGCTTGGCATCCCAGGGCTGAGCGCGCTGGCTGTTGGTGTCCATCAGGCTGGCGAGCAATTCCTGGTCGAGGCTGCCCCAGTTGACGCCGATGCGCACCGGCTTGTTCCAGCGCATCGCGGTGTCGATCATCTGGCCGAACTGCTTGTCCTTCTTGTCGCCCTTGCCCACGTTGCCGGGGTTGATGCGGTACTTGCTCAGCGCCTCGGCGCAGGCCGGATAGTCGGTGAGCAGGCGGTGGCCGTTGTAGTGGAAGTCGCCGATCAGCGGCACGTCGATGCCCATGCGGTCGAGCTGCTCGCGGATGTAGGGCACCTGCGCCGCGGCTTCCGGCGTGTTGACCGTGATGCGGACCATTTCCGAGCCGGCGATGGCCAGCTCCTTCACCTGAATCGCGGTGCCGATGGCATCGACGGTGTCGGTGTTGGTCATGGACTGCACGCGCACGGGCGCGTCGCCGCCGACCGTGACCACGCGCGGGCCCCAGACCACACTGGCCTGGCGCGAGCGGCGCGCCTTGGGCGCGGCCGCCTCGATGGGTCCCACGGCAACGGGAAGGCACTCGTTCGTCATGATTTCACCTCGAAACGGGCCACGCCACCGCTCTTGGTGACCGGCTTCAGGTCGAAGGGCTGGCCTCGAACCTGCACATCGACACTCGACGCGCGGCCGACCACGACGGACAGTGGCAGCGTGCCCGACAGGCCCAGTGTTTCACCCGCCTTCAGGCTGCGGCGAAGCAGTTGCTTGCCACCGGCTTCGGTCACAGTGACCCAGCACTCTTCACGCGCCACGAAAACAAGTTGCTGGCTGCTGCTCGCGGCAGGCGCCACGGGCGCGGATGCCGCCGCCGCCGGTGCCACGGCAACCGGGGTGCCGGTCGAAGCGATCGGCGTTTGACCGACCGACCCGCTCGGCGCCGCAGGCTGGGCCGGAACGGTCGAGGCGACCACGCCGGAGCCATCCGCAGAAGTCGCGCCATTCGCCGAACCTTCGGCGGTCGAGCCGGCGTCGGAGCCGCTCTTTGCCGTCAGTCGCGACACGGAGGCGCCGACCTGGTCGAAGACCGACTGAGGCAGCCAGAACAGCGCGCCCGCGCCGATCAACAGAAGCACCACGACAGTCACGAGCGCGCGCGACGGCAGGCCGCTGGAGCGGCCGCTGCTGCCGTTCCAGCGCGGCGTGCCCGAAGAAACATGACTCTTGAGCGTGCGGTCCGACTCGGCCAGCAACACCCTTTGCGTGGAAGGCAGCTTCGCCAGCACGGGCGCCGGATCGATGCGCAGTGCGCGGCACACGCTGCTGGCCAGCGCGCGCGCGAAGACCGGATCGGGCAGCGAGGCAATATCGTCCGCCTCGAGCGCCAGCAATTTCTGCGGCGGCACCTTGAGCGCGGCCGCCACCATCTCGATGTGCAGGCCGTGAGCCTCGCGCGCCTCGCGAAGCAGGTCGCCGGCCGTCTTGTGCGTGATGTCGCCTTCCTCGAGCGTCTGCGCCACGGAAGTGCCGAACTCCGAAACCCGATCAGTCATTTAAATTCCCGCGTTCGTACGCGATTGCCTCCCGCGACTGTGGGAAGCGTCGTTGCAGTTGACCGCCCAACTGCGCGGCAGCCTCGCGGTTGTTGAGTCTTCGCTCGATCTTGATGCCGAGCGCGAGCGTCTCGGCGCTGGCCGAGGCACTGTTGTTGACGCGGCGAATGTAGAACTGCGCACGCGACCACTCCTCGCGTTGCGCGAGCACCGAGGCCAGGTTGAAGCCGACCACCGGGTTGCCGGCGTCGATCTCGTAGGCCTGCATGAGGCTGCGCTCGGCCTGCACGCGCTGGCCGGCCCTGAGTTCGCACACGCCCTGGGTCATCAGCGTCTTGGCGCGGTCGGGGTAGCTGGGTACGGCCAGTGCCTCGGTGAACTGCGCCGCGGCATCGCCGTAGCGGTTCTGCTGGCACAGCAGCCAGCCGTAGTTGTGGCGCGCGTTCGCATCGCGCGGGCTGATGGCGATGGCGCGGCGGAAGCTGTCCTCGGCCATCCCGGCGTCGTCCAGGCGCATGTAGACGAGGCCGCGCAGGTTGTAGGCGTCCGCGTTGTTGGGGTCGGCCACCAGCGCCTGCTTGATCTCGTCGAGTGCCACCGTGGTCTGGCCCTGTTCGAAATAGCCCGAAGCGAGCTCCATGCGCAGGCGCGCGCGGCGCTGGCGGGAGCTTTCGTCCGACTCGGTCACGACCTCGACGCCACGGCTGGAGCTGCTGTCGGCCAGGCTGGTGGTGGTGGTTCGGGTGTTCACGCAGCCCGAGAGCAAAAACGCCACGGCGACGCCGGCAAAGCTCGCGGCAAACAGCCGCTGCGCGTTCACGGTCGTCATCGAAAAGGCCATGCTCATGGGTTCAGTGCTCCTGGGGAATGGTCTTGCGAACCGGGTGCATCACGATCGGGCTCTCCGTGGCACGGCGCTGAGCCATGCGTTCGGCCGCACGGGTGCGGTCCTTGACGTCGCCGGCGAGCTGGCCGCAGGCGGCGTCGATGTCGTCGCCGCGCGTCTTGCGCACGGTCGTCACGAGCCCTGCTTCGCTCAACGTCTTCGCGAAAGCGAGAACTCGGGGCTGCGGCGAGCGCAGCAGGCCGGAGGCCGGAAACGGATTGAACGGAATGAGGTTGAACTTGCACGACACGTCGTGCTTGCGCACGAGTTCGATCAACTGGCGCGCGTGTTCGGGCTGGTCGTTCACGCCGTCGAGCATGCAGTACTCGAAGGTGATGAAGTCGCGCGGCGCATGCGCGAGGTAGCGCTTGCAGGCTTCGAGCAACTCGGCAATGGGGTACTTGCGATTGAGCGGCACGAGGTCATCGCGCAGCGCGTCGTTCGGGGCGTGCAGGGACACGGCCATGGCGACGGCGCAATCGGTGCCCAGGCGGTCGATCATGGGCACCACGCCGGAGGTCGACACCGTCACGCGACGGCGCGACAGCCCGTAGGCGTTGTCGTCGAGCATGGTGCGCAGCGCGGGCACGAGTGCCGAGTAGTTCTGCAGCGGCTCGCCCATGCCCATCATCACCACGTTGGAGATGACGCGTTCGTTGCGCTTGAGGTGCTTGCGCAGGAAATGTTCGGCAAACCACAGCTGGGCGACGATTTCGCCCGTGTTGAGGTTGCGGCTGAAGCCCTGATGCCCGGTCGAGCAAAAGCGGCAACCGACCGCACAGCCGGCCTGGGACGATACGCACAAGGTGCCGCGGTCGTCCTCTGGAATGAATACGGCTTCGACGGCATTGCCGTCGCCGACGTCGAACAGCCACTTGATCGTGCCGTCCTTGGATTCGTGCTGCGTGACAACCGGCAAGGCCTCCACGCGCGCGGTGGTCGCGAGTTTCTCGCGCAGCGACTTCGCCAGATCGGTCATCTGGGTGAAGTCGCTCGCGCCACGCTGGTGGATCCAGCGGAACAATTGCGTGGCGCGGAATTTTTTCTCGCCGAGCTTTTCGCAGAACGCAGCCAACCCCTCGAGATCGAAGTCGAGCAGGTTGACTGTGGTCATGGAATCGGTCGAGATGCGGCTCTTCAGCGTGCGTAGACGTTGAGGCCGGCGAAGAAGAAGGCGATTTCGTTCGCTGCGGTTTCAGGCGCATCCGAACCGTGCACGGCGTTGGCGTCGATGCTGTCGGCGAAGTCGGCGCGGATGGTGCCGGCGGCTGCCTTCTTGGGGTCGGTGGCGCCCATGAGGTCGCGGTTCTTGGCGATGGCGTTGTCGCCTTCGAGCGCTTGCACGAACACCGGGCCCGAGATCATGAACTCGACCAGGTCCTTGAAGAAGGGGCGTTCCTTGTGCACGGCGTAGAACTGCTCGGCTTCGTTGCGCGACAGGTGCACCAGCTTGGCGGCGACGACCTTGAGGCCGGCTGCTTCAAAACGGGAGACGATCTTGCCGATGACGTTCTTGGCAACTGCGTCGGGCTTGATGATGGAGAGGGTACGTTCGATAGCCATTGAAATGCTTCCTGAAGCTTTGATTTTGAAGTGTTTTGTCACAACTGCAACGCTTTGGTTGCGTCACCTGTCGACAAAGCCTCTGATTTTAACCGGCGCAGCCTTCGCGGTTGGTGAAAACCCCGCGAAAGGCCGCGCTCCGTCGGCTGGCTTTCAGCGCCCGCGGCGCCGTCCGCCGGCCTGCCCTGCCGGACCGCCGTAGCCACCACCGCCGCTGCGGCGACCTGGGGCTCCACGCTGCTCCTTGCGCTGGCGCGAAAAGCTGTCGGCACCGATGTAGCCGAGTGAAGTTTTCATCGGATCGGGCTGGTTGGCACCGCTGGGTTGACGGTCGTCGCCCTGGCGATTGCCGCCACCGCCCTGGCGGTTGCCACCATTGCCGGCATTGCCGTTCCCGCGGCGTGCCTGGCCTTGCGGCGGACCGCCGTTGCCAGGGCCGCGGTTGGCACGACCGCCGCGATCCCCGCGGTCGCCGCGCGGCGCACGACCGTCGCCCAGCGGGCTCGGGATCGGGCCCTCGCGGGCGCCTTCGTCGCGGCCGTCGCGCATGTCGCGCGGCTGGCCGCCACCGGGGCCACCGCCATTGCGGTTGCCCCGGCGCTTCTTGTTGCGGCCGTTGCGGCCATTGCCGCCGCCGTCCTGGCCGGGACCCCGCGCCTGCTGCGGGTCGGGGCGCGCAGCCGCGCCGCCGGACGCCTGGAACAGCGCGCGGATGTCACGCTCGTCGAGCTCCATCCAGGCGCCGCGCTTCAGGCCGCGCGGCAGCACCATCGCGCCGTAGCGAATGCGGATCAGCCGGCTGACCGCATGGCCCACCGACTCGAACAGGCGGCGCACCTCGCGGTTACGGCCTTCGGAGATGGTCACGCGGTACCAGCAGTTGGAGCCTTCGCCGCCACCGTCTTCGATGGTGCCGAACTGCGCCATGCCGTCGTCCAGGCGTACGCCGTCGAGCAGCTTCTGCTTTTCTTCCTTGGTGAGCGCACCCAGCACGCGCACCGCGTACTCGCGCTCCAGGCCGAAGCGCGGGTGCATCAGCTGGTTGGCCAGGTCGCCCGAGCTGCTGAACAGCAGCAGGCCTTCGGTGTTCAGGTCGAGCCGGCCGACCGACTGCCACTTGCCTTGCTGCAGGCGCGGCAGCTTGCGGAACACGGTCGGGCGGTTCTGCGGATCGTCGTGCGTCACCACTTCGCCCACAGGCTTGTGGTACGCGATGACGCGCGGCGGCGGGGGCGCGATGCGGAAGCGGATGGGCTTGCCGTTGATCTTGACCTGGTCGCCGAACTGGATGCGCTGGCCGATGTGCGCCGGCTCGTTGTTGACGGAAATGCGGCCCTGGAGAATCAGTTGCTCCATTTCGAGCCGCGAACCGAGGCCTGCCTGCGCCAGCACCTTGTGCAGCTTGGGCGAGTCGGCCTCGGGGAGCAGCACGCGCTTGAGCGGCGGCACTTCCGGGCTTTCCTCGTCGGCGTCGAACTGGCCGGAAATGACGTCGGCGAAGCGGATCGGCTCGGGCGGCAGCGCATGGCGCTGCTCGCGCTCCGCGGCGCGGCGGGCACGGTCGAGATCGTCCTCTTCCTCGTCGGGCTCTTCCTCGTCGTCTTCGTCCTCGTCGCTGCCGTCATTGCGGACGACCTGCGCTGGCTGGGTCGCTTGACCGGCCTGCTGCGCAGGCGCAGGCGCCGGCTTCCCGGCCTCTTCCGGCGCTGCATCGACGGGCGCCTCGACCCGGGCGGCAACGGCCACCACCGGATCGACACCCGCGGGGGCCTCTTCGACTACCACGGCGCCCTCTACGGCCACCGCTGGCGCATCGGACGCAGCCGCCGCGCCGTCCGCCACCTTCTTCTTGCGAGGCGCGCGCGGCTTCTTCGGCGCTTCAGCGTCCACGGGCGCAGCTTCAGGCGTCGCAGCTTGCGGCGCTACCGCTTCAACCGCCTCACCTGCGGCCTTCTTGGGCGCGGTCGCACGTTTCTTCTTTTTGACTTCGGGTTCGGCAGGCAGCATGGCCGCGTCGTCGGTGTCGGGTGTGCTCATGAGGTTTTTCCGGGGGAAGGAGCGGAGGGGCCGGCCTCGTCCGCAGACGAGGCATCGGGTTCTGGGGCCAGTGGCGCGGCTTGAGCGAACGCGGGTTCCGGCTCGGCCGTGGATTCGGCTTCGGGTTCTGTTTCTGGGACGGACAAGGCTTCGGGCGCCTCGGCGGATGCGGCATCCTCGGCCACCTGCGCCTGGGCGGCTTCGACCGCCTCGGCAATTCCAGCAATGTCCGCAATTTCCGCGTTTTCCGCGACTTCGACCACTTCCGGCGCCGCATCCATCGGCAAGCCCTGCTGGTCGCCCGAGGCCCGCTCGAGCGCGTCGACCAGGGCCGCCTGCTGGGCCGGCGTTTCGATCAACGGCAACTGGTCGAGCGAGGCCAAGCCCAGGTCGTCGAGAAACTGGCGCGTGGTGGCGTACAGGCCCGGCCGGCCCACGGTTTCACGGTGGCCGATGACCTCGACCCAGCCGCGGTCCTCGAGTTGCTTGAGGATCAGCGAATTGATCGTCACGCCGCGGATGTCTTCCATGTCGCCGCGTGTGGCGGGCTGGCGGTAGGCAATGATGGCCAGCGTCTCGAGGGCGGCGCGCGTGTAGCGCGGCGGCTTCTCGGGATGCAGGCGGTCGAGATGGTCGCGCATTTCGGGCCGGCTCTGAAAGCGCCAGCCGCTGCCCACGCTCACAAGCTCCAGGCCGCGCTGCGCCCAGTCTTCCTGCAGTTCAAGCAACAGCACCTTGATGGTGTCCACGCCCAGTGCGTCGTCGAACAGCACGCGCATGTCGCGCACCGGCAACGGCTGGCTCGAACAGATCAAGGCGGTTTCGAGAATGCGCTTGGCATCCGCCGTATTCATGGTTCGCGTTATCCGGGAAAAGGCGCCTCGGGGACG
Source organism: Variovorax sp. AC103 (assembly GCF_979254005.1). Taxonomy (NCBI): domain Bacteria; kingdom Pseudomonadati; phylum Pseudomonadota; class Betaproteobacteria; order Burkholderiales; family Comamonadaceae; genus Variovorax; species Variovorax sp. AC103. Next base: position 163,414 of record NZ_CEEDFC010000004.1, on the reverse strand, counting down.
CTTGTTCAGAAGGATGAAAGGAGTTGGCGCTGCAGGCACACGGCAAATGCAGCGCAAGGCCGGCCTCGGGTGGCCGGCGAGGCCCTCGGGCCGTCAGGCGCGATTGTAATCCAGGCCCCAGGACTGCAAAGCCTGCGCCAGGTCCGGCGGCGGCGCCGACCGGAACTCGAGCGGCGCGTGAGTGACGGGGTGCACGAAGGCCAGCCTGAACGCATGCAGTGCCTGGCGGGTCAGTCCGGCGCCTGGCGCACCGCCGTAGAGCGCGTCGCCGACCAAAGGATGGCCGATCGACGCCATGTGCACACGGATCTGGTGGGTGCGGCCAGTTTCAAGGGTGCAGCGCACAGCGCAGGCTTCGGTGTTGCTATCGAGCCGCTCGATCAGCGTGCGCGCCGTCTTGCCCGAGTTCCGCTCGAGATCGACCACGGCCATGCGCAGCCGGTTGCGCGGATCGCGGCCGATGGGCGCGTCGACCTGCCGGGCCGCGGCGCCCGCCCACGGCTTGTGCCCGATCGCCAGGTACTGTCGCTTGACGTCGCGTGCGGCGATCAGCGCCACCATCGCGTCCATGGCGGCACGGGTACGCGCCACCACCATCAGTCCGCTGGTGTCGCGGTCGAGCCGGTGCACGATGCCGGCGCGCGGCAGGAGCACGGCCTTGGGGTCGAGCGCCAGCAACCCGTTGAGCAGCGTGCCGCTCCAATGGCCGGGCGCCGGGTGCACGACGAGGCCGGCGGGCTTGTCGATGATGCGCAGGTGCTCGTCCTCGTGCACGGTGACGATGTCCATCGCCTCGGGCCTGAACGCCTGGCTCTGGGGCGTCGGGCGCAGCTCGATGCGGCCGGCCTGCCCCGCTTTCACCGCCGCCGAGACTTTCCTGAGCGTGAGCCCCTGCACTTCCACAGCGCCGCCTTCGATCAGCTGCTGCAGGTAACTTCGGGAAAATTCAGGCACCAGCGCGGCGAGCGCGCGGTCGAGCCGCTGGCCGTGCTGGGCGGCGTCGATGACAAAAGGCCGCAGCTCGCTGGGCTCGATGGGGTCGGCGCCCTCGTCGAGTTCGGCCGCCTCCGCTGACTCGGGGGTATTGCTCAAAGGGTCGGCCGATATAATTGAGGGTAACTGTTTCACGAAAGCCGTATGTGATGTTTCGCGCCAAATTATCGGTCCCCACCTGGATCGCGCTCAGCGCGGCGGCTCTGCTGGCAGCTGGCTGCTCGTCGACCTCCGTCGACAAGACCGCCAACTGGAGCCCCAACCGCATCTATTCCGAAGCCAAGGAGGAAGCCGGCTCGGGTGCCTACGACAAGGCCGTGCCGCTCTACGAGAAGCTGGAAGGCCGCGCCGCCGGCACGCCGCTCGCGCAACAGGCCCAGCTCGAAAAGGCCTACGCCCAGTACAAGTCGGGTGAAAAGGCTGCCGCCATTTCGACCATCGACCGCTTCATGAAGTTGCACCCGGCGAGCCCGGCGCTCGACTACGCGCTGTACCTCAAGGGCGTGATCAACTTCAACGACGACCTGGGCATGTTCGCATTCCTGACGCGCCAGGATCTGTCCGAGCGCGACCAGAAGGCCGCCAAGGAATCGTTCGAGTCCTTCAAGGACCTCGCCACGCGCTTCCCCGATTCGCGCTATGCGCCCGACGCGCGCCAGCGCATGAACTACATCGTGAACTCGCTCGCGCAGTACGAGGTTCACGTGGCACGCTACTACTACTCGCGCGGCGCCTACCTGGCGGCCATCAACCGCGCGCAGATCGCGCTGGCCGACTACCGCGAAGTTCCGGCGCTCGAAGAAGCCCTGTTCATCATGGTCAAGTCGTACGACGCCCTCGGCATGAAGGACCTGCGCGACGACGCACAGCGCGTGCTGACCACCAACTACCCGCAAAGCACCTACCTTGCGAACGGGTTCAAGGGCAAGGACGACCCTTGGTGGAAGGTCTGGTAACAGCAAAGCGCGTACTGCGGCGCGCTCAGCTCACTTCTTGAGCGCGTCGATCGCGGCGTTGAAATCTGATTCGTTGTCCAGCCGCCGCATTGGCGGCAGCGCCGCCAGCAACCGGCGGCCGTAGCCCATTGCGACCAGGCGCGTGTCGCATATCGCCAGCACGCCGCTGTCGCTTTCACGCCGAATCAACCGCCCTGCCCCCTGCTTGAGCGCAACCGCCGCTTCGGGCAACGAATAGTCGGCGAACGAACTGCGGCCCTGCGCCTCGAGACGCTGCGACCGCGCCTCGACCAGCGGATCGTTCGGCGGCGGGAACGGCAGCTTGTCAATCACCACCAGCTGCAGCGCATCGCCCGGCGCATCGAAACCCTCCCAGAAAGAAGCCGACGCCACCAGCACGCAGCCTGCGCGCCCGGCACTCGCGCCTTCGCGGAAGCGATCCATCAGCACACGCTTGGGCAACTCGCCCTGCACCAGCACCTCGGGCCGCAGTGCGGCATCGAGCAGCTCGAACTGCTGCTTCATGGCGTCGCCGATGGTGCGCAAGGCGCGCAGCGTGGTGGTCAGCACCAGCGTGCGCCCGCCGAGTTCGGCGGCGCCGTGCGCGGCCAGTTGCGCGACCCGCTGGCTGTGCGAGGGGTCGTTGGGTTTCGGAAAGGCGCGTGGCACGTAGAGCGCAGCCTGCGAGGCGTAGTCGAAGGGGCTGTGCACGCGCAGCACCTGCGCGTCCTGCAGGCCGCAGGGCTCGGTGAACCAGCGCAAGGTGGGCTCGTCGCCCAATGTGGCGGAGGTGAAGACCCACGCGCGGCCGCCGTTTGCCTGGCCTGCCCCGCTTCCCTGCCCCGGTGTCTCGCCCGCCTCACGTTCACCGTAGGCATCGAGACCGTCGTCATCGTCACCCTCCGCATCGGCGTGGTCGTCGACGATCTTGAGCACCCGCTTGCGCATCGCCTCCGCGATGTCGAGCGGCGACTCGATCAGCCGCAACTGCGAGCCCACGTCGACCCAGCGCACCGAGTCGACTTCGCAAGGCAACGCAAAGCGCGCGGCTCGTTTGGCGAGCTGGCGGGTCCGCTCGTGCAGCCGCACGAAGTCGGGCGAAATCTCGCTGACGGTGGCGAGCCCTTCGGCCGCCGTTTCGAACGAATGCTGCAGGTCGTCGAGTGCGCGCTGCCATGCATCAGGATCAACCCCTTCCGGCGACGCTCCCAGCCAGCGCAGCTTGGCCCCGGGCCATTGCTTGCCGACCACCAGGCGCAACTCGCGCGCGGCGCGTTCGACGCCGGCGGCCAGCTGCTGCCAGTCGACCAGCCCGCGCGCGTGCTGCAGCCCCGCGCCGAGCATGTCGCGCGCGAAGTCGAGCGCCTGGCCGCTGCCGAGCTGCGCGCCGAGGAACTGCACGCCGGTTTCGTTGAGCTGGTGCGCCTCGTCGAACACCACCACGCTCACGGTCGGCAGCAGCTCCGCCATGCCTGTCTCGCGCACGGCGAGATCTGCAAAGAACAGGTGGTGGTTGATGACCACGATGTCCGCCGCCAGCGCCTCGCGCCGTGCCAGGTTGACGTGGCAGGGCTTGAACTGCGGGCACTGCGCGCCCAGGCAGTTCTCGCGCGTTGACGTGATCAGCGGAATGAGCGGCGAGCGCTCGTCCAGGCCCGGCAGCTCGGCCAGGTCGCCCGTGCGCGTGGCCTTGGACCATTGCTCGATCTTGGCCAGCGTGCGCAGGCTGCCGCGCTCCGGCAGCGATGCGTCGTGGCGCGCCATGTCCAGCCGGTGCAGGCACAAATAGCTGCCCCGCCCCTTGAGCAGCGCCGTGCGCACCGGCAGCCCGAAGGCCTCGACAAGGCGCGGCAGGTCCCGGCCGAACAGCTGGTCCTGCAGGGTCTTGGTGGCGGTGGAGAGCAGCACCCGCTCGCCGCTCAGCAAGGCCGGCACGAGGTACGAGAAGGTCTTGCCCACCCCCGTGCCCGCCTCGACCACCAGCACGCCGCCCTCTTCGATGGTGCGGGCCACGGCGATGGCCATCTCGGTCTGGCCCGAGCGTTCGCGGAACTGCTCGGCGGCACGCGACAGCACGCCGTCCTGCGCGAAGGCGTCGCGCACCTTGTCCTCGAGCGCGCCGGTCATGCGGGCTCTTTCGGGTCGAGCACGTTCTCCAGGCGCGTGATCTGGTCACGCAGCGCAAGCCGGCGTTTTTTCAGGCGCCGCAGCAACAGCTCGTCTTGCGGCGAGCTCTCGGACAACCGGTCGATGGAGGCGTCGAGATCGGCATGCTCGATGCGCAGCTCGATCAGTTGACGGGAAAGGGAGTGAAGATTGGAGTCCAACGGTGGGGCGCGCACACTGAATTTTCGTGGCGCATGTTCATTCGATAATACGTCCTGACACGAACCCCAGCGACGACAGAAACACGCGCTTCAGGCGCATATGCCTCATGACTCAAGGCTTTCGACTTGCCGCGGCCACCGGACTCCACAAGGGAGACCGGCCGTACCAACAAGACCAGGTGCTGGTGATGAGTCATCCGCGCGTGCCGGGCTGCGTGCTCGGCGTGGTGGCAGACGGCATGGGCGGGCGCAGCGGTGGCCGCAAGGCGTCCGACCAGGTGCTGATGACGGCACGCCAGCTTTTCACGCGCTACCAGCCCGGCCGCGACGACCCGCAGGCCGTGCTCAAGCAGATCCTGGAAGACTCGCACACCGTCATCAAGCTCACGGCCGTGTCCAGCGAACAGGAGCCGCACAGCACGCTGGCGGCCTTCCTCATGAACCCCAAGGGTGACTGCGCCTGGATCCATGCCGGCGATTCGCGCATCTACCACTTCCAGGACGGCGAGCTCATCCGGCGCACGCGCGACCATTCCTACGTGCAAGTGCTGATCGACCGTGGCCAGATCACCGAAGCCGAGGCCAACATCCATCCGCAGGGCAACATCCTGCTCGGGTGCCTGGGCATGACGACCACACCGCCGCCCGTCGATCCGTACTACCTCCCGAAACTGGCGCCCGGCGACCTGCTGATGGCGTGCAGCGACGGCCTCTGGCACTACTTCAGCCCCGAAGAGCTGGCGAGCGTGCTGTACGCGCATCCGCCGCGCGACGCGGTCGAGATCCTGGTGGGCGAGGCGCGGCGCCGGGCTCGCGGCACCGGCGACAACCTCTCGATCGCGGTGCTGAAACTCGAACCGCTTCCGGCAGCCGCCTGAGCGGCTGGCCGCTCGCCCGCCCCTGGAACTCAGGGTGCCGACGATGAAGCCGCGGGCGTCGGCAGCGGCGCACCGCGTGGCTTGCTACGGTCGGCGTTCTGGCGCTCGCGGCTGGCCCGATGCTCCTCGGCGCGTTTTTGCTTGTCCTGGTAGCGCTGCACGGCGGCTGGCGAATCGCTGCGGCGCTGGGCCGCCTTGGCCTGCTCGTCGGCATGGGCCTTCAGCTTGGACTCGAGCTGGCGTTCACGCTCCGCGCCCTCTGCCGCCGTCGCGGCCCGGCTGGTGGCGTGGTCGGCCGCGCGCTGCTCGCGGTCCTTCTGGTTCTGGGTCGACTGCTGCTGCTTCTCGGGCGTGTCCTGCGCGCGCTGCTGGCCGGCCTTCTGGTCGAGCTTCTGCAGTTCGGCCGCGCCGCTGCGCTGGCGCTGGATGTCGTTGATCGCGGTTTCCTGGCGCTTGATGTTGTCGGTTTCCTTGCGGCGCCGCTCACGGCTCTCGCGCAGGCAGTCTTCCACCGCGAACTTCTTGTAGCAGACCGCCCGCTCCTGCACGAAACGCCTCTCGATGGCCTCGCGCTCCGTCGACAGCCTGCTCTTCTCGGCCTCGAGGTCGGCGTTGCCCGCCGCGGCGTTGGACTGCGCCCACAGCGGCAGGCTGGCCAATGTCATGAGCAGGGCAAGGACGATTTTTTTCATGTGAGTCGGGTGTCGACGATGCGGCGTTCCAGGGCAAGAAACTCGCTCGACTGCATTTCAGTGAGCCGGGAGACCGTGCGCGGAAACTCGTGCGCGAGCGGCCCCTCGGTGTACAACGCCTCGGGCGGAACCTCTGCCGACATGATGAGCTTGCAACGCCGGTCGTACAAGACGTCGATCAGCCAGGTGAAGCGGCGTGCCTCGGAGGCCATGCGCACCGGCATGTGCGGCACGTCGGACAGCATCACCGTGTGGAACTGGCTGGCGATCTCCAGATAGTCGTTCTGCGAGCGCGGGCCACCGCACAGCGTCTTGAAATCGAACCACACCACGCCGCCCGCCTTGCGCCGCGCGCGGATCTCGCGCTGCTCGATGTGCAGGATCGGGCTCTCGTCGGCTGTCTCGGCCAGCTTGTCGAAGGCCTTGCGCATTTCCTTGTCGGCCGACGCATCGTTCGGCGTGAGGTACATACGCATCTGCTCGAGCGTGCGGCGCCGGTAGTCGGTGCCGTTGTCCACGCTCAGCACCTCGAGCTTCTCGTTCAGAAGCGCAATGGCGGGCAGGATGCGGTCGCGGTGCAACCCATCCGGATACAGGTCGTCGGGCTTGAAGTTCGAGGTGGTGACGAAACCCACGCCGTTCTCGAACAACGACACCAGCAGCCGATGAAGAATCATCGCGTCGGTGATGTCCGCCACATGGAACTCGTCGAAGCAGATCAGCTTGTAGCGCTTGGAAATGCGCAGGCCCAGTTCGTCCAGCGGATTGACCGTACCCTGCAGTTCGCGCAGTTCACGGTGCACTTCGCGCATGAACTCGTGAAAGTGCAGGCGCGTCTTGCGCCGCAGCGGCACGGCATTGAAGAAGAGGTCCATCAGGAAGCTCTTGCCCCGCCCGACGCCGCCGTACATGTAGACGCCGCGCGGAAGCTCCGGCCGGTTGATGAACTTCTTCAGCGCGTTCGAACGCTGGGCCTTGTACTCGGCCCATTCGTTGGCGCAGCGATCCAGCGCCTCCACGGCGCGCATCTGCGCGGGATCGCTCTGGAACCCGCGCGTGGCGAGCTCCGCCTCATAGGCCTGTTTGACGCTGGTCAAGAGAAACGGCAGATCAGAAGTTCAGCGTGCGCTTGTCCACGGCGAGTGCCGCTTCCTTCGTGGCTTCCGACAGCGACGGGTGCGCGTGGCAGATGCGTGCGATGTCTTCGGCGCTGGCCTTGAACTCCATGGCCACCACGGCTTCGGAGATCAGCTCGCTGACCTGCGGGCCCACCATGTGCACGCCCAGGATCTCGTCGGTCGTGGCGTCGGCCAGGAACTTCACCATGCCGGTCGTGTCGCCCAGCGCGCGTGCGCGACCGTTCGCCAGGAACGGGAAGGTGCCGGCCTTGTAGGCGCGGCCTTCGGCCTTGAGCTGCTGCTCGGTCTGGCCGACCCATGCGATTTCCGGGTGCGTGTAGATGACCCAGGGCACGGTGTTGAAGTTGACGTGCCCGTGCTGGCCGGCAATGCGCTCGGCCACGGCAACGCCCTCTTCCTCGGCCTTGTGCGCCAGCATCGGGCCGCGCACCACGTCGCCGATCGCCCAGACGTTCGGCAGGTTGGTCTTGCAGTCGCCGTCGACGTTGATGGCACCGCGCTCGTCGAGCGCGAGGCCCACGGCCTCGGGGTTCAAACCGATGGTGTTGGGCACGCGGCCGATCGACACGATCAGCTTGTCGACGTCCAGCACCTGGGCTTCGCCCTTGGCGTTGGTCCAGGCGATGGACACGCCCTTCTTGCCGGACTTGATCTCGCCGACCTTCACGCCGAGCTCGATCTTCAGGCCCTGCTTGTCGAAGGCCTTCTTGGCTTCCTTGGCGATCTGTTCGTCCACCGCGCCCAGGAAGGTCGGCAGCGCTTCGAGCACCGTGACTTCCGAGCCGAGCCGGCGCCACACCGAACCCATTTCGAGGCCGATGACGCCGGAGCCGATCAGCGCCAGCTTCTTGGGCACGCCGCCCATGCGCAGCGCGCCGTCGTTGGAGAGGATGTTTTCCTCGTCGAATGCAGCACCGGGCAGCGCGCGGGCATTGGAGCCCGTGGCCACGATGATGTGCTTGCCGACGATGGTTTCTTCAGCGGCGCCAGCCACCTTGATCTCGTAGCCGCCTTCGGCGGCCTTCACGAACGAGCCGCGGCCGTGGAAGGACGCGATCTTGTTCTTCTTGAACAGGTAGGTGATGCCGTCGTTGTTCTGCTTCACGACCTGGTCCTTGCGGGCCAGCATCTTGCCGATGTCGAGCGACAGGCCCGACACGTTGATGCCATGGTCCGCAAAGCCGTGGCCGGCGTGCTCGAAGTGCTCGGACGATTGCAGCAGCGCCTTCGAAGGGATGCACCCGACGTTGGTGCAGGTGCCGCCGAGCGCGGGGCCGCCCTTGGCGTTCTTCCACTCGTCGATGCAGGCCACGTTGAAGCCGAGTTGAGCGGCGCGGATGGCGGCGATGTAGCCGCCGGGGCCGCCGCCGATGACGATGACGTCGAATTGCTTGGTCATTCTTTTTCCAGTTTCTTGAGTTGGAACGCGCCCGCATGGAGGACGATGCCAAACACACCGGTTTGGGCAGTCAGCGTTTCGCGTTTCGGTCCTTCGGGGCCGAAGGTGATGGTGGTGCCGGGCGCGGTCTTGCAGACGAAGATGTGGCTCGCATCGAGGCACTCGATGCGACCGTCGCCATGCAGGTCCGCCCAGCCCCAGCCTTCGTATTCACGCGCCAGGAAGCGGCGCAACGTGGTGCTCTCGCGGGCGTTCGCAGGGTCCGCCAGGGTCCAGCGGACGAGATCCGACTGGTACTTCTTGACGAGCGAGGCGGGGTCGGCGTCGGGTGCGCGCTGGATGGTCACGTCGGACCCCTGCGCGCCCTCCTTGGCCGCCTGAGTGCCCTCGAGCCACTCGAGGCGGTAGGCGCCGGTCCAAGGGTCCTGCTGCGGCGCTGCGGCCGCGGCCCCGAGGGGGCCGAAGCTCAGCGCGCACATCAAGCCCAGGGCGGAACGACGCATCGCACGCTCAGATGTCGAACAGCAGGCGCGACGGGTCTTCCAGCGCTTCCTTCATGGCGACCAGGCCCAGCACGGCTTCGCGGCCGTCGATGATGCGGTGGTCGTAGCTCATGGCCAGGTAGTTCATCGGACGGATCACGATCTGGCCGTTTTCCACCACGGCACGGTCCTTGGTGGCGTGCACGCCCAGGATGGCCGACTGGGGCGGGTTGATGATCGGGGTCGAGAGCATCGAGCCGAAGGTGCCGCCGTTCGAGATGGAGAACGTGCCGCCGGTCATGTCTTCGATGCCCAGCTTGCCGTCTTGCGCCTTCTTGCCGAACTCGGCGATCTTCTTCTCGATGTCGGCAAAGCTCATCTGGTCGGCGTTGCGCAGGATGGGCACCACCAGGCCGCGCGGCGAACCGACGGCGATGCCGATGTCGAAGTAGCCGTGGTACAGGATGTCGTTGCCGTCGACCGAGGCGTTGATCACCGGGTACTTCTTCAGCGCGTGCACCGCGGCCTTCACGAAGAAGGACATGAAGCCCAGCTTCACGCCGTGTTCCTTGGTGAAGCTGTCCTGGAAGCGCTTGCGCAGGTCCATGACGGGCGCCATGTTCACTTCGTTGAACGTGGTGAGGATGGCGTTGGTCGACTGCGATTGCAGCAGGCGCTCGGCGATGCGGGCGCGCAGGCGGCTCATCGGCACGCGCTGTTCCGGGCGCTCGCCCAGGTCGGGCGCGCCGGTGGGTGCGCTCACCTGTTGCAGGGCGGGCTTGGCGGCCGGCGCGGGGATGGCGGCGGCAGCGGGCTTGGCACCCGAAGCGACCGCGCCGAGCACGTCGCCCTTGGTGACGCGGCCGTCCTTGCCGGTACCGGACACGTCACCGGTCTTCAGGTTGTTGTCGGCCAGCAGCTTGGCGGCGGCGGGCATGGCCACGTCGGCCTTCGAACCGCCGGTGGCGACAGCAGCGGCTGCGGCCGGTGCCGGTGCTGCGGCGGCCGGCGCGGCAGCGGCTGCCGGTGCGGCGGCCGATGCCTTGCCTTCGGTGTCGATGCGGGCAATCACCTGCTCGGCCACCACGGTGGCGCCATCGGGCTGCACGATTTCAGCGAGCACGCCGGCCGAGGGCGCGGGCACTTCCAGCACGACCTTGTCGGTCTCGATCTCGATCAGGATTTCATCGACGGCGATGGCATCGCCGGCCTTCTTCTTCCAGGTGAGCATGGTGGCTTCGGCCACGGATTCGGAAAGCTGGGGAACTTTGACTTCTACGATAGACATTTGGAGAGAGCTCCGTTTTGTTCTTGAGGGTGTTCGTGTGAAAGGGAACGGGTTTTACTTGGTCAGCACGAAGCCCTTGAGCTTGCCGAACGCGCCATCCACGAGCGCCTTCTGCTGTTCCTGGTGCAGGTGCGAGTAGCCCACCGCCGGCGATGCCGAGGCGGCACGGCCGGAGTAGCCGAGCTTCTGGCCGTCCTGCATGTTTTCGTGGATGTAGTGCTGCACGAAGAACCAGGCGCCCTGGTTCTGCGGCTCGTCCTGGCACCACACCACGTCCACGAGGTTGGGGTACTTCTTGATTTCCGCGGCAAACGCCTTGTGCGGGAACGGATAGAGCTGCTCGACGCGGATGATCGCCACGTCGTCGGTGCCCTGCTCCTCGCGCTTCTTGGCCAGGTCGTAGTAGACCTTGCCCGAGCAGGCGACCAGGCGCTTGACCTTCTCGGCCTTCAGGCCCTTGCTGTCCGGAATGACGGTCTGGAAGCTGCCCTTGGTGAACTCGGCCAGCGGCGAGGTCGCGTCCTTGTTGCGCAGCAGCGACTTGGGCGTGAGGATGACCAAAGGCTTCCTCAGGTTGCGCACCATCTGGCGACGCAGCACGTGGAAGATCTGGCTGGCGGTGGTGGGCTGCACCACTTGCATGTTGGTGTCCGCGCTCAGCTGCATGAAGCGCTCCAGGCGCGCCGAGCTGTGCTCGGGGCCCTGGCCTTCGTAGCCGTGCGGCAGCATCATGGTCAGGCCGTTGACGCGGCCCCACTTCACTTCGCCCGAGGCGATGAACTGGTCGATCACCACCTGCGCGCCGTTCACGAAGTCGCCGAACTGGGCTTCCCAGATCACGAGGGTGTTCGGGTCGTTCGAGGCGTAGCCGTATTCGAACGCGAGCACGGCTTCTTCCGACAGGATCGAGTCGATCACGACGAACGGGGCCTGGTTGTCGGCCACGTTCTGCAGCGGCGTGTAGGTGCCGGTGTCGAACTTCTCGCGGTTCTGGTCGTGCAGCACGGCGTGGCGGTGCGTGAACGTGCCGCGGCCCGAGTCTTCGCCCGACAGGCGAACCGGGTAGCCGCTGGCCACCAGCGAGGCGAAGGCCATGTGCTCGCCCATGCCCCAGTCGACGTTGACGTCGCCGCGGCCCATGGCGGCGCGGTCGTCCAGCACCTTCTTCACGAGCGGATGCACCGTGAAGCCTTGCGGCACGGTGGTGATCTTCTCGGCCAGGCGCTTCCACTCGGAGGACGGAATGGCGGTGTCGCCGGCGTCGGTCCACTTCTTGTTGAGGTACGGGCTCCAGTCGACGGCGTACTTGCTCTTGAAGTTGGTGAGCACGGGGTCGACCGTGTTCTTGCCTTCGTCGAAGGCGGCGCGCTGCGCCTTGACCATGTCGTCGCCGAGCGTGTCGCCCAGGCCCTGTGCAGCCAGCTTGTCGGCGTACAGCTTGCGCGTGCCGGGGTGCTGGGCAATCTTCTTGTACATGAGCGGCTGGGTCAGCGAAGGCGTGTCCTGCTCGTTGTGGCCCAGCTTGCGGAAGCAGATGATGTCCACGACCACGTCCTTCTGGAACTCCATGCGGAAATCCAGGGCGAGCTGCGTGGCAAGCACCACGGCTTCGGGGTCGTCGCCGTTCACGTGCAGCACCGGTGCGTCGACCATCTTGACGATGTCGGTGCAATACAGCGTCGAGCGGCTGTCGCGCGGGTCGCTGGTGGTGAAGCCGATCTGGTTGTTGATGACGATGTGCACCGTGCCGCCGGTGGAGTAGCCACGGGTCTCGGCCAGCGCCAGCGTTTCCATCACGACGCCCTGGCCTGCGAAGGCCGCGTCGCCGTGCACGATCACGGGCAGCACCTGCTTGCCCAGCGGGTCGCCGCGGCGGTCCATGCGGGCACGCACCGAGCCTTCGACCACGGGGTTGACGATCTCAAGGTGCGAGGGGTTGAACGCGAGGCTCAGGTGCACCGGGCCGCCGGGGGTCGTCACGTCCGAGCTGAAGCCCTGGTGGTACTTGACGTCGCCGCTGGGCAGTTCTTCGGGGGCGGTGTGGTCGAACTCCGCGAACAGGTCGGCCGGCATCTTGCCGAGCGAGTTGACCAGCACGTTCAGCCGGCCGCGGTGGGCCATGCCGATCACGATTTCCTGCACGCCCTTGACGCCGGCCTGGTTGATCAGCTCGTCCATCGAGACGATGAAGCTTTCGCCGCCTTCGAGCGAGAAGCGCTTCTGGCCGACGTACTTGGTGTGCAGGAAGCGCTCGAGGCCTTCGGCCGCGGTCAGGCGGCTGAGCACGTGCTTCTTCTGCTCGGCGCTGAGCTTCGGGTTCGTGCGGGCGCTTTCGAGGCGCTGTTGCCACCAGCGCTTGTGCGTGTGGTCGGTGGTGTACATGTACTCGGCACCCATCGTGCCGCAGTACGTTTCGCGCAATGCGTTCAGCAAGTCGCGCAGGGACATGGTGTCCTTGCCGAAGAAGGTGTTGCTCGTGTTGAACACCGTCTCGAGGTCGGCGTCGGTGAAGCCGTAGAACGAGGGTTCGAGTTCCGGAATGGACGGACGCTCGGCGCGCTTGAGCGGGTCGAGGTCGGCCCAGCGGGCGCCGACGTTGCGGTAGGCGGCAATCAGCTGCTGGACGGCGGTGCGCTTGCGGCCGAGCTCGGAGTCGGCGCCGCTGGCCACCACGACCTTGGTCGTGCCCTGCTTCGCGCGCTCGGCGAAGGCATTGATGACCGGCAGGTGCGGAACGTCGCGGGAGTTGCTGCCATCGGCGGCGGGAACGTGCTGCAGGGCGTCGAAATAGGAACGCCAGTTGTCGGGCACGCTGCCGGGGTTGGCGAGGTAGTTTTCGTACATCTCTTCGACATAGGGCGCATTGCCGCCGAAGAGGTAGGTGTTGCCTTGATAGGCGCTGTACGCCGAGGGCGTAGAGGAGGAATCGCTCATGATCCGCTGACCTTCGCTTCCCTGAAGGAAGCACTAGCTGGTTAAGAAACCTTCCGCGACACGGCTGAACCGATTGGCGGATGCGACTGTGGCTGGGGAAGGGCCTGAGTACCTTGGCATTGTGCCACGTCAACCATATGACGCCCCGCAGGGGGCCTGCAAGCCCCTTGCGGGCTAACTCAGGGAGAAGAAAGTAACTCTTTGATCTGCTGCAGCGTCGCGGGGTCGTCGATGGTGGTCAGGTCGCCGGGGTCGCGCTGCTCGCACACGGCCTGGATGGCGCGGCGCAGCAGCTTGCCGCTGCGGGTCTTGGGCAGGCCGGTGACGAAGCGCACGCGCGCCGGCCGCGCCAGAGCGCCGAGCTGGTCGGCCACCCGTTTCATGATCTCGCCTTCGAGCTTGAGCGCAGCCTGCGCATCGGTCACCGCCAGGCCGTCCTTGGGGACGACGAAGGCCATCGCCACCTGTCCCTTCAGCGCATCGGCCACCCCGACCACCGCCACCTCGGCCACGTTGGCATGGCCCGAGACGCTCTCCTCGATCTCGCGCGTGCCCAGGCGATGGCCCGCCACGTTGATCACGTCGTCGGTGCGGCCCAGGATGTAGAAATAGCCGTCCGCATCGCGAATTCCCCAGTCGAAGGTCGAATAGACCATCTTGCCGGGCACGCTCTTCCAGTAGGTATTGATGAAGCGCGCGTCGTCCTTCCACACCGTCTGCATGAAGCCGGGCGGCGTCGGGCCTTCGACCACGACCACGCCCTTCTCGTTGGCGCCGGTCAGCTCCTCGCCGGTCGACTCGTGCAGGATCTTGATGCGGTAGCCGTACATCGGCACGCCCGGGCTGCCGAACTTGCTGGCCTTGGGCTCGACGCCGTTGGCGATGGTGATCATCGGCCAGCCCGATTCGGTCTGCCAGTAGTTGTCGATGATCGGAACGCCCAGGCCCTCGCTGATCCAGCGCGCGGTGGGCTCGTCGAGCGGCTCTCCTGCCAGGAACAGCGCGCGCAGGCTCGACAGGTCGTACTTCTTCAGCAGCCCCGGATCTTGTTTCTTGAGCACGCGCACCGCCGTGGGCGCGCTGAACATCACCGTCACCTTGTATTTCTCGACCATGCGCCACCAGATGCCGCCGTCCGGCTGCCGGTCGATGCCCTGCGTGGGCAGGCCCTCGTACATGATCGTCGCCATGCCCGCGATCAGCGGGCCGTAGACGATGTAGCTGTGGCCCACGACCCAGCCGATGTCGCTGGTCGAGAAATAGGTTTCGCCGGGCCGGCCGTCGAAGATGTGCCTCATGCTCGCGGCCAGCGCCACGGCGTAGCCACCCACGTCGCGCTGCACGCCCTTGGGCTTGCCGGTGGTGCCGCTGGTGTAGATGGTGTAGCTGATGTCGGTCGACGCCAGCCAGGCGCAAGGCACCTCGGCATTCAAGTGTTTTTGCCGCATCACGCTCGCCAGATGGTCACGTCCTGCTACCAGACTCATAGCAGCCAGGCCGCGGTCGGCGAGCAGCACCGCCGAGGGCTTGTGCGTGGACAGCCGGATCGCCTCGTCGAGCAGCGGCTTGTACGCAATGACCTTGCCGCCGCGCGAGCCCGCGTCGGCGCTCACGATCACCTTGGGTTCGGCGTCTTCGATGCGCGTGGCCAGCGAGCCGCTGGCGAAACCGCCGAACACCACGCAATGCACCGCGCCGATGCGCGCGCAGGCCAGCATGGCGAAGGCGGCCTCGGGAATCATCGGCATGTAGATGAGCACGCGGTCGCCCTTGCCCACGCCCAGCTCGATGAGGCTGGCCGCGGTGCGCTGCACCTCGGCGTGCAGTTCGGTGAAGCTGTAGCTCTTCTCGACCCCCGTCTCGGTCGAAACGAAGATCAGCGCGGGCTGGTCGCCCCGCGTCGACAGATGCCGGTCGACCGCGTTGTGGCACAGGTTGGTCTTGCCGCCCACGAACCAGCGCGCGAACGGCGGGTTGCTGGCGTCGAGGATCTGTTGCGCGGGCGCATGCCAGTCGATCAGCTTCGCCTGCTCGGCCCAGAAGGCCTCGGGCGCGTCGACGGACTGTCGATGGAATTCTTCGTAGCGGCTCATCGGGACTTGTCTCCTGTTGTTCGTTCTGCCTTGGCATGCACCGCCAAAACTGAATTCATAATTATGGAGACCGATCTTGCAGCAAGCTGACGGCCGGAACAACCGGGTTCCGCCTCCTGCCACGCCGCCTTCGGCTCAGCGGATGAGCGCCTGCAGCTCATGGAATGCCGGGTGTTCGGCGGTGCGCAGCCATTCGAAACCGACCATCTCGGTGGTCACCAGCTCGGCACCGGCACCGGCCAGCCGGTCGAAAGCGGCGTCGCGGTTGCGCTCGGTGCGCGAGCTGCAGGCGTCGGTGACGACCCAGACATCGAACTCGTCTTCCAGCAGGTCGAGCGCGGTCTGCAGCAGGCAGACATGGGCTTCGCAACCGGCGATCACGATGGTGTTGCGCTCTTCGGCCGCGGCCTGCGGCTTCTGCAGATGCTTGGGCAGGCTGCGGGCATTGCCCTGCGGCGCAGCCTTGGCCGGCGCGCGCAGCCATTCGCCGAGCCCCTCTTCCACGCCGCTGAAATGCATCTTGGCCAGCGTTTTCCTGCACAGCGCGCGGATGTCCGGCAGGTTCTCGCCCAGCTTGGACGGGTTCTGCTCGGTGCCCCACACCGGCACCTCGACCAGTTGCGCCAGCTTGCCGAGGCGCACCGCATTCTTCGCAACGGCCTCGTTCTCGAAGACAGCAGGCATCAGCCGCGCCTGGTAGTCGATCAGCACGAGTTGGGATTGCGAAGCGTCGAGCAGCATGAACAGGTTCTTTCTTGGGGGAATTCGGATGGGGCTAAACCGTACCACCGAAAACACCGCCTGCGCCCGCCGCGCCGCCGATGCGCTCGACGAGTTGCGCCACATAGGTCTTGAACAGCGCGTCGGCCGACTGCCTGAACATGCGGATGCGGCCCGTGTGCTGCATCAGCAGCAGGCCGACACCGTGCGCGAACAGCGAGGTGTTTTCCTGCAAGGCGACGTCGGCCGCCAGCCCCATCGCCCGCAGCGCGTCTTCGCAGGGGCGCAGCGCCTGATGCAGATGGTCGTTCAGTTCGTGGTCGAGTTCGCTGGTCAGCCCGCGCGGCCGCATGCCCTGCACCAGGTAGAAGCCGAGGTCGAGCTCGCGCGGGTTCGCCGCGTAGAAGTCGAACCAGGCCTGGGCCTGGGCGGCGAGCGTCAGGTCGGGGCGGCCCTCGGCCTGCGGCGCGTCGGCCACGGCGGTTTGCAGCCGCTGGATGGATTCGTCGAGCAGGGCCGCGTAGATCGCTTCCTTGCTGTCGAAATACGAGTAGATCGCGCCCGGCGTGTAGCCGGCCTTGCGGGCAATTTCGCGCACGCTCGCGCCTTCGATGCCGGCGTCCAGGAACACGGCGCGGGCGGCGTCGAGCACGAGCGCGCGGCGGACGTCGGTGAGCGCCTGTCGGCGCTGGAGCTTGGCTTGCATCGGCGGGACTATAGCCCCGTGACCCAGCGCCCCACGGTTTTTTTGAGCATTGATCGAAAAATTGAACAGTGTTCAAATTCGTGACCAGAACACGAACCTCGGAGACAACACGATGAATGCCCCGCTTCCCGCCGCCGCCCTCATGTCCGGCGCCGACTACCGCGAATCGCTGCGCCGCTACCGCCCCACGGTGTTCGTGGACGGCCGCCGCGTCGACTGCGTGGCCGACGAGCCCGCATTCCAGCCCGGCATCAATGCCATCGCCCTTACCTACGACCACGCGCTCAAGCCGCAGTACGAGACGCTGATGACCGCCGTGCAGCACACCAGCGGCAAGCGGGTCAACCGGCTGTCCCACATCAACACCAGCTCGGGCGACCTGCTCAACAAGCTCGAGGCCGTGCGGCTGGTCTGCCAGGAAACCGGCTGCGCCCAGCGCTACCTGACGCACGATGCGCTCAACGCCATCGCGCAGGTGTCGGCGCGCATCGACGACGCGCGCGGCAGCACCGAGCACACCGCGCGCTTCCATGAGTACCTGCACCGCGTGCAGGACCAGGACCTGACGCTGGGCGTGGCCATGACCGACGCCAAGGGCGACCGCAGCCGCCGGCCGCACGAGCAGGCCAACGTCGACAGCTACCTGCACGTGGTCGAGCGCAACGCGCGCGGCATCGTGATCTCGGGCACCAAGGCCATCGTGACCGGCGCGCCCTATGTGCACGAACTGCTGGTCATGCCCTGCCGCAACATGGGCCGCGAAGACGCCGATTTCGCCGTGTGCTGCGCCGTGCCGCTCGATGCACCGGGCCTCACGATCGTGGCGCGGCCGGCCGGGCGGCCCGGAGAGAAGCTCGAGCACGGCGACGCCCTCTTCAGCCGCAAATACGGCCAGAGCACGGGCGTGTGCATGTTCGACCGGGTGTTCGTGCCGTGGGACCAGGTGTTCTATGCGGGTGAATGGGAGCATTCGGGCCACCTGACCTACAGCTACGCCACCCATCACCGCCATAGCTGCATCGGCGCCCGCGCGGGTTTCGGCGACCTGCTGATCGGCGCCGGTGCGCTGATGTGCGAGGCCAATGGCTTCGACCCGGGCAAGGAGAGCCACCTGCGCGAGCAGATGGTCGAGCTCATCACCATCACCGAGAGCTTCTTCGCCTGCGGCGTGGCGGCCAGCGTGTACGGCAAGGCCGACGAACACTGCGAGGTGTTCATGCCCGACCCGGTGTTCAGCAACATCGGCAAGCTGCTGCTGGCCACCAGGATCTACGACATGCACCGCATCGCGCACTACGTGAGCGGCGGCCTGATCGTCACCCTGCCCGGCCCGGACGAAGACCACAACCCCGAGACGGCCGCCCGCCTGTCCGACGTGCTGCGCGCCAACCCCGCCATTCCGTACGAACAGCGCATCGAGACCGCCCGCTTCATCGAAGACCTCACGGCCGGCTACCAGGGCGGCTGGTACAGCGTGATCAGCCTGCACGGCGGCGGCTCGCCGGCGGCCATGAAGCAGGAGATCTGGCGCAACTATCCCGTCGGCTCGAAGGTGGAACTGGTCGAACGCATCCTCGAGCGCGGCATCGCCGCCGACGGCTCGCCCGCCGCCGCGCCGCACGACCCGGGCCGCGCCATCACCCGCAACCGCCAGCCGGGCAAGTGCTGCGACACGGGCTGCACGACACCGGGGCAACCGGTCATGGTCGACCTGCCAATATCGTTGCGCACCTAGACTGCGCGCATGAAGTTCTTTTCAAAGCGGTTGTGCCTGGCGGCACTGGGCCTGGGCGCGGCGCTCCTGGTCGCGGCGTGCGGCGGCATGCGCGAGGCCACCGTGCCGCTGGCGACCTCGCTCGACAAGAGCAGCTGCACGCGCAATGCCGACACGCTGCTGGTGATGCTCCCCGGCCTGTACTCGGCACCCGACGAGTTCGAGCGCGAAGGCTTCGTGCGCGCCGTGCGCGACAACCGCATCGCCGCGGACGTGATGCTGGTCGATGCGCACATCGGCTACTACAACAACAAGACCATCCTCGATCGCCTGAACGCGGACGTGGTCGCACCGGCACGCAGCCAGGGCTATAGGCACATCTGGTTCGTCGGCATTTCGCTGGGCGGCTTCGGCGGCCTGCTCTATGCGCAGACGCACCCCGGCGAACTGGCCGGCCTGGTGACGCTTGCGCCGTACCTGGGGGAACGCGCGCTGGTCACGGACATCGCCAACGCAGGCGGCCTTGCGAAGTGGAACGGCCCGCTGGTCGACGCGTCGGCCGCCAACCCGCGCACACCGAGCGAAACCCAGCTGTGGCAATGGCTGCGCGGCTACGCGGGCTACACGCGGACCGCAGGCGCGCGCCCGCCGCTCTATCTGGGCTACGGCGAGGACGACCGCTTCGTCTTCAGCCACCGCCTGCTGGCCGCGGCCTTGCCGCCGGAGCGCGTCTTCACCACCGAAGGCGGCCATGACTGGCCGCAGTGGACGCGCCTGTGGCAGCGCATGCTGCCGACCTTGCCGCTGCCGGGCTGCCCCGGTTGAAGCGCAGACGGCTGCGGCTCAGTTCGGCTTCAGGCGCAGCAGCTTGCCGTCGGCTTCGTCGGTGAGCACATAGAGCAGCCCGTCCGGGCCCTGCTTGACGTCGCGAATGCGGGCCCGGCCGTCGGCCAGCAGCTTGTGCTCGGCCACCACCTTGCCGTCCTTGAGTTCGATGCGGTCGAGGTAGCCGAACTTGAGCGAGCCGACGAACAGGTTGTCCTTCCAGGCGGCGCCGTAGCGGTTGCTGGTCAGGAACGCCATGCCGGACGGTGCAATCGACGGCACCCAGTAGTGCAGCGGCTGCTCCATGCCGTCCCTGGCCGTGATGCCGTCGCCGATCTTGCCGCCGCCGTAGTTCTCGCCATAGGTGATCACCGGCCAGCCGTGGTTGCGCCCAGCCTGCGGCATGTTGATTTCGTCGCCGCCCTGCGGGCCGTGCTCCGTCATCCAGAAGCGGCCATCGGGTGCGAGCGTGGCGCCCTGCCCGTTGCGGTGGCCGTAGCTCCAGATCTCGGGCAGCGCACCCGCCTTGCCGACGAAGGGGTTGTCCTTGGGCACCGTGCCGTCCTTGGCGATGCGCACGACCTTGCCCAGGTGGTTGTCGAGCTTCTGCGCGTCTTCCTTGCGGCTGAAGCGGTCGCCCAGCGTGAGGAACAGCGTGCCGTCGCGCGCCTCGACGATGCGGCAGCCGAAGTGCGCGCTGCTCGCCACCTTGGGTTGCTGGCTGAAGATGACTTTCAGCGCTTCGAGCTTGGTGCCGTCGGCCGAGAGGTCGGCGCGTGCCAGCGCGGTGCTGTTGGCCGCGCCGCTGGCAGCCGGCTCGGAGAAGCAGAAGTACAGCGTGCGGTTCTTCTCGAAACCGGAGTCGGCCAGCACGTCGAGCAAGCCGCCCTGCCCACTGGCGGCGATGCGCGGCAGGCCGGCGACGGGCGCGCCCACCTTGCCATCCGCCGCGATCAGGCGCAGGCGGCCCGGTTTCTCGGTGACCATGAAGCGGCCACCCGGCAAAAAGGTGACGCCCCACGGGTTTTCCAGACCCGACGCAACGGTTTCCGGCACCGGCTGCGCCAAGGCGATGCTGCAGAAACCGGTTCCCAGGAGCACCGCCAAGGCGCCTGAAGGGCGAAAAAACGGCCGGATTCGAAAGTTCATGGTTTTTCCTGGGAGTTGATGCGATCTTGACGAAAGATAGCCACTCGATCCAGGCAAAACTCGAATCCACCTGCTGCAAGAAAGCCCACTGGCGGTCAACCACTTATGGTCAATAAACGTTCGTCGTTACATCTTTTCTTGGGCCGCAGCGAAAAATTCAATGTAAATCAATGACTTACATAACTCTTCACTCATTCTTTTTAAATTGACATAACCGCGCGTCATCAATATCCTACGCGCCATGCGTTTTTTCGTCCTACCCGCGTCTCTCCTCTTTGCCGTCGCTGTCCATGCAGCCCCTCAACAGGATAAAACCGACGACGAGCTGGCACGAATGCTGGCCGACAAGGGCCTGATCGGGCAGCTCAAGCAGGTTCGCCAGACGGTCACGGAGCGCACCTCCGACCTGGTCGTCACGGCCATCGGTTTCCTCGGCGTTCCGTACCGCCGCGGTGGCAACACCGCCGAATCGGGCTTCGACTGCAGCGGCTTCGTTCGCGCCATGTACAACCAGACGGTCGGCCACATGCTCCCCCGCCGCGCCGAAGAGCAAGCCGCCGCCACCGAGAAGATCGACGCCAGCCAGCTCAAGCCCGGCGACCTCGTGTTCTTCAACACCATGCGTCGCGCCTTCAGCCATGTCGGCATCTACGTCGGCGAAGGCAAGTTCATTCACTCCCCCCGCTCCGGCGCCCAGGTTCGTGTGGAAGACATGAACGGCAGCTACTGGCAACGCCGCTTCGACGGCGCCCGCCGCGTGCTCGGCGGACCGGCAGACGAAGTGAAGGCCGCAGCCCTGGCCCGCACCGGCGACTGAGCCCTCCGGATCCGCCGGATCCCGGACGAAAAAAATCCCGCCGCAGCGGGATTTTTTTATGGGCGCCCGGTCAGCGCCCCCAAAGGAAATCAGCTCTTCTTCGCCGGCGGCAGGTCCGTGCAGGTGCCGTGCGCCACTTCCGCCGCCATGCCGATGCTTTCGCCCAGCGTCGGATGCGGGTGGATGGTCTTGCCGATGTCGATCTCGTCCGCGCCCATCTCGATGGCCAGCGCGATCTCGCCGATCATGTCGCCCGCATGCGTGCCGACAATGCCGCCGCCCAGGATACGGTGCGTCTCCGCATCGAACAGCAGCTTGGTGAAGCCCTCGTCGCGCCCGTTGGCGATGGCACGGCCCGACGCCGTCCACGGGAAGTGGCCCTTCTTGACCTTGATGCCTTCGGCCTTGGCCTGGTCTTCCGTGAGGCCCACCCACGCCACCTCGGGGTCGGTGTAGGCCACGCTGGGGATCACGCGGGCGTTGAATGCGGCGCTGGACAGCTCCTTGTCGCCCTTCTGTTCACCGGCAATCACCTCCGCCGCCACGTGGGCCTCGTGCACCGCCTTGTGCGCCAGCATGGGCTGGCCCACGATGTCGCCGATGGCGAAGATGTGCGGCACGTTGGTGCGCATCTGGATGTCGACCGGAATGAAGCCGCGGTCGCTCACCGTCACGCCGGCCTTCTCGGCGCCGATCTTCTTGCCGTTGGGGCTCCGGCCCACGGCCTGCAGCACCAGGTCGTACACCTGGGGTTCCTTGGGCGCGTTCTCGCCTTCGAAGGTGACCTTGATGCCCTCCTTCGTGGCCTCGGCGCCCACCGTCTTGGTCTTCAACATGATGTTGTCGAAGCGCGGCGCGTTCATCTTCTGCCAGACCTTCACCAGGTCGCGGTCGGCGCCCTGCATCAGGCCGTCGAGCATCTCGACCACGTCCAGGCGCGCGCCCAGCGTGGAATACACCGTGCCCATTTCGAGACCGATGATGCCGCCGCCCAGGATCAGCATGCGCTTGGGGTCGGTGCCCATCTCCAGCGCGCCGGTCGAGTCGACCACGCGCGGGTCTTTCGGCATGAAGGGCAGGCTCACGGCCTGCGAACCGGCCGCGATGATGGCGTTGCGGAACTTCACCGTCTGCTTCTTGCCGGTCGTGTCCCAGCTGGTGCCGGTGCTTTCCTCGACTTCGAGGTGGTACGGATCGATGAAGTTGCCCACGCCGCGCAGCACCGTCACCTTGCGCATCTTGGCCATGGCCGTGAGGCCGCCGGTGAGCTTGCCCACCACCTTGTTCTTGTGGCCGAGCAGCTTGGCGCGATCGACCGTGGGCGCGGCGAAGCTCACGCCGAGGTCGGCGAAATGCTTCACCTCGTCCATGACGGAGGCCACGTGCAACAGCGCCTTCGACGGGATGCAGCCGACGTTCAGGCACACGCCGCCCAGGGTGGCGTAACGCTCGATCAGCACGACCTTCAGGCCCAGGTCGGCCGCGCGGAAGGCGGCCGAGTAGCCGCCGGGGCCGGCACCGATCACGACCACGTCGCACTCGACATCGACCTTGCCGCCGTAGGTGGAAGCCACGGGTGCGGCGGACGGTGCCGGTGCGGGCGCAGCAGCCTTGGGCGCGGGCGCTGCTGCGGCCGGTGCAGGCGCGGGGGCAGCGGACGCGGGCGCGGCTGCCCCGGCACCGTTCACTTCCAGCGTCAGCACGACCGAGCCTTGCTTGACCTTGTCGCCCACCTTCACCGCAATGGCCTTCACCACGCCGGCGGCGGAGGACGGAATTTCCATCGAGGCCTTGTCCGATTCGACCGTGATCAGCGACTGCTCGGCCTTGACCGTGTCGCCCACATTGACCAGCACCTCGATCACCGCGACTTCGTCGAAGTCGCCGATGTCGGGTACCTTGATTTGTTGTTCGCTCATTTGGACACTTTCAGTTTGAGTGTGAGAACGTCGACCGGTGGGGCCGAATTGCGATCGAATTCGCAGGCGGCGGCAATGCCTGCCTCCGCCACGTCGCGCGACGAGCGCGACTTGATGTCATAGGCCGCGTGCATGGCGCCGAGCGCAAAGCTGCGTCCCGAGCCGATGGCCCAGAACTGCTTGAACTCGAACACCTCGCGGTAGCTGTAGATGCCGTAGATGCCGCTCTGGTTGGCCATCAGCATCGTGAACTGGCTCGACTCGTAGGGCTCGTGCTCGTCCTCCTTGGTCTGCATGAAGAACGAATCTTTCAGCACCGCATGCAAGCGCGTGAAGGTGCGAAAGATCTCGTGCTTGCTGCCGAACAGCAACTGCTCGCGCGGTTGCGCGGCCAGCGCATGCTGCAGCACCAGGAAGTGCGCGGCGGCGCCGGCCACGGCGAACAGGCTATGGCCCGCCGCGTCCTCGACGGTGAAGATCTTCTGGTTCGCCTCGGCGCGGTGCGAGAGCCGCGTGTCGCCGAAGGTCACCAGAGAATCGGCTGCCATCGTGACCTGGCCGCCTTTGCGGACGGCCACTACGGTGGTCATAGGAGGATTCGACGGTAGTCCGCGAGGACCTGGCCCAGGTAGGCGTTGAAACGCGCAGCCAGGGCGCCGTCGATCACGCGGTGGTCGTACGACAGCGACATCGGCAGCGTGAGGCGCGGCACGAACTGTTTACCGTCCCACACCGGCTTCATCTGGCCCTTGGAGAGGCCGAGGATGGCCACTTCGGGGGCGTTGATGATGGGCGTGAAGTGCGTGCCGCCGATGCCGCCGAGCGAGCTGATCGAGAAGCAGCCGCCCTGCATGTCGCCCGAGCCGAGCTTGCCGTCGCGCGCCTTCTTGGCGAGTTCGCCCATCTCCTGGCTGATCTGCAGGATGCCCTTCTTGTCGGCATCCTTCAGCACCGGCACCACGAGGCCGTTGGGCGTGTCGGCCGCGAAGCCGATGTTGTAGTACTGCTTGTAGACGAGCTGGTCGCCGTCCAGGCTGGTGTTGAACTCGGGGAATTTCTTCAGCGCCGAAACCACCGCCTTGATGACGAAGGCGAGCATCGTGACCTTCACGCCCGACTTCTCGTTCTCCTTGTTGGTGGAGACGCGGAAGGCCTCGAGCTCGGTGATGTCGGCTTCGTCGTTGTTGGTGACGTGCGGAATCATCACCCAGTTGCGGTGCAGGTTCGCTCCGCTGAGCTTCTTGATGCGCGACAGGTCCTTGCGCTCGACCGTGCCGAACTTCGTGAAGTCGACCTTGGGCCAGGGAATGAGGCCCAGCGCGGCGCCATCGCCGCCACCACCGGCCGATGCCTTGGCGGCGGAAGCCTTGGTGCTGGCCTGGCCGCTCATCACGGCCTTGGTGAAGCTCTGGACGTCGTCCTGCGTGATGCGGCCCTTCGGGCCGGAACCCTTGACCTCGTCGAGCGGCACGCCGAGTTCGCGGGCGAACTTGCGCACCGACGGCGAGGCATGCGGCAGCTTGCCGCTGGGCGTCGTGGTCGGGTCGTGCGATGCGGCAGCAGCAACCGGGCTCGCGGCGGGTGCCGGCGAAGCGGCGGCAGGTGCGGGGGCACTGGCCGTTGCGGCAGCCGGTGCGGCCGCCGCAGCCTGTGCGGGCGCGGGTGCGGCGGCGCTGGCTGCACCTTCGAGCACGGCAATCAGGTCGCCGATGTTGACGGTGTCGCCCACCTTGACCTTGAGCTCCTTGAGCACACCGGCGCCCGATGACGGGATTTCCATCGAGGCCTTGTCCGATTCCACCGTGATGAGCGACTGCTCGGCCTTGACCGTGTCGCCGACCTTCACGAGCAGTTCGACGACCGCGACGTCCTTGAAGTCGCCGATGTCGGGCACCTTGATCTCGATCGGGCCCGAGGCAGCAGGCGCCGCGGCCGGCGCAGGTGCAGCTGCGGCCGGTGCGGGCGCGGCGGCTGCAGGAGCCGCTGCAGGGGCCGGTGCGGCAGCGGGCGCTGCAGCAGCTCCCGCCTCTTCAGCCTCGAGCACCAGCACCACCGAGCCCTGCTTGACCTTGCCGCCGACCTCGACCTTGATTTCCTTGACGACACCGGCCGTCGACGAGGGAATCTCCATCGAGGCCTTGTCCGATTCCACCGTGATGAGCGACTGCTCGGCCTTGACCGTGTCACCCACCTTCACGAGCACCTCGATCACCGCGACTTCATCGAAATCGCCGATGTCCGGCACCTTTACTTCCACTGCTGCCATATCGTTGTCTCCCGCCGTAAGGCGCCGTTCGTTCGTTGGTTGTTGATGTTCAAGCGTAGAGCGGGTTGACCTTGTCGACATTGATGCCGTACTTCTTGATCGCTTCCACCACCTTGGCCACCGGCACGGTGCCGTCTTCGCTCAGCGCCTTGAGCGCGGCCACCACGATGTAGTGGCGGTTGATCTCGAAGTGCTCGCGCAGCTTGTTGCGGAAGTCGCTGCGGCCGAAGCCGTCGGTGCCCAGCACCTTGTAGGTACGGCCCTTCGGGATGAACGGACGGATCTGCTCGGCGTAGGCCTTCATGTAGTCGGTCGATGCCACCACCGGGCCGCTCGAAGCTGCGAGTTGTTCTGCCACGAAAGGCACGCGCGGCGTCTGGTCGGGGTGCAGCAGGTTCCAGCGGTCGGCGTCCTGGCCGTCGCGCGTGAGCTCGTTGAAGCTCGGGCAGCTCCACACCGAAGCCGACACGCCCCACTCCTTCTCGAGCAGCTCCTGCGCAGCGAAGCTTTCGCGCAGGATGGTGCCGCTGCCCAGCAGTTGCACGGTCGGCGCCTTGGCCTTCAGTGCGGGGCCCTGCTTGGCCAGGTACATGCCCTTGATGATCTGCTCTTCGGTGCCGGGCTGCAGGCCGGGCATCGGGTAGTTCTCGTTGAGCAGCGTGATGTAGTAGTAGACGTTGTCCTGCTTCTCGACCATGCGCTTCAGGCCATGGTGCAGGATGACGCCCACTTCGTGCGCGAAGGTCGGGTCGTAGCTCACGCAGTTCGGGATGGTGTTGGCCAGGATGTGGCTGTGACCGTCTTCGTGCTGCAGGCCTTCGCCGTTGAGCGTGGTGCGCCCCGAGGTGCCGCCCAGCAGGAAACCGCGGGCCTGCATGTCGCCGGCCGCCCAGGCGAGGTCGCCGATGCGCTGGAAGCCGAACATCGAGTAGTACACGTAGAACGGCACCATGATGCGGTTGTTTGTGCTGTACGAGGTGGCCGCCGCGATCCAGCTCGACATGCCGCCGGCTTCGTTGATGCCTTCCTGCAGGATCTGGCCGGCCTTGTCTTCCTTGTAGTACATGACCTGGTCCTTGTCGACCGGGGTGTACTGCTGGCCGTGCGGGTTGTAGATGCCGATCTGGCGGAACAACCCTTCCATGCCGAAGGTGCGGGCTTCATCCACCAGGATAGGCACCACGCGCGGGCCCAGGGCCTTGTCGCGCAGCAGTTGCGTCAGGAAGCGCACGTAGGCCTGCGTGGTCGAGATTTCGCGGCCCTCGGCCGTGGGCTCCATCACCGACTTGAAGATGTCCAGCGACGGCACCGTGAACGCCTCGTCGGCCTTGGTGCGGCGGTGCGGCAGGTAGCCGCCGAGGGCCTTGCGGCGCTCGTGCAGGTACTTCATTTCCGGCGTGTCGTCGGCCGGCTTGTAGAACGGCAGCTCGGCGATCTTGCTGTCCGGAATCGGGATGTTGAAGCGGTCGCGAAAGGCCATGATGTCCTCGTCGCTGAGCTTCTTGGTCTGGTGGACGTTGTTCTTGCCCTCGCCGATCTTGCCCATACCGAAGCCCTTGACGGTCTTCACGAGCAGCACCGTGGGCTGGCCCTTGTGGTTGTGGGCGGCGTGGAAGGCGGCATACACCTTCTGCGAATCGTGGCCGCCGCGCTGCAGGCTCCACACCTCGTCGTCGGTCATGTGCTCGACCATCTTCAGCGTGCGCGGATCGCGGCCGAAGAAGTTCTTGCGCACGTAGGCACCGTCGTTGGCCTTGAACGACTGGTAGTCGCCGTCGTTGCACTCCATCATGATCTTGCGCAGCGCGCCGTCATGGTCCTTTGCGAGCAGCGCGTCCCAGCCCTTGCCCCAGATCAGCTTGATGACGTTCCAGTTGGCGCCGCGGAATTCGCCTTCGAGTTCCTGGATGATCTTGCCGTTGCCGCGCACCGGGCCGTCCAGGCGCTGCAGGTTGCAGTTGATGACGAAGACCAGGTTGTCGAGGTTCTCGCGCGCCGCCAGGCCGATGGCGCCCAGCGATTCGACTTCGTCCATTTCACCGTCGCCGCAGAACACCCAGACCTTGCGGTTCTCGGTGTTGGCGATGCCGCGCGCGTGCAGGTACTTGAGAAAGCGCGCCTGGTAGATGGCCATGAGCGGGCCCAGGCCCATCGACACCGTGGGGAACTGCCAGAACTCCGGCATCAGCTTGGGATGCGGGTAGCTCGACAGGCCCTTGCCGTCCACTTCCTGGCGGAAGTTGAGCAGTTGCTCTTCGGAAAGACGGCCCTCGAGATAGGCGCGGGCGTAGATGCCGGGCGACACGTGGCCCTGGATGTACAGCAGGTCGCCGCCGTGGTTCTCGCTCTCGGCATGCCAGAAATGGTTGAAGCCGGCGCCGAACATGCTCGCCAGCGATGCAAAGGAGCCGATGTGGCCGCCCAGGTCGCCGCCTTCGGCTGGGTGGTGGCGGTTGGCCTTGACCACCATCGCCATGGCGTTCCAGCGCATGTAGGCGCGCAGGCGCTGTTCGATCTCGAGGTTGCCGGGGCTGCGGGCTTCCAGGCCGGGCTCGATGGTGTTCACGTAGCCGGTGTTCGCGGAGAACGGCAGGTCGACGCTGTTCTGCCGGGCATGTTCGAGCAGCTGCTCGAGAAGGAAGTGGGCCCGCTCGGGGCCTTCGCTCTGGATGACGGAGGACAGTGCATCCATCCATTCACGGGTCTCCTGGGCGTCCGCGTCGTTCGCGGCCGAGCCGAACAGGTTCTCTGGATTTGCCGACATGCTTGTCTCTCCTTTTAGGGCTGTGGCGGTAATTTAGTGCGCTATGCGAGCAGCGCGGCGGAGTTTCTCATAGAAACATCGAGATTTCAAATAGTGCGTATTGATTTCTTAATGTGATATTTCGACGATTTACAGCCGCCAGAAGGCAACCATACGGGAGCCCATGGCACCGCCGCTTTCCCCATCGTTTCCGAGGGGGCTTCACCTAAACTCGGCCCATGCCTTTTTCCTCTCCGCTGGCGGTTGCCCGCAGTGCCGTGAACGCGTCGCCCCTGTCCTGGTGGCGCAAGTGGTGGCGCCGGCAGACGCCGGTGCTGCAGGACGCCGTCGCCATGCTGGCGCCGATGGCGGCCGTGCTTCTTTTTCTGGCCGCCATCGTCTCGGCCTTCTGGTACCTGCGCACCGAGGAGGTCGAGCGCGAGCAGGAGTCGGTGCGCCGCGACGTCGAATATGCGCAGCAGCGCATGCGCCTGCGCCTGCTGGAACGCCAGGAGCAACTGATGCGCATCGCGCGCGATGCCTCCAACCGCGAGATCGACCCCATCGAGTTCACCAGCCGGGCCGAGTCGCTGGTCAGCCAGTTCCCCGAACTGCAGACCATCACCTGGATCGACGACCGACGCCGCTTCAAGGCGGGCTATGCAGCGCCCAGCGTTCACCCGGCGCAGCAGCACCTGATCGGCGACGTGCTGCGCCCCGGCGACATCGAGAGCAACTACGCGCTGGCGCGCGAGCTGCGCCAGCCGGTGTATTCGCAGCCCGTGGCCGGCGGCGAGCCGGCGGCCATGCTGCAACTGCACATTCCCCTTTTCGACCAAGGCCTGTTCGCGGGCGTGGTGCTCGGCGAGTTCTCGGTCGACGGCCTGCTGCGCTACGGCATGCCGTCCGAAGTGCAGGCGCGCTACGCGGTGTCGCTGCTCGACGCCAAGGGCCATGTGATCGCCGGCAACACCGCCAACCTGAAGAACAGCGGCACCCGCCTGCTGCCCTGGACCGAGCGCACCAACGAGTACGAAGTGCCGGTGTCGCCAGTGGGCAATGCACTCGTGCTGCGCGCCCAGGCCTACCGCACCTCGCAGGGCGTGGTGGGCAACGGCCTGTTCTGGCTGGTGTGCGCGCTCAGCGTGCTCACGAGCTGGATGCTGATCGGCACCTGGCGCCACACGCGCCGCCGCCTGCAGGCCCAGCAACGGCTGGTGGCAGAGACCAACTTCCGCCGCGCGATGGAAAACTCCATGCTCACCGGCATGCGCGTGCTCGACCTGCAAGGCCGCATCACCTATGTGAACGCCGCTTTCTGCGCCATGACGGGCTGGAGCGAGGAAGAACTGGTCGGCCAGTCGCCGCCCTTCCCCTACTGGCTCGAATCCGACCGCGAAGTGATGAACGAGCGGCTGGAAGAAGAACTGCACGGCCGCGCCCTGCCCGGCGGCTTCCAGGTGCGCGTGAAGCGCAAGAACGGCAGCGTGTTCAACGCGCGGCTCTATGTGTCGCCGCTGATCGACGCGCGCGGCCACCAGACCGGCTGGATGACGTCGATGACCGACATCACCGAGCCCACGCGCATCCGCGAGCAACTGTCGGCCTCGTACGAACGCTTCACCACCGTGCTCGAGGCGCTGGACGCGGCCGTGTCGGTGGCGCCCATCGGCAGCGAGGAACTGTTGTTCGCCAACAAGCTGTACCGCCTGTGGTTCGGCTCGGACACCGTGGGCCACCTCGGCATGGTCGCGCAGGCGGGCGTGCCGGCCTCGAACGCGCACGACGAGGGCCTGGACGACGTCGACCCCTACGCGGGCCTTCCCATCGACACGCTCACCGCCGCGCAGGCCGCGAACAACGAGATCTTCGTGCCGCACCTGGGCAAGTGGCTCGAAGTGCGCTCGCGCTACCTGACCTGGGTCGACGGCCGGCTGGCACAGCTCGTCATCGCCACCGACATCACGCCGCGCCGCGACGCCGAGGAACAGGCGGCCGCGCAGGCCGACAAGGCCCAGTCGGCGAGCCGCCTCATCACGATGGGCGAAATGGCGTCCAGCGTGGCGCACGAGCTCAACCAGCCGCTGACCGCCATCACCAACTACTGCAACGGGATGATGTCGCGCATCAAGGGGCAGACGATCGACACCGAGGCGCTGCTGGCCGCGCTCGAGAAGACGTCGAAGCAGGCGCAGCGCGCGGGGCAGATCATCCAGCGCATCCGCTCGTTCGTGAAGCGCAGCGAGCCCAACCGCACGCCGGCCGACGTGGCCACCATGGTGAGCGAGGCGGTCGAACTCGCCGGCATCGAGCTGCGGCGGCGCAACGTGCGCCTGAACCACTACGTGGCCGCGCGCCTGCCGGTGGTGCGGGTCGACCCGATCCTCATCGAACAGGTGATGGTCAACCTGCTGAAGAACGCGGCCGAATCCATCGACATTGCCGATCGGCCGCTGGCGCGCCGCAGCGTCGAGCTGCGGGTGCTGCCCAAGGTCATCGAGGGCCACAACGCCATCGAGTTCTCGGTGCAGGACACCGGCAAGGGCCTGGCGCCGGAAGTGATGGACCGGCTTTACGAGGCCTTCTTCTCCACCAAACCCGAAGGCAT
Source organism: Variovorax sp. AC103 (assembly GCF_979254005.1). Taxonomy (NCBI): domain Bacteria; kingdom Pseudomonadati; phylum Pseudomonadota; class Betaproteobacteria; order Burkholderiales; family Comamonadaceae; genus Variovorax; species Variovorax sp. AC103. Next base: position 132,766 of record NZ_CEEDFC010000004.1, on the reverse strand, counting down.
GGGCATCGGGCTGAACCTCTGCCGCACCATCGTCGAGTCGCACCGCGGCCGGATGCAGGCGGAGAACATCTACAATGGTCCGGATGTGATCGGATGCCGTTTTTCCTTCTGGATTCCGGTGTTGGACGCTATCAGTTCCGTAGCTAGCGACGAGACAAAGGTACCTGCATGAGTTTGATTCCGAAGAAGGGCACGGTCTATGTTGTCGACGACGACGAAGCCGTACGCGATTCGCTGCAATGGCTGCTCGAAGGCAAGGACTACAGAGTCCGCTGTTTCGATTCCGCCGAATCCTTTCTCTCCCGATACGACCCGCGCGAAGTCGCCTGTCTGATCGTCGACATCCGCATGGCCGGCATGACCGGCCTCGAACTGCAGGATCGACTGATCGAGCGGCGCTCCCCGTTGCCCATCGTGGTCATCACCGGGCACGGCGACGTGCCGATGGCGGTCGACAGCATGAAGAAGGGCGCAATGGATTTCATCCAGAAGCCCTTCAACGACGAGGAACTCGTCACGCTGGTCGAGCGCATGCTCGAACATGCGCGCGGCGCCTTCACGCAGCACCAGCAGTCGGCCAGCCGCGACGCGCTGCTGTCCAAGCTCACCGGACGCGAGGCCCAGGTGCTCGAACGCATCGTCGCCGGCCGGCTGAACAAGCAGATCGCCGACGACTTGGGCATCAGCATCAAGACGGTCGAGGCGCACCGCGCCAACATCATGGAAAAGCTCAACGCCAACACCGTGGCCGATCTGCTCAAGATCGCCCTCGGACAGGCGGCACCAGCGGCCAAGGCCTAGCGGCTATCTCTTCGATAGCAATGAATGTCCACCACGCCTGCGCAAGCGGGCGTTTTTACTTGGAAAATCAGAACCGATGACTGCCCAACTGATCGACGGCAACGCCCTCGCCAAAACCATTCGCGCCGAAGTCGCCGGCCGCACCGCCGCGCTCAAGGCCCGAGGCGTGAACCCGGCTCTGTCCATCATCCTCGTGGGCGAAGACCCGGCCAGCCAGGTCTACACGAAGCACAAGGTCAACGACAGCGCCCAGACCGGCCTGCAGGCCACGCTCGAAACCTACCCCGCCGACCTGAGCGAAGCCGACCTGCTGGCGCGCATCCGCACGCTCAACGACGACCCGAAGGTGCACGGCATCCTGGTCCAGTTGCCCTTGCCCAAGCACATGGACAGCCAGAAGGTCATCGAGACGATTTCGCCCGCCAAGGACGTCGACGGCTTCCACGTCGCCAGCGCCGGCGCGCTGATGACCGGCGCCCCCGGTTTCTGGCCCTGCACGCCGCACGGCTGCATGAAGATGCTCGAATCCATCGGCTACGACCTGCGCGGCAAGCACGCCGTGGTCATCGGCCGCAGCAACATCGTCGGCAAGCCGATGGCCATGATGCTGCTCGCCAAGAGCGCCACCGTGACCATCTGCCACAGCGCCACGCAAGACCTGGGCGCCATCACGCGCCAGGCCGACGTGATCGTCGCCGCGGTGGGCAAGCTCAACCTGCTGACCGCCGACATGGTCAAGCCCGGCGCGGTGGTCATCGACGTGGGCATGAACCGCAAGGAAGACGGCAAGCTGGCCGGCGACGTCGATTTCGACGGCGTGAAGGAAGTGGCCGGCTGGATCACGCCCGTGCCGGGCGGCGTCGGCCCCATGACGCGCGCCATGCTGCTCGCCAACACCCTTGAAGCGGCCGAACGCGCCGCCAAGTAACTTTCATGGCCATGACGAACAACCCCCTCCTCGACTTCAACGATCTCCCGCTGTTCGACCGCATCCGGCCCGAGCATGTCGCTCCCGCCGTCGACGTTCTGCTGGCCGATGCCGAAACCGCGCTGCAGGCCGTGACGGCGCCCGAATTCCCGGCCGACTGGAATGCCATCTCGAAGCTGCTCGACGTGGCCTCCGAACGCTTCAGCCGCGCCTGGGGCGCCGTGGGCCACCTGAACGCCGTGGCCGACACGCCCGAGCTTCGCGCCGCCTACAACGAGGCCATGCCGCGCGTCACCGCCTTCTGGACGCGCCTGGGTTCGGACGAGCGGCTGTACGCCAAGTACAAGGCCATCGACGTTTCCACGCTCAACGCCGAGCAGCGCCAGGCGCATCGAAACGCGGTGCGCAACTTCGTGCTGGGCGGCGCCGAACTGCAGGGCGAGGCCAAGAAGCGCTTTGCCGACATCCAGGAGCGCCAGGCCGAGCTGAGCCAGAAGTTCAGCGAAAACGCCCTCGACGCGACCGATGCCTTTGCGTACTACGCGGCGTTCGGTGAACTCGAAGGCGTGCCCGAAGACGTGGTGAGCGCCGCGCGCTCGGCCGCCGAAGCCGATGGCAAGGATGGCTACAAGCTCACGCTCAAGATGCCGTGCTACCTGCCCGTGATGCAGTTCGCCAAGAGCAGCGCGCTGCGCGAAAAGCTCTACCGTGCGTACGTCACGCGTGCCAGCGAATTCGGCGACGCCGCCTTCGACAACACGGCGCTGATCACCGAGATCCTCGCGCTGCGCGAAGAAGAAGCGAAGCTGCTGGGCTACAACAATTTCGGCGAGCTGTCTGTCGTGCCGAAGATGGCCGAATCGCCCGAGCAGGTCGTGAAGTTCCTGCGCGACCTGGCCGTCAAGGCCAAGCCCTACGGCGAACGCGACCTGGCCGACCTGCGCGTCTTCGCGTCGGAGCAACTGAGCATCACCGACCCGCAGCCCTGGGACTGGAGCTACATCGGCGAGAAGCTCAAGGAAGCGCGATACGCTTTCAGCGAACAGGAGGTCAAGCAGTACTTCCCCGCGCCGAAGGTGATGGCGGGCCTGTTCAAGATCGTCGAGACGCTGTTCGAAGTGTCGATCCGCCGCGACAGCGCGCCGACCTGGCACCCGAGCGTCGAGTTCTATCGCATCGAACGCGCCGGGCAGAAAGTGGGCCAGTTCTACCTCGACCCCTCGGCCCGCGCCGCCAAGCGCGGCGGTGCCTGGATGGACGACGTTCGCGCCCGCTGGCTGCGCCCCGACACTGGCGTGCTGCAGACGCCCGTCGCGCAACTGGTGTGCAACTTCGCCAGCGGTGTCGACGGCAAGCCGCCGCTGCTCACGCACGACGACGTGACCACCCTCTTCCACGAGTTCGGCCACGGCCTGCACCACATGCTCACCCAGGTGAACGAGCGCGACGTCTCGGGCATCAGCGGCGTCGAGTGGGACGCGGTCGAGCTGCCGAGCCAGTTCATGGAAAACTTCTGCTGGGAATGGGATGTGCTCAAGCACATGACCGCCCATGTCGACTCCGGCGAGCCGCTGCCGCGCGCGCTGTTCGACAAGATGACGGCGGCCAAGAATTTCCAGAGCGGGCTGCAGACGCTGCGCCAGATCGAGTTCTCGCTGTTCGACATGCTGCTGCACACCGAGTACCACGCCTCGGCGGCCAAGACAGGCGACGTGATGGCGCTGCTGGGCGCGGTGCGCAGCGAAGTGGCCGTGATGCCTTCGCCCCCCTTCAGCCGCACGCCGAACACGTTCAGCCACATCTTCTCGGGCGGCTACGCGGCCGGCTACTACAGCTACAAATGGGCCGAGGTGCTGAGCGCCGACGCCTACGCGGCCTTCGAGGAAACCGTGGGCGCCGATGGCGAACCGAACATCGAGACCGGCCGCAAGTACCGCCAGGCCATCCTGGAGGCCGGCGGCAGCCGCAGCGCGATGGACTCGTTCAAGGCCTTCCGCGGCCGTGAGCCGCAGCTTGATGCGCTGCTGCGACACCAGGGCATGGCACAGGCCCAGCCCGCTTGATGCGGCGCTGAAGCTTGCGATACTCGGGCGATGCACACGATCCCTTACAAATTCTCACTGCATCGCCTGGGCGCGCGGACGGTAGGCGTCTGCCTCCTGCTCGTTGCCGCCGGCGCCACGGCGCAGTCGGTCTACCGCCAGGTCGACAAGAACGGCAAGGTCACTTTTTCGGACCGTGCCCCGACCGCGAGCACCGAGCCCGCCTCGGGACCGCAAGGCGCCGTGGGCACACCGGCCGGCGCGGGCCTGCCCTACGAGCTTCGCCAGGTGGCGCAGCGCTATCCGGTCGTCCTGTACACGAGCGACGAATGCGCTCCCTGCGGCGCGGCGCGCTCGATGCTCGTCACGCGCGGCATTCCCTTCGATGAACGCACCGTCAAGAGCAACGAGGATATCGAGGCGCTGCAGCGTCTGAGCAGCCAGAGCTCGCTGCCGCTGCTCACGATCGGATCGCAGCAACTCAAGGGCTATGGCGACGCCGAGTGGTCGCAGTACCTCGACGCAGCCGGCTACCCGAAGAGCAACAGCCTGCCTGCGGGCTACCGCAACGGACTGGCACGCCCGCTGGTCGCCCAACAGGCGACACCGGCGCCGCGTGCCGCCGCCGCACCTTCAGCACAACCCGCGCTGCCGCCCGCATCCAGCGAACCTGGCCCGAGCAACCCGGCCGGCATCAAGTTCTGAGCCTGGCCGCTGACGGCCCCGCCCGGGCGTCGGTTCAGGCGAATTCCAGGGTCTTCACGCCCGCCGAGGTGCCCAGCAGGCAGACATCGGCCTTCTGGTGCGCGAAGACGCCGACCGTCACCACGCCGGGCCACTGGCTCACTTCGGACTCGAAGGCCAGCGGCGCGGTGATCCGCAAACCCGTCACGTCGACGATGTGCTGCCCGTTGTCGGTGACCAGCGGCAGCCCGTCCTTCTCGCGCACCTGGGCGATGCCGCCCATGGCGGCGAACTGCCGCATCACGCGGCGCACAGCCATCGGGATCACTTCGACCGGCAACGGAAAGGCGCCCAGTGTCTCGACCAGCTTGGACGCATCGGCAATGCAGATGAACTTGCGCGACTGGGCAGCCACGACCTTCTCGCGCGTGAGCGCCGCCCCGCCGCCCTTCACCATGAAACCGCGGTGATCGATTTCGTCGGCTCCATCGATATAGACGGCCAGTTCTTCCACCTCGTTGCTGTCGAACACCGGAATGCCCAGCGCACGCAGGCGCTCGGTCGAGGCCACCGAGCTGGAAACGGCGCCCTTGATCTCGTCCTTGATGGTGGCCAGCGCGTCGATGAACTTGTTCACCGTGGAGCCGGTGCCGACGCCAACGATCTCGCCCTTGACCACATAGGCCAGCGCGGCGCGGCCGACCTGGGCCTTGAGTTCGTCCTGAGAAAGCGGGTTTGAAGGGGTTGCGGGGGCGGGTGCGGTCATCGCGGAGAATCCTTGGCTCATAGAAGTCCAGAATTATCCGATGCCCCTGCTGATGCCCTCCTCGCTTTACGGCCTCGCCCGCCCTTTCCTGTTCGGCTTCGACCCCGAGCATGCCCATGAAATCACGCTGGACGGGCTGGCGCGCACGCAGAACACGCCGCTGGCCTGCGCCTACTCGGCACCGCGCGTGAACGACCCCATCGAGCTCGCCGGGCTGACATTTCCGAACCGCGTGGGCCTGGCGGCCGGGCTCGACAAGAACGCCCGCTGCATCGATGCCTTTGCCGCCATGGGTTTCGGCTTTGTCGAAGTCGGCACCGTCACCCCGAAGGGCCAGCCAGGCAACCCCAAGCCACGCATGTTCCGGCTGCCGCAGCGCGACGCCCTCATCAACCGCCTGGGCTTCAACAACGACGGGCTCGACGCTTTCCTGGCCAATGTGCAGAAGGCGCGCTTTCGCAAGGGCGGCGGCAACAAGGCGCCGATGCTGCTGGGCCTCAACATCGGCAAGAACGCCGCCACGCCGATCGAGCGCGCGGTGGACGACTACCTCGCCTGCCTCGACGGCGTGTACCCGCACGCCGACTACGTGGCGATCAATATCTCGAGCCCGAACACCGCCAACCTGCGCTCACTGCAGAGCGACGAAGCGCTCGATGCGCTGCTCGGCGCGGTGGCCGAACGGCGCGAGGTGCTGGCCGCGCGGCACGACAAACGCGCGCCGCTGTTCGTGAAGATCGCGCCCGATCTGGACGAAGCCCAGGTGGCCGTGATTGCCGCCACGCTGAAGCGCCACGGCATGGACGGCGTGATTGCCACCAACACCACGCTGGCGCGCGATGCGGTGAAGGGCCTGCCGCATGCCGAGGAAGCGGGCGGCCTTTCGGGTGCGCCAGTGCGTGAATCGAGCAACCGCGTGATTTCGCAGCTTCGCGCGGCGCTGGGCGCGGGCTTTCCGATCATCGGGGTGGGCGGCATCCTGAGTGCGGCCGACGCCAGGGCCAAAATCGCCGCGGGTGCGGACGTGGTGCAGATCTACACCGGACTGATCTATCGCGGCCCGGGGCTGGTCCGCGAAGCCGCCCAAGCGCTGCTGCGCGATCGCAGCAAGGCCTGAGCTTTCGGCTTTTTCTTTTCGCTCAGCGCATGCGCCACAGCACGGGCGCAATGAACGCGGCCCAGCGCAACAGCCGCTTCGGCCGGATCACCACGACAGCGGCCGCGGCGACAACACCCGCGGCCACTGGGTGTGCGCGAGCGATGCGCAATGCTGCGGCACCGGCTGATTCATTCGACGGCGGCACTTCGCGCTCGCTCGCACCGCCTGCACCCTCCGCGGCGGCCGGCTGGGTTTCTCGCCCACCCTGCAAGGTCGCGATGCGCTGGCGCTGGCGCTCCATGCGCGCGAGCAGTTCTTCGCGCGTCGCAGGCCGTGCGGGACGCGGCGACTCTTCGTCCTGATCCGGGTCCTTGCCAAGGCCGAACTGGTCCTGGACCCAAGCCCAGTCGCGTTCGAACTCATGCCGCGCCGGCACGAAGCTGTTGGACGCGTTGCGCAGCGTCAGCAGCAGGCCGACAGCCGCTGCCAGCCACAGCACCACCCACACACCCGCGACCGACCAGGCGGCCGTGATGCGGTATGGGGTTTCCCAAAAATGAACGACCACCGCCACGGACAGCAAGGCCACCGTGACCGTGGTCAGCCCCAGCACGGCAACCACGAGGAGAAGCATCAGCTTGAGGCGCTGCTTCTCGTCCTCCCAGGCCATGCGCAGCAGTTGCACCCGGTCTTCGGCAGCCAGGGCGCCCTCGGCCGCGGCGATGCGCAACCGACGAATCCGGGCGTTCAGCCCGAACAGGGACAGCAGCCTCATGGGCTGGCTCCGGTCATCCCCGGCCGAAGGCTTCGGTGCGAGTTCAGGTCAGCGGCGGCCAAGCAACAGACCCACCAGCACGCCGACGGCCAGTGCGGCACCGGCGATCTGCCACGGTTCGTCGTGGGCGTAGGCGTTGGCGGAGTTGGCCGCTTCGCGGGCCTTCTTGGCGGCGAGCTTGCTCTTCTCTGCGGCGAGTTCGCGTGCGATGGCCAGCTTGGTGTCGATGCGCTGGCGCAGCGCCTTGATGTGGGGAACCGAATCCAGGTCCTTGCTTGCCAGCACGCCGCGCACGTCGCTTGCAATGTCTTCGGCTGCTGCTTCAAGATTTTGGGATGCACTCATTGGAATCTTTCCTCCGTGATGACACCGGCACCGCGCCGGCGGCTTCACGCCAGCAAATGGCGTGCTGTCATGTTACAGGCACAAAAGACCCTCGTGCGCGGCGGGCGCGCAGACTTTGACGCGCGTCGCGTCACGCATCCGCCAGCAGGCCGACGACATGGCGACCGATGGCCAGGCTGCTCGTGAGCCCGGGCGATTCGATGCCGAACAGATTGACCAGGCCCGGCACACCGTGCGATGCAGGCCCATCGATCACGAAGTCGGCGGCCGGCTCGCCCGGCCCGGAAATCTTGGGCCGCATGCCCGCATAGCCCGGGATCAAGGCACCGTCGGGCAGTGCGGGCCAGTACTTGCGTACCTCTGCGTAGAAGCCCTCGCCGCGGGCCGGGTCCACGACCAGGTCGTCAGCCGATTCGACCCACTGCACGTCGGGTCCGAACTTCGCCTGGTTTCCAAGGTCGAGCGTCAAATGCACGCCCAAGCCACCCGGTTCGGGTACCGGATACACCAGGCGGCTGAACGGCGCGCGCCCCGAGAGCGTGAAATAGTTGCCCTTGGCGAAATACGCCTTCGGCACCGAAGAAAGAGGCAGTCCTTCGAAACGCCGGGCCAGTGCCGGAGCCCCCAACCCGGCAGCGTTGACGACGCTGCGGCAACGCAGCGCCGTGCCGTCCTGCGCGACCAGGACGATGCCACTGTCGCTGCATTCGGCATGCAGCACCGGCGATTTCAGCGCCAGCATGCCGCCGGCGTTCTCGAGATCCCCGAGCAGGCTCAGCATCAAGGCGTGGCTGTCGACGATGCCGGTACTCGGAGAATGAAGCGCCGCCACGCAATGCAATTGCGGCTCCAACTGGATCGCCTGCTGCGCGGTCATCAGCTCGAGGTCGTCGACACCATTGGCGGCGGCTTTGGTTCGAATCGCATCGAGCTGAGCCGCCTGCTCCAGTGATGTGGCCACGATGAACTTGCCGCAGCGCCGGTGTGGCACGCCACGCTGCGCCGCATAGGCATAGAGCAGTTCCTTGCCTTCGACGCAAAGCCTGGCCTTCAGCGAGCCCTGCGGGTAATAGATGCCTGCATGAATGACCTCGCTGTTGCGCGAACTGGTTCCCGTGCCGATGGCACCTTCGGATTCCAGCACCAGCACCTCGCGGCCGGCTAGCGCCAGCGCGCGACCGACGGCCAAGCCCACAACCCCACCGCCGATGACGGCGCAATCAATTTCGTCCATCGAGCGAGCTTAGCGCGGCTCGCACGCCGCGCGCACTCACAACACGCTGGGCGGCGGCTCGGGATCGGTGGTTTCGTCGGGCGGCGTGCTCGGTCCTTGATCGGGCTCTACAGGCAGGTCCGGCGTGAGCGGAGTCGGAAGGTCGGGATGGGTGGCCATGGTGTTGCTCCTTTGGCCCAGGTTGTAGGCCTGTGCCGCGGGAGCTGCGCCAGCCCTTCGCTGCACTTGCCGTCGGCGGGAGCCGACAGGTCAGCCATTGACGCCGCGAAGCAGAAATGTCGCGCAAGGCAGGAACGAACGGACAACAAAAAAGCGACCTGGAAATCCAGGTCGCTTTTTCTGATTTGGTGGGCGGTGGAGGTTTCGAACCTCCGACCCCAGCAGTGTGAATGCTGTGCTCTACCCCTGAGCTAACCGCCCTGAGACACTGCTTTTGAGTTCAGTGTCTTGAACACGTATCGCGTTGTGCGAAGCCTCAGATTATGCCACAGCTTTTTCGCTGTTCTGGCGAAACAGTGTTCGGCCACCGCTCGATTTGTCGAGCTGAGACAACACGGCCTCGTGCGCGGCGAGTTCCTGCTCGCCCGCCGCGATCACCGGCAGCGCGAACTGGCTCAGGTCGATGGCCACCACAGTGGTGCCCAGCGCCGGCTCGTTCGAGGCCACGTCGATCAGCAGCGCGTCCTGCCCGCGCGTGAGGTTGATGTAGACGTCGGCCAGCAACTGCGCATCGAGCTTCGCGCCGTGGAAGGTGCGGTTCGAACGGTCGACACCGAAGCGGTCGCACAGCGCGTCGAGCGAATTGCGTTTGCCCGGGTACACCAGCTTGGCCATGGCCAGCGTGTCGGTCACTTCGCTGACGAAGGTGCGCAACGGCGGCAGGCCGGCGCGCTCGAACTCCTTGTTGAGGAAGCCGACGTCGAAGGCCGCGTTGTGAATGATCAGCTCGGCGCCGCGCAGGTACTCGATGATGTCGTTGCCCAGCGTGGCGAACTTCGGTTTGTCGCGCAGGAAGTCGGTGGTCAGGCCGTGCACCTTGAGCGCGTCTTCATGGCTCTCGCGCTCGGGGTTGAAGTAGATGTGCAGGTCGTTGCCGGTGAGCTTGCGGTTGAACAGCTCCACGCAGCCGAGCTCGATGATGCGGTCGCCATTCTCCGCGGAGAGGCCGGTGGTTTCCGTATCGAGAACGATCAGTCTGGACATCAGTGGTTTTCCTTGGCGTGGTTGATCGAGTACTTCGGAATCTCGATGGTCACATTCTCCTGCGCCAGGATCGATTGGCAACTCAGGCGCGACTGCGGCTCCAGGCCCCAGGCGCGGTCGAGCAGGTCTTCTTCACCCTCCTCGGCTTCGTTGAGCGAATTGAAGCCCTGGCGCACGATGACGTGGCAGGTCGTGCAGGCGCAGCTCATCTCGCAGGCGTGCTCGAGGTTGATGTGGTTGTCGAGCAGCGCCTCGCAGATCGAGGTGCCGGCGGGCGCGGTGATTTCGGCGCCCTGCGGGCAGTACTCGGGATGCGGGTAGATCTTGATCGTGGGCATGTTGTTGTTCTACAGGGATTCGACCTTGCGGCCCGAAAGCGCGCGCGCAATGCCCGCGTTCATGCGCTGGGCGGCAAAGGCCTCGGTGTCGTCGGCCAGTTTCTTGGTGGCGGCCTCGATGGCAGCCGCCTCGTTGCTCGCCTTGGCGGCTTCGCGCAACCGCGCCATCGACGCGTCGATGACGGCGCGTTCCTCGGCGCCAAGCAGGTCGCCATCGGCGTCGAGCGCGCTCTGCGTGGCCAGCAGCATGCGGTCGGCATCGACGCGCGACTCGACGAGCGCGCGGGCCTGCATGTCTTGCTGCGCAGTGGAGAAGCTCTCCTGCAGCATGGTTGCGATCTGGTCGTCCGACAGGCCGTACGACGGCTTGACCGTCACGCTGGCCTCGACGCCGCTGCCCTGCTCCTTCGCACTCACGCTCAGCAGGCCGTCGGCGTCGACGGTGAAGGTCACGCGGATGCGCGCCGCGCCGGCCGCCATCGGCGGGATGCCGCGCAGCGTGAAGCGCGCGAGGCTGCGGCAATCGGACACCAGGTCGCGCTCGCCCTGCACAACGTGCAACGCCAGCGCGGTCTGGCCGTCCTTGTAGGTCGTGAAGTCCTGCGCCATGGCCGTGGGAATGGTCTGGTTGCGCGGCACGATGCGCTCGACGAGCCCCCCCATGGTCTCGATGCCGAGCGACAACGGAATCACGTCCAGCAGCAGCAACTCGCCTGCGCCGTCGTTGCCGGCCAGCTGGTTGGCCTGGATGGCGGCGCCGAGGGCCACGACTTCGTCGGGGTTCAGGTTGACCAGCGGCTCGCGGCCGAAGAACCCGGCAACGGCCGCGCGGACCTGCGGCATGCGGGTGGAGCCGCCGACGAGCACGATGCCTTGCAGGTCGTCGGGCTTGAGCCTGGCATCGCGCAGCGCCTTGCGAACGGCAGCGATGGTGCGGTCGGTGAGCGGCTTCGTGGCCGCGTCGAACTGCTCGCGGGCCAGATCGAACGTGACCGTTTCGCCCGCGACGCTCGCGCTGAATGCGGTCGATGCCGATTCGGTCAGTGCCTCCTTGGCGGCGCGCGCAGCCACCAGCAAGGCGGCCTTGTCGGTGTCGCTGCCGGCTTGCAGGCCGGTTTGCTCGAGCACAAAACCGGCCAGCGCGTGGTCGTAGTCGTCGCCGCCCAGGGCCGAATCGCCACCCGTGGCAATCACTTCGAACACGCCCTGCGTCAGTCGCAGGATCGAAATGTCGAAGGTGCCGCCGCCCAGGTCGTAGACCGCGTAGACGCCCTCGCTCGCGTTATCGAGGCCGTACGCGATGGCGGCGGCCGTGGGCTCGCTGATCAGGCGCAGCACGTTGAGGCCGGCAAGCTGCGCAGCGTCCTTGGTGGCCTGGCGCTGGCCTTCGTCGAAGTACGCCGGCACGGTGATGACCGCGCCGTAGAGTTCATCGTCGAAGGTGTCTTCGGCGCGGAAGCGCAAGGTCGCAAGAATCTCGGCGCTGATCTCGACGGGCGACTTCTCGCCCGCCAGGGTCTGCACCGTCACCATGCCGCCGTCGTTGCTGCCGATGCGGAACGACATGGCCTCGCGGTTGGCGATGTCGGCCAGGCCTCGGCCCATGAGCCGTTTCACCGAGGTGATGGTGTTGGCCGGGTCATGCGCGCGCGCGGCGAGCGCGTCGAAACCGATCTGGCGGCGGTCGCCCTCGAGGTAGCGCACGGCCGAAGGCAGCAGCACGCGGCCCTGGTCGTCGGGCAGGCACTCGGCCACGCCATTGCGCACGGAAGCCACCAGCGAATGCGTGGTGCCGAGGTCGATGCCCACGGCAATGCGGCGCTGGTGCGGGTCGGGCGCCTGGCCGGGTTCGGAAATCTGAAGAAGAGCCATAAGGGCCTATTGTCCCAACTGATCGAATTTGGCTTCGACGTCCTGTCCGAAGCGCTCAATGAACATGAGGGCTCTCACCTGCTGGGCGGCGGCGGGGTAGTCGCCCTTCTCGTCGATGAGCCAGTCGAGCGAAGACAGCGCGCGTGCTCGGCCCGCATCGACCTCGGCCTGCAGCTTCTCGAGCGCGGCGGTGTCCTCGACCTCGTCGAGCGCTTCGCGCCATTCCATCTGCTGCATCAGAAACTCCGGCGGCATCGCCGTGTTGTTCTCGGCGTTCAGCGGCGCGTCGTGCAGCTCGCAGATGTAGCTGGCGCGGCGCACCGGGTCCTTGAGCCGCTGGTAGGCCTCGTTGATGCGCACCGACCACTGCATGGCCACGCGCTGCGCCGCAGCGCCCTGTGCGGCGAAGCGGTCCGGGTGGGCTTCGCGCTGCAGCTCTTTCCAGCGTGCGTCGAGCGCCGCGCGGTCCTGCGCAAACGTCGCCGGGACGGCGAACAGTTGAAAGTCGGTGTCGTTCAGGTTCATGGCAAGAAAAAACCGCCAGCACATGACATGGTGGCGGCTGTGGTCGCGGTCAGCGACGGTGCATCAGATGCGAAAACTCTCGCCGCATCCGCAACGGTCGCGTTCGTTCGGGTTGATGAACTTGAAGCCTTCGTTCAGGCCTTCACGCACGAAGTCGAGCTGCGTGCCGTCGATGTAGGCCAGGCTCTTCGGGTCGACCAGCACCTTCACGCCGTGGTCTTCGAACACCACGTCTTCGGGGGTGAACTCGTCCACGTACTCGAGCTTGTAGGCCAGGCCCGAGCAGCCGGTGGTCTTCACGCCCAGCCGCACGCCCACGCCCCTGCCCCGTTTACCGAGGTAGCGGGTGACGTGTCGCGCAGCGGCTTCGGTCAGCGTGACGGCCATGTCAGTGAACGGCTTCCGCAGCAGCTTCGGTCTTGACGCCGTGCTTGGCCTTGTAGTCGCTCACCGCCGCCTTGATCGCGTCTTCGGCCAGGATGGAGCAGTGGATCTTCACGGGCGGCAGCGCCAGTTCTTCGGCGATCTGCGCGTTCTTCAGCGCAGCCGCTTCGTCGAGCGTCTTGCCCTTGACCCATTCGGTCACGAGCGACGACGAGGCAATGGCCGAGCCGCAGCCGTAGGTCTTGAAACGGGCATCTTCGATCACGCCGGTTTCGGGGTTGACCTTGATCTGCAGCTTCATCACGTCGCCGCAGGCCGGGGCGCCGACCATGCCGGTGCCTACCGAGTCGTCGCCCTTTTCGAAGGAGCCGACGTTGCGTGGATTTTCGTAATGGTCGATGACCTTGGAAGAATATGCCATGGTGTACCTCTCAAACTTTGTTCAATCGTGGAGCCTTGGGCTGGCCTGGGTCAGTGGGCCGACCACTGGATCGTGCTGATGTCGACGCCGTCCTTGAACATCTCCCACAGGGGGCTCAGCTCGCGCAGCTTCGCGACGTTGTGCTTGATGGTCGAGATCGCGTAGTCGATTTCTTCTTCGGTCGTGAAACGGCCGATGGTCATGCGCAGGCTGCTGTGGGCCAGTTCGTCGCTGCGGCCCAGGGCGCGCAGCACGTAGCTGGGTTCCAGGCTGGCCGAAGTGCAGGCCGAACCCGACGACACCGCCAGGCCCTTGATGCCCATGATCAGCGACTCGCCTTCGACATAGTTGAAGCTCATGTTCAGGTTGTGCGGCACACGACGCTCGAGGTCGCCGTTGATGAACACCTGTTCGACGTCCTTCAGGCCGTCGAGCAGGCGCTGCTGCAGGCGGCGCGCTCGGGCGATGTCGTCCTTCATTTCGAGCTTGGCGATGCGAAACGCCTCGCCCATGCCGACGATCTGATGCGTAGGCAGCGTGCCCGAACGCATGCCGCGCTCATGGCCACCGCCATGCATTTGCGCTTCAAGGCGAATGCGCGGCTTGCGACGCACATACAGCGCGCCGATGCCCTTGGGGCCGTAGGTCTTGTGCGAGGCGAGGCTCATCAGGTCGATAGGCAGTGCGGTGATGTCGATCTCGACCTTGCCGGTGGCCTGGGCCGAATCGACGTGGAAGATCACACCCTTCTCACGGCAGACGTTGCCCAGCGCGACCACGTCTTGAATGACGCCGATTTCGTTGTTCACGAACAGCACGCTGGCCAGGATGGTGTCGGGGCGGATCGCGGCCTTGAATTTCTCCAGGTCGACGAGACCGTTTTCCTCGACGTCGAGGTAGGTCACTTCGAAGCCCTGGCGCTCGAGTTCGCGCATGGTGTCGAGCACGGCCTTGTGCTCGGTCTTCAGGGTAATCAGGTGCTTGCCCTTGCCCTTGTAGAACTGGGCCGCGCCCTTGAGCGCGAGATTGATCGACTCGGTGGCACCCGACGTCCAGACGATCTCGCGCGGATCCGCGTTGATCAGCTCAGCCACCTGGCCGCGCGCCTTCTCGACCGCTTCTTCAGCCTCCCAGCCCCAGGCGTGGCTGCGAGATGCGGGATTGCCGAAGTGTTCGCGCAGCCACGGAATCATGGCGTCGACCACACGGGGGTCCACGGGCGTGGTGGCGCCGTAATCGAGATAGATCGGGAAATGAGGAGTTACGTCCATGGCTGGCTCGTGCTGGCGTGGGGGTTGTTTTTTGATCTGGCGGCTCTTGGCGGCGCCCGCAGGCGCTGCCGACACTCAGGACTTGGCGAAGACGTTGCCGAGGGCGAACACCGAATTCGGCGCATTCACGCGAATCGGCTTGACCACCGGCTGGGCCGAGATCGCACGCTTGACGACCGGCTTGTTCTCGATCTGCACGCCCTTGGCGATCTGGTCGTCCACCAGCTTCTGCAACGTGACGGAATCAAGGAACTCGACCATGCGCTGGTTCAGCGAGGCCCAGAGTTCGTGCGTCATGCAGCGGCCGGCTTCGCCGAGGCAGTTTTCCTTGCCGCCGCACTGGGTGGCATCGATGGGTTCATCGACGGAGACAATGATGTCGGCCACGGTGATGTCTGCCGCCTTGCGGCCGAGGCTGTAACCGCCGCCGGGGCCACGGGTCGACTCGACCAGCTCGTGACGGCGCAGCTTGCCGAACAGCTGCTCGAGGTACGACAGCGAAATTTGCTGCCTTTGGCTGATTGCAGCCAGCGTGACCGGACCGGTGTTCTGACGCAGTGCCAGATCGATCATTGCTGTGACCGCAAAACGGCCTTTGGTAGTGAGACGCATCGCAAGCTCCTTCAAGTGCTTACCGTTGAAATGACACCGCAGTCCCGGACCGCGGTGACTTCGTCTCCGCCCTGCCCGACCCCAGACACTGGTGAACCAGCCGGTAGGAGTCGGTCCTTCATCGCGAAGTTCTTTTTATGTTGTTGACTGTTTCGGTCAAGTATAACAAAAACCCCGAACTCTGCTCGGGTAAACCCCAGCGCGGTTCGCTTGAAGAATGCGAACCTCCGAACCAGGGCCAGCTGGACACCAGACCTACTGCGGCAAAACCGCGATGTTGTCGCCGCCGGACGCCCCGAACGCCCGCTCCCGCAGCAGCGCCAACTGGTCGCGCACCCGGGCGGCCTTCTCGAATTCGAGGTTCCGGGCGTGCTCCAGCATCTGCTTTTCGAGCCGCTTGATTTCCCGGGCGATGTCCTTCTCGCTCATGTCCTCGACCTTGGCGCGCTCCAGGTCGAGCTTGGCCATTTCCTTGCCGGTCTTCTCGCTGTAGACACCGTCGATCAGGTCGCGCACCTGCTTGACGATGCTGCGCGGCGTGATGCCGTTAGCCTCGTTGTGGGCAACCTGCCGCGCACGCCGGCGCTCGGTTTCGCCAATGGCCAACTTCATCGAATCGGTCATCCGGTCGGCGTAGAGAATGGCCTTGCCGCTCAGGTTGCGCGCTGCCCGGCCGATCGTCTGGATCAGCGAGCGCTCGGAACGCAGGAAGCCTTCCTTGTCGGCGTCGAGAATCGCGACCAGCGACACCTCTGGAATGTCCAGTCCTTCGCGCAGCAGGTTGATGCCCACGAGCACGTCGAAGGTGCCGAGGCGCAGGTCGCGCAGAATTTCGACCCGCTCCACGGTGTCGATGTCGCTGTGCAGGTAGCGCACCTTCACCCCGTTGTCGCCCAGGTAGTCGGTCAGTTGCTCGGCCATGCGCTTGGTGAGCGTGGTGATGAGCACACGTTCGTTCTTGTCCACGCGGATGCGGATCTCGCCCAGCACATCGTCCACCTGATGCGTTGCGGGACGCACCTCGACCTCGGGGTCGATCAGCCCGGTGGGCCGCACCAGCTGTTCGACCACGTTGCCCGCATGGTCCTTCTCGTACTGCGCCGGCGTGGCCGACACGAAGATGCACTGGCGCATGCGCGTCTCGAACTCTTCCAGCTTGAGCGGCCGGTTGTCCAGGGCGCTCGGCAGGCGAAAGCCGTATTCGACCAGCGTGGTCTTGCGGGCCCGGTCGCCGTTGTACATGCCGCCGAGCTGCCCGATCATCTGGTGGCTCTCGTCGAGGAACATCAGCGCGTCCTTCGGCATGTAGTCCGTCAGCGTGGCGGGCGGCTGGCCCGGCGCGGCGCCCGACAGGTGGCGGGTGTAGTTCTCGATGCCCTTGCAATGGCCGATCTCGGCGAGCATCTCGAGGTCGAAACGCGTGCGCTGCTCCAGCCGCTGCGCCTCGACCAGCTTGCCCGCGCCCACCAGTTCCTTGAGCCGGCCGGCCAGCTCGATCTTGATGGTTTCCACCGCCGCCAGCACCTTGTCGCGCGGCGTCACGTAGTGGCTCGACGGGTACACCGTGAAGCGCGGCACCTTCTGCCGGATGCGCCCGGTCAACGGGTCGAACAGCTGCAGCGATTCGATCTCGTCGTCGAACAGCTCGAAGCGGATCGCCAGTTCGCTGTGCTCTGCCGGAAACACGTCGATGGTGTCGCCCCGCACGCGAAAGGTGCCGCGCGCAAAATCCTGCTCGTTGCGCGTGTATTGCATGCGGATGAGCCGCGAGATCAGGTCGCGCTGGCCGACCTTGTCGCCCACGCGGGCAATCAGCCGCATCTCCATGTAGTCCTCGGGCGTGCCGATGCCGTAGATGGCGCTCACCGTGGCCACGATCACCGTGTCGCGGCGCTCCAGCACGCTCTTGGTGGCAGACAGCCGCATCTGCTCGATGTGCTCGTTGATCGAGGAGTCCTTCTCGATGAACAGGTCCCGCTGCGGCACGTAGGCCTCTGGCTGGTAGTAGTCGTAGTAGCTCACGAAGTACTCGACCGCGTTCTTCGGGAAGAACTCGCGGAACTCGCTGTAGAGCTGGGCCGCCAGGGTCTTGTTGGGCGCAAAGATGATGGCCGGGCGGCCCAGTTGCGCGATCACGTTGGCCATGGTGAAGGTCTTGCCCGAGCCGGTCACGCCCAGCAGGGTCTGGAACACCTCGCCGTCGTTCACGCCCGCCACCAGCCCCTCGATGGCCTTGGGCTGGTCCCCGGCCGGCGGATAAGGCTGGAAAAGCTCGAACGGAGAGCCGGGGTAGCGGACGAATTCGCCCTGTTTTGCGGGCCCGATCGGGTCCAGCTTCTTCAGGTCTGCTATGGCTTCGTTGTTCTCTGGCATGGCTGTTCCCGACAGGTGGCGATCACGCCGGTAAAATTCAAGGCAACCGGAAAGCGTAGCGCAAACCCGGTTGCCAGCGAAGCTTTCATCCCAAAGGACCTTTCCATGTCTATGTTCACCGCGGTCGAAATGGCACCGCGCGACCCGATCCTCGGCCTCAACGAGCAGTTTGCCGCCGACACCAACCCCTCCAAGGTCAATCTCGGCGTCGGCGTCTATTACGACGACAACGGCAAGCTGCCCCTGCTGCAGTGCGTGCAGGCGGCCGAGCAGAACATGATGAAAGCGCCCACGGCGCGTGGTTATCTGCCCATCGACGGCATCGTCGCGTACGACAACGCCGTGAAGGCATTGGTCTTCGGCGCCGACAGCGAACCCGTCACGTCGGGCCGCGTGGCCACCATCCAGGCCATCGGCGGAACCGGCGGCCTGAAGGTCGGCGCCGACTTCCTGAAGAAGCTCAACCCCAACGCCAAGGTCCTGATCAGCGACCCGAGCTGGGAGAACCACCGCGCGCTGTTCACCAACGCCGGCTTCGAGGTCGAAAGCTACCCCTACTACGACGCCGCCAAGCGCGGCATCGACTTCGACGGCATGCTGGCCGCCCTGAACGCGGCGCCCGCCGGCACGGTCGTCGTGCTGCACGCCTGCTGCCACAACCCGACCGGCTACGACATCACGTCCGCGCAGTGGGACCAGGTCGTCGCCGCCGTCAAGGCCAAGAACCTCGTGCCCTTCCTCGACATGGCCTACCAGGGCTTCGGCTACGGCCTGACCGAAGACGGCGCGGCCGTCGGCAAGTTCGTCGATGCCGGACTGACCTTCTTCGTGTCGACCTCGTTCTCCAAGAGCTTCAGCCTGTACGGCGAGCGCGTCGGCGCCCTGTCGGTGCTGTGCGAGAACAAGGAAGAAGCTGGCCGCGTGCTGTCGCAGCTGAAGATCGCCATTCGCACCAACTACAGCAACCCACCGATCCACGGCGGCGCCGTGGTGGCCGCGGTGCTCGGCACCCCCGAACTGCGCGCCCTGTGGGAAAAGGAGCTCGGCGAGATGCGCGTGCGCATCAAGGCCATGCGCCAGAAGCTGGTCGACGGCCTGAAGGCCGCCGGCGTGAAGGAAGACATGAGCTTCATCACCACGCAGATCGGCATGTTCAGCTACTCGGGCCTGAGCAAGGACCAGATGGTGCGCCTGCGCAATGAATTCGGCGTGTACGGCACCGACACCGGCCGCATGTGCGTGGCCGCGCTGAACAGCAAGAACATCGAGCACGTCTGCGCCTCGATCGCCAAAGTCATCTAAGTGACAGCAAAGTGTGAGGGAATCGCCTTCGCGACGATTCCTTCACATTCCGTGGAAAAAGCACCCCGGCCTTGGCGTCCGTGTAGGGGTTAGGCCTCCTGCACCGCAGCGAAGGCACTGATATATTGCACTGCAACATTCCACTCCAACACCAGCGATGCTCTATCAACTCTACGAAGCCCAGCGTTCCCTGATGGAGCCCTTCTCGGACTTCGCCCAGGCAGCCTCCAAACTCTACGGCCCCGGCGCCGTGTGGGGCCAGATGCCCATGGCGCAGCGCATGGCCGCAGGCTACGACCTGCTCTATCGCCTCGGCAAGGACTACGAGAAGCCCGAATTCAACATCAAGTCGGTGAAGGTCGGCGGCGAAGATGTCGTCATCCAGGAAGCCATCGCACTCGACAAACCCTTCTGCGAGCTGCGCCGGTTCAAGCGCTTCACCGACGAGCCGCACATCCTCAAGACGCTCAAGAGCCAGCCCGTGGTGCTGATCGTGGCGCCCCTGTCGGGCCACTACGCCACGCTGCTGCGCGACACTGTGCGCACCATGCTGCAGGACCACAAGGTCTACATCACCGACTGGAAGAACGCGCGGCTGGTGCCGATGTCGGAAGGCGAGTTCCACCTCGACGACTACATCAACTACGTGCAGGAGTTCATCCGCCTGCTGCAGGCCGAGTACGGCAACTGCCACGTGGTGAGCGTGTGCCAGCCGACCGTGCCGGTTCTGGCGGCCGTGTCGCTCATGGCGAGCCGCGGCGAAGCGCTGCCGCTCACCATGACCATGATGGGCGGCCCCATCGACGCGCGCAAGTCGCCCACGGCGGTGAACAACCTCGCGATGAACAAGAGCTTCGAGTGGTTCGAGAACAACGTGATCTACCCCGTGCCGCAAGGCTTCCCGGGTGCGGGGCGCCGCGTGTACCCAGGCTTTTTGCAGCACACCGGCTTCGTGGCGATGAACCCTGACCGCCACGCCACCAGCCACTACGACTACTTCAAGGACCTCATCAAGGGCGACGACGCCAGCGTCGAGGCCCACCGCAAGTTCTACGACGAGTACAACGCCGTGCTCGACATGGACGCCGACTACTACCTCGACACCATCCGCACCGTGTTCCAGGAGTTCGACCTGGTCAACGGCACATGGGACGTCAAGAACCCCGAAGGCCAGGTGGAGCGCGTGCGCCCGCAGGACATCCGCGGCGCCGCCCTGCTCACCGTCGAAGGCGAACTCGACGACATCTCCGGCTCCGGCCAGACCGAGGCCGCGCACAGCCTGTGCACCGGCATCTCGGACAGCAAGCGCGAGCACTACGAAGTCAAGGGCGCGGGCCACTACGGCATCTTCAGCGGCCGCCGCTGGCGCGACCTGGTCTACCCGAAGGTGGTGAAGTTCATCGCAGCCAACGACGAGCCGCAGAGCCGCGCGGGCAACCGCGGCGAGATTGCCGCCGAAGACACCGTGAAGCCAACTCGCAAGACCACCGCCGTCGCCGCCAAGAAGGCGCCGGCAAGAAAGGCTGCGACCGTGGCCGCGCCCGCTGTGCCCGCAGCGGCCAGGAAGACCGCCGCGCGCAAGAAGGCCGGCGCCAGCGCCGCGCGCTGAAGCGCGCCTGCCAAGTTCCAGTGAACGGACTCGCCGCACGCATCAACGACGCACTGCCCCAGACGCAGTGCACCCGGTGCGGCTACCCGGACTGCGCCGGCTACGCGCAGGCCGTGGCAAACGAGGAGGCGGGCATCAACCAATGTCCGCCGGGCGGCGCGGAAGGTATCGCGCGCCTGGCGCTCATCACCGGGCGCCCCCCGCTACCGCTCGATCCCCAGTTCGGTACCAAAGGCCCGCGCGCCATGGCCGTCATAGACGAGGCCTGGTGCATCGGCTGCACCTTGTGCCTGGACGCCTGCCCGACCGACGCCATTGTCGGCATCAACAAGCGCATGCACACGGTGATCGAGGCGCACTGCACCGGTTGCGAGCTGTGCATTCCGGTGTGCCCCGTCGACTGCATCTCGCTCGAGGTCGAAACGCCCGGCCGCACCGGCTGGCAGGCCTGGTCTGCCGAGCAGGCCGCCAGCGCGCGGCGCCGCTACGAAGTGCACGGCAAGCACCGCAACACCGACGCCCGCCTGGCTGAAACGGCGCCCCAGCCCGAAACCCCGCAGGACGCCGGCGCACGCAAGCGCGCCATCGTCGAAGCCGCGCTGGCGCGGGCACGTGCCGCTTCACAGCAACGCACCCAGGCTACGAAGCCATGACCCTCGACACCCTGCTCATCTACGCCGTCGCATCGCTCGCGCTGGCCCTGATTCCGGGACCGACGATGCTGCTGGCGCTGTCCAACGGCATCGAGGGCGGCATGCGCCGCGCAAGTTGGGGCATTGCGGGCGCATCGCTCGGCAGCATCACATTGATCGCGGTCGTCGCGCTCGGGCTGGGGTCGCTGCTGGCGGCTTCGGAATGGCTCTTCAACGCGATACGCGTCGCCGGCGTGGCCTACCTCGTGTGGCTGGGAGTCAAGCTCTGGCGCAGCGAGGCGACCGATCTCGGCGCCGCGCTGGCCAAGTCGCCGCTCGAAGTTCGCCCGCACGGCGGCATCGCGCTGCTGCGCAGCCTGGCCGTGGCGCTGTCGAACCCGAAGACCGTGCTGTTCTTCGCGGCCTTCCTGCCGCAGTTCTTCGACATCGCGAAGCCGCAAGGTCCGCAGTACCTGCTGCTGGGCGCTGTGTTCGTCGCGCTCGACACCTGCGTGATGCTGGCCTACGCCGGCGCCGGCACGCAGGTCGTGCGCTTTCTTTCGCAGCGCGGCGTGAAGGCCATGAACCGCGGCTGCGCAGCCGGCATGTGGCTGCTGGCCGCTACCCTTGCCGTGTGGCGCCGCCCCGGCGCTTGAAGAGCAAAAGCAGCACCCCCGCCAGCACCACGCCCACGGCGTACCACTCGAAGCGCGTGACCGTTTCGCCGGCGATCCACACGCCCAGCAGCATCGCGATCACCGGATTCACGAAGGTGTAGCTCGACGCCAGCGCGGCCGGTGCCCTCGCCAACAGCACCATGTAGGCATTGAAGGCAATCAGCGAGCCGAACACCACGAGGTAGAACCACGCGGCCACCGCCTCGGCGTGCAAGGGCCAATTCAGCGTTTCACCGGACACCGCGGCCAGCCCCATCAGCACCACGCCACCACACAGCATCTCGCTCGCGAAACCCATCGCGCCGGGCGCCAGCGGCAGGCCGCGCTGACTCAGCACGCTGCCGAGCGACCAGCAGCAGCAGGCGATGCAGATCGCCAGCAAGCCTTCGGGCGAAGACCGGAAGCCGCTGCCCTGCGTCAGCATCAGCACGCCGACAAGCCCGAGCGCAATGCCCGCTGCCTCCAGCCGCGACGGCTTCACACCCCAGATCAGGTTGAGCAGCGCAATGAGCAGCGGAATCACCGCGATGAACGCGACGACCAGCCCAGAGCCGATCGACACCTCGGCACTGGCCGTGCCGCCCATGCCGCCGCCCAGCATCAACGCCCCGACGATGAAGGCATTGCGCCATTGCACCGGCGACGGCCACGGCGCCCCGCGCCAGCGCATCCACACGATGAGCAGCACGCCCGCGCAGAGGAAGCGCGAGCCCATCTGCAGGAACGGCGGAAAGCTCACGAGCGCGTACTTGATCGCGAGGTAGGTCGAGCCCCAGACCACCCAGGTGGCGGCAAGGCACAGCCACAGCAGCAGCGGCAATCCGGAGCGCCCGGCAGACGTGGGCTTGGCTGGAGAAGCGAGGGTGGCCATGGCCGAGGGAAGTCTCTTGTTGGTATGTGAAGGCAGCCATGGTATGAAAGCCAACCTCCGGCATCCATGCGACTTTCATGGTTCTGCCCTCTTCCAACCGTTGATTTGAAGGAGTTGCATGGACTTCACCTTGACCCCCACGCTGGATGCGCATGACACCCGCATCCTGGCCGAACTGCAGAACGATGCGCGCCTGACCATGGCCGAACTCGGCCGCCGCGTGCACCTGAGCCAGCCCGCCGTGACCGAACGCGTGAAGAAACTGGAGGCCGCTGGCGTCATCAGCGGCTACCGCGCCACCGTGAACCTGGGCAAGCTGGGCTACGGCATCCGCGCCATCATCCGCGTGGGCCGCGCCGACTACGCACGCGTGGTCGAACTGGTGCAGCAGACGCCCGAATGCGTCAATGCCTACAACGTGACCGGAGAAGACAGCTGGATCCTCGAGATCGCTGTGATCGACGTGAGCCACCTCGATGCGGTGGTCACCAAGTTCTGCATCCTCACGGAGACGGCGACCTCGATCATCCTGAACCCGGCGCGCGAGCACCAGGCGATGCTGCCGCCCCGGCGTTCCGACGTGAAGCCGCCGATCAAGAAAGTGCTCAACGCGTAGCTGCGAACGCGCTGAAAGCCGCCACCACTTCCGGCGGCGCCTGCACCATCTCGATCAGCACGCCCTCGCCCGCAATCGGAAACTCGTCGTTCGCCTTCGGGTGCAAAAAGCAGATGTCGAAGCCGGCCGCGCCCTTGCGGATGCCGCCGGGCGCAAAACGCACGCCCTGCGCCGTGAGCCATTCGACGGCCTTGGGCAGGTCGTCGATCCACAGGCCCACATGGTTCAGCGGCGTCGTGTGAACGGCGGGCTTCTTTTCGGGGTCCAGCGGCTGCATCAGGTCGACCTCGACCTTGAACGGACCCACGCCCATCGTGCAGATGTCCTCGTCGACGTTCTCGCGCTCGCTCCTGAACGTGCCCGTCACCTCGAGCCCCAGCATGTCGACCCACAGCTTCTGCAGCCGCAGCTTGTCAGTACCGCCGATGGCGATCTGCTGAATGCCCAGCACCTTGAAAGGACGTGTGACGGCGGTCATGCGGCGCATCCCTCTTCGCTTGTTGCCTGAACCTGGCGGGCCTGCAGGCCAAGCCTGCGCAGCAGCACCGTGTCGGCCTCGACGTCGGGGTTGCCGGTGACCAGCAGCTTGTCGCCGTAGAAGATCGAGTTCGCGCCGGCCATGAAGCACAGCGCCTGCACCGCGTCGCCCATCTGCTGGCGCCCCGCCGACAGCCGCACGCGCGCGGTCGGCATGGTGATGCGCGCAACCGCGATCATGCGCACGAAGTCGAAGGGGTCGACCGGCTCCGAATCGGCCAGCGGCGTGCCCGGCACGCGCACCAGGCTGTTGATGGGCACCGACTCCGGGTAGGGGTTCAGGTTGGCCAGTTGCGCGATGAGCCCGGCGCGGTGCACCGGCGCCTCGCCCATGCCCACGATGCCGCCGCAGCACACGCTGATGCCGGCGCTGCGCACGTGGGCCAGCGTGTCGAGCCGGTCCTGGTAGGTGCGCGTGTCGACCACGTCGGTGTAGTACTCGGGCGCCGTGTCGAGGTTGTGGTTGTAGTAGTCCAGGCCCGCGGCCTTAAGCTGGTGCGCATGATGCGGCTCCAGCATGCCCAACGTGGCGCATGTCTGCAGGCCCAGGCCCTTGACGGCCTCGACCAGCACGGCGACCTTCTCCACGTCGCGGTCCTTGGGCGCGCGCCAGGCAGCGCCCATGCAGAAGCGCGTGGCGCCGGCGTCCTTGGCGGCCTGCGCGGCGCGCACCACCTCGTCGACCTCCATGAGTTTCTGCGCCTTCACGCCGGTGTCGAACTCGGCCGACTGCGGGCAGTAGCCGCAGTTCTCGGGGCAGCCGCCGGTCTTCACCGACAGCAGCGTGGCCAGCTCGATGTCGCCGGCGGGAAAGTGCGCGCGGTGCACGGTTTGCGCCTCGAACAGCAGGTCCATCAGCGGCTTGTCGAGCAGCGCCTGGATGGCCTCGACGGACCAGCGTACGTCAGCCATCGGTGCCGTGGCCTTCGACGGCCGGTGCAGCGTGATCGCCTGTTGCAGGTCGTTGGCACCCATCAGTTGAACTCCATGATGATCTGGTCTACCGCGAGCGACTCGCCCTTGTTCGCGGAAATCTTGCCCACCACGCCGTCCTGTGTGGCGAACAGCACGTTCTCCATCTTCATCGCCTCGATCACCGCGAGCTTCTCGCCGGCCTGCACCTGCTGCCCCGGCTGCACCGCCACCTCGACCAGCAGGCCCGGCATCGGCGACATCAGGAACTTGCTCAGGTCCGGCGGCGCCTTGTAGGGCATCAGTTCGAGCAGGCGCGCGCCCAGCGGCGACAGCACCATCGCCTCGATCTGCGTGCCGTCGTGCGACACGCGCAGTGCCAGCGGGTTCTTGCCAGCGCCGCGCTCCACCTGCGCGGTGAAGGGCTTGTCGTTGACGATGCCCGTCACGCGAATCGCACCCAGCGCAAAGCTGCTGTCGATCTTGTAGCTCTTGCCGGCCACGGACACCGCGCTCGCGCCGGTCTTGCCCTGGAAGTCGCTGACCGACACCGGGTGGTGCACGTGCTTGCCTTCGGGCCCCATTTCGACCACCACGAACTGCTCGCCCACCTTCACGCCATGGCCTTCGAGCTGACCGCTGATGCCCGAGGCACGCGCACGATAGCGGCGGTGCACGTAGGCAGCCAGCGCCACCAGGAACGAGGGATCGGTGTGCGGCACGTCTTCCGCATGGAAGCCCTTGCCGTAGTGCTCGGCGATGAAGCCGGTGTTGAAGTCGCCCGCCACGAACTTCGGATGCGCCAGCAGCGCCGCCTGGAACGGAATGTTGCTGCTCACGCCGCGGATCACGAAGCCGTTGAGCGCCTCGCGCATGCGGGCAATCGCATGCTGGCGGTCCTTGCCGTGCACGATGAGCTTGGCGATCATCGAGTCGTAGTACATCGGGATCTCACCGCCGTCGTACACGCCGGTGTCCACGCGCACGCCCTGCAGGTGTTCGGTGTCGCTGGCGAACATGGTCTGCGCCGGCGGCTGGAACTTCACCAAGCGCCCGGTCGAGGGCAGGAAGTTGCGGAACGGGTCTTCGGCGTTGATGCGGCACTCGATGGCCCAGCCGTCGCGCTTCACCTGCTCCTGCGCAAGCGGCAGCTTCTCGCCGGCCGCCACGCGGATCATCAACTCGACCAGGTCCAGCCCGGTGATGCATTCCGTCACCGGATGCTCCACCTGCAGCCGCGTGTTCATCTCCAGGAAGAAAAAGCTCTGGTCCTTGCCGACCACGAACTCCACCGTGCCCGCGCTCTGGTAGTTCACCGCCTTGGCCAGCTGAACGGCCTGTGCGCCCATCGCCTTGCGCGTCTCGTCGCTGATGAAGGGCGAAGGCGCCTCCTCGATCACCTTCTGGTGCCGCCGCTGGATGGAGCATTCGCGCTCGTTCAGATAAATGACGTTGCCGTGCGAATCGCCCAGCACCTGGATCTCGATGTGGCGCGGCTCCTCGACGAACTTCTCGACGAACACGCGGTCGTCGCCGAAGCTGTTGCGCGCCTCGTTGCGGCACGAGGTGAAGCCCTCGAAGGCCTCCTTGTCGTTGAAGGCCACGCGCAGGCCCTTGCCGCCGCCGCCGGCCGAGGCCTTGATCATCACCGGGTAGCCGATGCCCTGCGCAATTTCGACGGCGCGCTCGGCCGTCTCGATGGCGTCGTTCCAGCCCGGAATGGTGTTGACCTTGGCTTCATTGGCGAGCTTCTTCGAAGCGATCTTGTCGCCCATCGCCGCGATCGAGTGGTGCTTGGGCCCAATGAAGACGATGCCCTCTTCCTCGACCTTGCGCGCGAAGGCTTCGTTCTCCGACAGGAAGCCGTAGCCGGGGTGCACCGCCTCGGCGCCGGTCTGCTTGCAGGCCGCGATGATGCGGTCGGCCTGCAGATAGCTCTCGCGGCTGGGCGCGGCGCCGATGTGCACGGCCTCGTCGGCCATCTCGACGTGACGGGCTTCCTTGTCGGCGTCGGAGTACACGGCGACGGTGAGGATGCCCATCTTCTTGGCCGTCTGGATGACGCGGCAGGCGATTTCGCCGCGGTTGGCGATCAGGATCTTCTTGAACATGTTCTTCTTCTCCGCGCTCACAGGGGGATGTTGCCGTGCTTGCGCCACGGGTTCTCGAGCTTCTTCTCGCGCAGCATCACCAGCGAGCGGCAGATGCGCTTGCGCGTCTCGTGCGGCAGGATCACGTCGTCGATGTAGCCGCGTGCGCTCGCCACATACGGGTTGGCAAAACGCGCCTTGTATTCGGCTTCGCGCGCAGCCAGCTTCTCGGGGTCGTTCTTGTCCTCGCGGAAGATGATTTCCACCGCGCCCTTGGCGCCCATCACCGCGATCTCGGCGCGCGGCCAGGCCAGGTTGACGTCGCCGCGCAAATGCTTGGAGGCCATCACGTCGTAGGCGCCGCCGTAGGCCTTGCGCGTGATGACGGTGATCTTGGGCACCGTGCACTCCGCGTAGGCGTAGAGCAGCTTGGCGCCGTGCTTGATGATGCCGCCGTACTCCTGGCCGGTACCAGGCATGAAGCCGGGCACGTCGACGAAGGTGACCACCGGAATGTTGAAGGCGTCGCAGAAGCGCACGAAGCGCGCGGCCTTGATGCTGCTCTTGATGTCCAGGCAGCCCGCCAGCACCAGCGGCTGGTTGGCCACGATGCCGATGGTCTGGCCTTCCATGCGCGCAAAGCCGATCACGATGTTCTTCGCATA
Organism: Variovorax sp. AC103; assembly: GCF_979254005.1. Lineage (NCBI taxonomy): Bacteria > Pseudomonadati > Pseudomonadota > Betaproteobacteria > Burkholderiales > Comamonadaceae > Variovorax > Variovorax sp. AC103. The sequence goes on along the minus strand of NZ_CEEDFC010000004.1, from coordinate 105,182 downwards.
GTCGGGCTGCAGCTCGAAGAAGTCGCCGTCGTCCACCACCTTCAGGATCAGTTCCTTGATGTCGTAGGGCTTGTTCGGGTTGTCGGGCACCAGCGTATCGAGCGAATAGTCGGGCCGGTCGGCAGGGTCGCCCTGGCCGTTGTTGCCCAGCCGCACCGGCGGCTTCTCGCGGTTGTTCAGCGGCAGGTAGTTGTACAGGCGGCGCAGCATCATGAGCGCCTCGACGTCGTTCTCGAACGCCATGTCGGCTACGCCGCTGCGCGTGGTGTGGGTGACGGCGCCGCCGAGCTCTTCGGCGGTCACGCTCTCGTGCGTCACGGTCTTCACCACCTCGGGGCCGGTGACGAACATGTAGCTCGAGTCCTTCACCATGAAGATGAAGTCGGTCATGGCGGGCGAATACACCGCGCCGCCCGCGCACGGGCCCATCACCATGCTGATCTGCGGCACCACGCCCGAGGCCATCACGTTGCGCTGGAACACGTCGGCATAGCCGCCCAGCGACGCCACGCCTTCCTGGATGCGCGCGCCGCCCGAGTCGTTCAGGCCGATGACCGGTGCGCCGACCTTCATGGCCTGGTCCATCACCTTGCAGATCTTCTCGGCATGGGCTTCGCTGAGCGCGCCGCCGAACACGGTGAAGTCCTGGCTGAACACGAACACGAGGCGCCCGTTGATCATTCCGTAGCCCGTGACCACGCCGTCGCCGGGGATCTTCTGTTCGGCCATGCCGAAGTCGACCGAGCGGTGCTCGACGAACATGTCCCACTCTTCGAAGGTGTTGTCGTCCAGCAGCAGCTCGATGCGCTCGCGCGCGGTGAGCTTGCCCTTGGCATGCTGCGCGTCGATGCGCTTCTGCCCGCCGCCGAGGCGCGCCTTGGCGCGGCGCTGTTCGAGTTGTTCAATCAGTTCTTGCATGGTGTGTTCCGAAGCTGTGGTCCTGAATTTCTCTGCGATGTGCGATGTGATCTGCAGCCGTCAAAGGCGCGCAGTGATGGCCGCCGCCGCGAGCAGGCTGCGCGCCGCCGTGGAGGCCGGCAAGGTGCCCTGCGCCACCTGTTGTGTGAGTTGCGGCAGCAGCTCGCGCACCTGAGGGTGGTGTTTGAAAGCCTGCTTCAGCCCGGCGTCGATGCGCTCCCACATCCACGCAGTGGCCTGCTTTTCGCGGCGCCGGGCGAGCTTGCCGTTGGCGGTCTGCAGTTGCCTGAACTGGGCGACCGCGTCCCAGAACGCGTCGACGCCCGTGCCCGCGAGTGCGCTGAGCTGCAGCACCTTGGGCAGCCAGAAGCGCACTTCGGCGCCGCTGTGCGCGTCGTGCACCGCATGCGCGTGGTCCGGGTTGCCCTGGTGGCCGAAGAGGCGCAGCGCCGAGGTGATCTGCGCCTGCGCGCGCGTGGCGGCATCCTTGTCGATGTCGGCCTTGTTGATGACCACGAGGTCGGCGATTTCCATCACGCCCTTCTTGATCGCCTGCAGGTCGTCGCCGGCGTTGGGCAGTTGCATCAGCACGAACATGTCGGTCATGCCCGACACCGCCGTCTCGCTCTGGCCCACGCCCACGGTCTCGACGATGACCACGTCGTAGCCCGCGGCCTCGCACACCAGCATGGCCTCGCGCGTCTTCTCGGCCACGCCGCCCAGCGTGCCGCTCGACGGGCTGGGCCGGATGTACGCGCGCTCGTGCACCGACAGGCGCTCCATGCGCGTCTTGTCGCCGAGGATGGAGCCGCCCGACACGGTGGAAGAAGGATCGATGGTGAGCACCGCCACGCGGTGGCCCTTGTCGATCAGCAGCAGCCCCAGCGTTTCGATGAAGGTCGACTTGCCGACACCGGGCACGCCCGAAATGCCGAGGCGAAACGACTGCCCGGTGCGAGGCAGCAGCGCGGTGAGCAGTTCATCGGCCTGCGCGCGATGGTCGGTGCGCGTGGATTCGAGCAGCGTGATGGCCTTGGCGATGGCACGGCGTTGGGCCATGCCCGGCGAACCGGTGACGGCACCTTCCAGCGCCTGCACGGTGTTCAGCACGCCGCCTCCGACGCCACGCGCCAGCGGTAGTGCAGGTCGACGCCCTCCTCGCCTTCGAGCACGAAGCCGTGCCGCAGGTAGAAGCGGTTGGCGTCGCTCTCCACCAGCGCGGTGAGCGCGATGTCGCGCTGCTGTTCGCGCGCCTGCGACTTGGCCCAGTGCAGCACCCACTCGCCGATGCCCAGGCCCTGGAAACCGGTGCGCAGGTAGAGATGGTCCAGGCGCAGCGCATCGGCGCCTTCGGGCTTGAGCGTGACGAAGCCCACGCGCTGGTCGCCGTCGAGCACGATGTGGTGCATGAAAGGCACCACGAAGCCCGCGCTCAGGCGCTCGCGCGAACGCTCGGGGTCGAAGCGGCCCACGCGTTCCAGGCTGGGGCGCATCGCATCGACACGCAAGGCCAGCATGGCCTCGAAATCGCTGGAATCGACCGGCTGCAGCGACAGCCGCGACAAGAGATCGCTCACGTCGGTGCTTTTCTTCAGGCCGCGACGGCCGCGCGAATCTGCTCCAGCACGTCCTTCGCGCTGGCCGGAATGGGCGTGCCCGGTCCGTAGATGCCCTTGACGCCGGCCTCGTACAGAAAGTCGTAGTCCTGCCGCGGAATCACGCCGCCGACGAACACGATGATGTCGTCCGCGCCCTGCTTCTTCAGTTCTTCGATGATGGCCGGCACCAGCGTCTTGTGGCCGGCCGCGAGCGTGCTCACGCCCACGGCATGCACGTCGTTCTCGATGGCCTGGCGCGCGCATTCCTCGGGCGTCTGGAAGAGCGGGCCCATGTCCACGTCGAAGCCCAGGTCGGCGAACGCCGTGGCCACCACCTTGGCGCCGCGGTCGTGCCCGTCCTGGCCGAGCTTGGAGATCATCACGCGCGGGCGGCGGCCCTGTTCTTCTGCGAAGGCGTTGATCTCGGTCTTCAGTGCTTCCCAGCCTTCGGCCGAGTCGTAGGCGGCTGCGTACACACCGGTCACCTTCTGCGTGTCGGCCCGATGGCGGCCGAAGATCTTTTCGAGCGCGTCCGAAATCTCGCCCACCGTGGCGCGCAGGCGCACGGCGTCGATGCTCAGCGCCAGCAGGTTGCCGGTGCCGTTCTCGGCGGCGTCGGTCAGCGCATCGAGCGCGGCCTGCACCTTGGCGGTGTCGCGCGAGGCGCGAATGGTCTGCAGCCGCGCCACCTGCTGGTCGCGCACCTTCACGTTGTCGATCGACAGGCTGTCGATCGCGTCCTCGGTCTTCAGCTTGTACTTGTTGACGCCCACGATCACGTCCTTGCCGGAGTCGATGCGCGCCTGCTTCTCGGCCGCGGCCGCCTCGATCTTGAGCTTGGCCCAGCCGCTGTCGACCGCACGGGTCATGCCACCCATGGCCTCGACCTCTTCGATGATGGTCCAGGCCGCATCGGCCATGTCCTGCGTGAGCTTTTCCATCATGTAGCTGCCGGCCCAGGGGTCGATCACGTTGGTGATGTGGGTCTCTTCCTGGATGATCAGCTGCGTGTTGCGCGCGATGCGCGAGCTGAACTCGGTGGGCAGCGCAATGGCTTCGTCCAGCGCGTTGGTGTGCAGGCTCTGCGTGCCGCCGAACACCGCGGCCATCGCCTCGATGGTGGTACGCACCACGTTGTTGTACGGGTCCTGCTCGGTGAGGCTCCAGCCCGACGTCTGGCAGTGCGTGCGCAGCATCAGGCTCTTGGGGTTCTTGGGCTCGAACTCCTTCATGATCCGGCACCACAAGAGGCGCGCGGCGCGCATCTTGGCCACTTCGAGGTAGAAGTTCATGCCGATGGCCCAGAAGAAGCTCAGGCGCCCGGCGAAGCCGTCCACGTCGAGGCCCTTGGCCAGCGCGGTCTTCACGTACTCCTTGCCGTCGGCCAGCGTGAAGGCGAGTTCGAGCGCCTGGTTGGCGCCGGCTTCCTGCATGTGGTAGCCGCTGATGGAGATCGAGTTGAACTTGGGCATGTGCTGCGCCGTGTACTCGATGATGTCCCCGATGATCCGCATGCTCGGCGCCGGCGGAAAAATGTACGTGTTGCGGACCATGAACTCCTTGAGGATGTCGTTCTGGATGGTCCCGCTCAGCAGCTCCTGCGACACGCCCTGCTCTTCGGCCGCGACCACGTAGCCCGCCAGCACCGGCAGCACGGCGCCGTTCATCGTCATGGACACGCTCACCTTGTCCAGCGGAATCTGGTCGAAGAGGATCTTCATGTCCTCCACCGAATCGATCGCCACGCCGGCCTTGCCCACGTCGCCGGTCACGCGCGGATGGTCGCTGTCGTAGCCGCGGTGGGTGGCCAGGTCGAAGGCCACGCTCACGCCCTGCCCGCCGGCGGCCAGCGCCTTGCGGTAGAAGGCGTTCGATTCCTCGGCGGTGGAAAAACCCGCGTACTGCCGAATGGTCCAGGGGCGCACCGCATACATGGTGGCCTGCGGGCCGCGCAGGTAGGGTTCGAAGCCGGGCAGCGTGTCGGTGTACTTCAGGCCCTGCAGGTCGGCCGCGGTGTACAGCGGCTTGACGGTGATGCCGTCGGGCGTGATCCAGTTCAGCGCGTTCACGTCGCCACCCGGCGCGGACTTGGCGGCGGACTTGGCCCAAGCACCGAGGTCGGCGGGCTTGAAGGTGGGTTCGGGAGTGCTGCTCATGAGGGGGGCCGTTCGCAGTGTCTGCAGGGTATTCGCAAATTCGCCTGCACGGATTTGCAAGCCGGGCGCGAGTCTAACCCATCCATAATTATTAATTCAAACGTCTTTTTTGAAGTACAGTCCGGCCCATGTCCGCCGTCACCCTCACCCCCCGCGCCCTTTACGAAGAGGTGGCCGAGCTGCTGCGCCAGCGGATCTTTCGGCGCGAGCTGGAGCCCGGCAGCTGGATCGACGAACTCAAGCTGGCCGAGGAATACGGCATCAGCCGCACCCCGCTGCGCGAAGCGCTGAAGGTGCTGGCGGCCGAGGGCCTGGTGACGATGAAGGTGCGACGCGGCGCCTACGTCACCGAGGTGTCGGAGCAGGACCTGGCCGACGTGTACCACCTGCTCTCGCTGCTGGAGAGCGACGCCGCGGGCGTGGTGGCCGAGCGCGCCACCGACGCGCAGCGCGCCCAACTCAAGGCGCTGCATGCGGAACTCGAAGCCGCGGCCACGCCCGAAGACCGCGAGCACTTCTTCGCGGTGAACGAGCGCTTCCACATGCAGCTGCTGGCCATCGCCAACAACAAGTGGCGCGACCAGATGGTGGCCGACCTGCGCAAGGTGATGAAGCTCAACCGGCACAACTCGCTGCTGAAGGCCGGGCGCATCGGCGAATCGCTGGCGGAGCACCGCGCGGTGATGGCGGCCATCGAGGCGCGCGACGCCGAAGCCGCCATGGCCCGCATGCGGGAACACTTCCAGAACGGCCTCGAAGCCGCCGCATAGCCCTCCCCCAGGCTGCGCGGCACGGCGTGTCCGCTGCGTTGTGCTTCAGTCCAGGTTGAGGGTGCCGGCCTCGCCGGCAATGCGCTGGGCGGTTTCCAGCAGCAGCGGCACGATGCGCGCCACCATCGCGTCCTTGGGCAGCAGGTAGGCCGGGCCGCCGCAACTGACCGCGTAGCGCTCGCCGCCCGGGCCTTTGAGCGCAAAGCCCAGCGCGTGAATGTGCGGATTCCAGTCGCCGAAGGAGCCGCAGTAGCCGAACTGCATGTACTCGTCGAGGCCGGCCATCAGGCGCGGTTCGATGGCGCTCCAGTTCTCCCCGCTTTCCAGCCGGATCTGCTCCAGCAGCACCGACTGCTCGGGCTCGGGCAGCGAGGCCAGGTAGGCCCGGCCGGCAGCCGAAGTGGCGATGGTCATGCGCGTGCCCACCTCGATGCGCGAGCTGATGACCACCGAGCGGGGCCGCAGCGAATCGATGACCACGATGTCCACGTCGTCGCGCACGCCCAGGTGCACGCTCACGCCGGCCGACTCCGAGAGCTGCGCCAGGTAGGGCCGCGCCATCGTGCGCAGATCGAAATGCCGCAGGTAGCGGCTGCTCATGTCCAGCAGCGCCGGGCCCAGGCTGAAACGCTCGCTGTCCTGTGACTGTCGCAAGTACCCGGCGCTCACCAGCGTGGCGGTGAGCCGGGACACCGTGGCCTTGGGGATGCCGGTGGCATCCGCCAGTTCGCGATTGCCTGTGGGGGCCGCCGCCATGCCTATGACCTTCAGCAGGGCCAGGCCCCGGGCGAGCGCACTTACTTCTTCCTTGCCGCCAATCGCGTCCTTCATGTATCCGAACCTTTTTATTTCCCTGAACTCCTTATTTTTCAGCAAAAAACGGTTGACGCGCCACTTATCAAGAAGTAGCGTTTTTTGAAACGATGTTTCAGTCTGACGGAGTGCACGGCCGCAAGGGCCGTGGTTGGGCTGTTCGGGCTCAGGCGGCCTGGGCGACCGGCTCGTGCGCCAGGGCCATGACTTCGTGCGCCGGACGCGTCTTGAGCTTGTGGTCGCTCCAGACCTGGCGCCAGCGGCGCGCACCGGGCAGGCCGTTGCGCAGGCCCAGCATGTGGCGTGCGATCGACCACCAGTTGGTGCCGTGCGCGGCCGCTTCGCGGGCCATGTAGTCGCACATCAGCGACTCGACCTCTTCGCGCGTGAGCGGCTGCGGCGCAGCACCGTAGAACTCGGCGTCCCACTCGGCCAGCCACCAGGGGTTGTGGTACGCCTCGCGCCCCACCATCACGCCGTCGAGCAGGCGCAGGTGTTCATGCACTTGCGCGTTGACCGAGATGCCGCCGTTGATCGAAAACTTCAGCGCCGGAAAGTCGTGCTTCAGCCGGTGCACCAGCTCGTAGCGCAGCGGCGGAATCTCGCGGTTCTGCTTCGGGCTCAGGCCCTGCAGCCAGGCGTTGCGCGCATGCACGATGAAGGTCTGGCAACCCGCCTCGCTCACCGTGCCGACGAAGTCGCGCACGAACTCGTAGCTCTCGATCTTGTCGATGCCGATGCGGTGCTTCACGGTGACCGGAATGTCGACCACGTCGACCATCGCCTTCACGCAATCGGCCACCAGCTGCGGCTCGTTCATGAGGCAGGCACCGAAGGCGCCGCGCTGCACGCGCTCGCTCGGGCAGCCGCAGTTGAGGTTGACCTCGCCGTAGCCCCATTCCTCCCCGAGCTTGGCGCAGTGCGCCAGGTCGGCCGGCTCGCTGCCGCCGAGCTGCAGCGCCAGCGGGTGCTCTTCGGCGTTGAAGCGAAGATGCCGGGGCACGTCGCCGTGGATCAGCGCGCCGGTCGTCACCATCTCGGTGTAGAGCAGCGCGTGGCGCGACAGCAGGCGATGGAAGTACCGGCAATGCCTGTCGGTCCAGTCCATCATGGGTGCAACGGAGATGACCTTCTCTTCCAAAACGCGCGATCCTGTGGTTGTCTGCATGGGCCCGGACATCGGGCAGGCAAGCCCCGGAGTTTCTCACGCAGCCCTTTCCGTGCGCTGCCGCACGGCCATGCGATTCCCGCGTCAGCCGAAGCAGCGTCGGAACCAGCGCTTCAGGCCTTCACGGCTCGACCAGCGACTGCGACCGCTCCAGCACCGCCATCAGCTGCTCGACCGTGTAGGGCTTGCGCAGCCACACCGTGCCCTTCATGGCCGTGGCCGGCTCCGATTGCCCTGTCACGAAGATCACCGGCACCCGGTGGGCGCTCAGCAATCGCTCGGCGAAGTCATGCCCCGACAGCGCGGGCAGGCCGATGTCGACCAGCACCACGTCGAAGGCGCCGTCGAAGAAACGCGCAATGGCCGCTTCCGCGCTCTTCACGCCCGTGGCCCAGTGCCCCATGGCCTCGAGCAGTTTCAAGGTGGTGGCCAGCGTGTCGGCGTCGTCCTCGACAAGGAGCACACGAAGCTTTTTTTGTTCTTCCGAGGATGAAAGCGGTTCGGTTGTCATTGATTTGCATTTTTCCAGACAAACCGTCGCCGTGCCGCGCGCAGGGTGGGCTTCGCACAGGGATCTACGGCAGATGGCGGCGTTGTCCGACTCGCCACCCCGTCTCGAAGGAGACAATCGAGGCGTCGGCACGAGACAAGCCGAGCCATAACTCAAAGACCGAAGCGCTTTTTCGCCTCAAGATGACCCGCATCTACCTCATCGAAGACAACCCCCTGATCGCCGACACGCTGACCGACGGCCTGCAGCACTTTTGCGAATGCGACGTCATCGGCAACGCCACGACGTCCGACGACGCGATCCACTGGCTCAAGGAAAACCCCGAGGGCTGGGACGCGGCGGTCATCGACATCTTCCTGGCAGAGGGCAACGGCCTGACCGTGGCGCAGTACCTGAAGGAGCGCAAGCTGCCGGCCCAGCGCACGGTGGTGCTCATGAACTATGCGAGTTCCGAGGTGCGCGAAGGCGCGCTGTCCGCGGGGGTCGATGCGGTGTTCGACAAGTCGCTGGAGCTCGAGGCCTTCTACGCGTTCTGCAAGCAGCTGAACATTTCACCGCGCCGCTGAAGCAGACTCGGGGCATGACCACATCGCCCCCGCCCATGCTCGACGCCGCAGGGCTGAAACAACTCGCCCACCCGTCCGCGCCCGCGCCCGCGATGTCGCCCTGCCCTTGCCGGCTCGAAGGCGCCACGGCCTGGGAAAGCATCACCGAAGAACGCTGGCCCGATGCCTTGATGCAGCGCGTCGGCACGCTGCGCGATGCCGAGCTTCATGAGCCGACCTTCGAGGAATGGCACCCCGCCGGCACGCGCTACGACTCGCCCGACGCGCCGATTTCGGTGCGGCACTTTCCGTACAACCGCTGCGACGTCTACCGTTGCGCGTCGTGCACGCGGCTCGTGCTGCGCTACACCGAGTTCGGTGGCTACTACGTCGATCATCGCGTGCGCGTGGTCGATGCGACGCTCATCACCGACTGACGGGGCCGGTCAACCGCCCTCGCCCATGAGGTGCGCGGCCAGCGCGCGAAAGGCGGGCATCGACGTCGGCAGGTGGGCGTTCGCCGCCATCGGGTGCGAGGCGAAGCGCGCCACCACCATCTCGGCCACCGGGTCGATGTGCAGCACCTGCCCGTGGATGCCCTGCGCTGTGAACGTTCCGTGCGCGTCGTGCGCCACCCACCACATGTTGCGGTAGCTCCAGCCGGGCAGCCGCGTGTAGCCCGCGAGCGCGAAGCGCGCCGCATCGGCCCCGCGCCGGATGTCCGCGACCACCGCCTCCGGCACGATCTGCTTGCCGTTGAAGAAGCCGCCCAGGCGCATCGTCTCGCCCAGCCGCGCCAGGTCGCGCAGGCCCGTGCACAGCCCGCCGCCCGCGAAGTCCGCGCCCTGCCCGTCGACGGCGAAGGCGGCGTCCTGCTCGGCGCCCAGGCGCGACCAGATCAGCTCGCTCAGCACCTGCGCCAGCGGCTGCCCCGCCGCGCGGCCGATCAGCCAGCCCAGCACGTCGGTGTTGACGGTGCGGTATGCAAAGGCCCGGCCGTGGGCGCCCTGCCCCCGCACGGTCTGCAGGAACTGCCGGTAGCCCTCGGCACCCGCATAGCCCGCAGGGCGCGGCAGCAGCTCGCCGGCGCGCGCGTGTTTCCACACGCCGGCCTCGGGGTCGGCGTAGTCCTCCGAATAGTCGATGGCGGTCGTCATGTCCATCACCTGCCGCACCGTCGCGCTGCCGAAGGCGCTGGCGCCCAGCTCGGGGATGTAGTGCGTGACGAGCGCGTTCTCGTCGAGCGTGCCGTCGGCCGCGAGCATGGCGCCGAGCGTGCCGACCACCGACTTGGTGACCGACATCGCCATGTGCTGGCCGTGTTCGTCCAGCGCACCGAAGTAGCGCTCGTACACGATGCGCCCGCGGTGCAGCACCACCGCGCCATCGGCGCAGATCGCCTCGAGCGCGCCCGGCCAGTCGGTCGGTGCGCCGTCGCCGAAACGCGCGAAACGCAGCGCATCGAGCTCCGGCCGCAGCGAGCGCGGCAACACCGACACCGGCCCCGGTCCACGCGGCACGTTGCGCGTGGGCTGCAGCTCGCGCAGGTGCGAAAAGGCCCAGCGGTTCTGCGGCGCCTGGAAGACCGGGCGCTCGCGCGGGCGTTGCACTACAACGCCGGCCATGGGGAATCCGTCGCGCCAGCCGTCGGCCAGCGCGGTGTTGTCGTGGTGTGTCATGAAGTGGTGATGTTCAGTCGCCCAGCACGCCCCGCACGCGGCGTTCGAGCAGGTCGCTGGCGCGGCCCAGGTGCAGCCGCATGTGTTCAGACGCGGCGGCCAGGTCGTTGCGCTCCACCGCGTCCAGGATCTCCAGGTGCTCGTGACACGACTTGTGCAGCAGGTCGATGTTCACGAGCGGGTAGTCCGACAGGTCCGACATGCGGCGCAGCCGGTTTTGCTGGCGCACCGCGTCCAGGATGAAGCGGTTGCCCGAGGCGCTGGCCAGCAGCTCGTGGAACTGTGCGTTGGCCTCGAAGAAATCCATCCACGAATAGCGCGAGGCATGCGCCAGCAGCCCCTGCTGGCGTTCCCTGCAGGCCAGCAGCCGCTGCTGGTCGACCTCGAACCCGGGCTCGCGCAGGCCGGCGCATTCGACGGTCAGGCGAAACCGGTAGCTCTCGCGCTCGCTCTCGACCGAGTCCAGCGTTTCGGTGAACTCCCAGCGCTGGTAATGGCGCCCGCGCAGCACGCCGTCCTGCAGCAGCGTGGTGAGCACGGTGCGCAGCAAGGGGCGCGGCACGGCGTAGCTCTGCGCCAGCTCCAGCTCGTTGACGCGGGTGGGCAACTTGCCCGCGAGGCGGTCGCGCAGCAGCCGGTAGTAGAGCGTCTTCTCCTCGTCTTCGGGCATCTCGCGCCGCGCGCGGCCCAGCGTCTCGCGGTCGGCGACCAGGGTGTAGCCGCGGTTGGGCACATGGGCCAGCAGGGCGCGTTCATGCAGGAAGCGCAGCGCGGCGCGCACCGGCGTGCGCGAAATGCCCAGGCGCCCGGCCAGGTCGGCCTCGGTCATGTGGCGGCCGTTTTCGTAGCCGCCCGCCAGCGCCTGGTCGAGGATGTAGCGGCTCACGCGCTGGGTGAGCGGCGGGATCGGTCTGTCCATCTGTTCGGCCATCGAAGGGGTCTCCGGAATCGCGGGGGCTGGAGGCCGATCATCGCCGGGTCTTTGTATTTTTGACGGCAAAAAACCATGTACATCTCATGTCAAAAATACAATTTGAGTTTCAAGATCGGCCCCACGACGACCCGAGAGCCGGGTCGCTTCCCAACGGAGAAACCTCGTGGCCCCAGCCGACACCCTGTCTTCGCGCACCGCACCGCCGCACCCGACCGCATCGCCCGCATCCCTCGAGGCGTTCTGGATGCCCTTCACCCCCAACCGCAAGTTCAAGCAGGCGCCGCGCCTGATCGTCGGCAGCGAAGGCCTGTACTACGACCTGGCCGACGGCCGCCGCGTGCTCGACGCCATCGCCGGCCTGTGGTGCGTGAACGCCGGGCACCGCAATCCGCGCATCAGCGCGGCCATGAAGGCGCAGATCGACGTGCTCGACTACGCCTCGAACTTCCAGATCGGCCACCCCGGCGCCTTCGCGCTGGCCGAGCGCCTCGCGCAGATGGCGCCGGCGGGCATGGACCATGTGTTCTTCACCAACTCGGGCTCCGAATCGGTCGACACCGCATTGAAGATTGCCCTGGCCTACCACCGCGCACGCGGCGACGCGGGCCGCTACCGCCTCATCGGCCGCGAGCGGGCGTACCACGGCGTGGGCTTCGGCGGCATCTCGGTGGGCGGCATCGGACGCCAGCGCAGCACCTTCGGGCCGCTGCTCAACGGCGTGGACCACCTGCCGCACACGCTCGACCTGGCACGCAACGCCTTCTCGCGCGGCGAGCCCGGCCACGGCATCGACAAGGCCGATGCGCTGGAGGCGCTGCTCACGCTGCACGACGCGTCGACCGTGGCCGCCGTCATCGTCGAGCCCGTGGCCGGCTCCACCGGCGTGCTGCCGCCGCCGCGCGGCTACCTGAAGCGCCTGCGCGAGATCTGCGACAAGCACGGCGTGCTGTTGATCTTCGACGAGGTCATCACCGGCTTCGGCCGCCTGGGCACCAACTTCGCGGCCGACCTGTTCGGCGTGACGCCCGACCTCATCACCACCGCCAAGGGCCTGACCAACGGCGCGGTGCCCATGGGCGCGGTGCTGATGCGCGGCGCGGTGCACGATGCGTTCATGCAAGGCAGCGTCAGCGCCGTCGAGCTCTCGCACGGCTACACCTACTCGGGCCATCCGCTGGCCTGCGCGGCCGCCATGGCCACGCTCGACGCGTACACCGAGGACGGCCTCATCGCCCAGGCCGGCGCGCTGTCGCCCTACTTCGAGGAATGCCTGCACGCGCTGCGCGGCCTGCCCGGCGTGGCCGACGTGCGCAACGTGGGCCTGCTCGCCGGCGTCGAACTGCAGACCTGGGCCGCGGGCCCCGGCACCCACGCGCAGGCCGTGGCGCAGCATTGCCTGGACAGCGGCGTGCTGGTGCGCTCGGTGGGCGACACCATCGCGCTGTCGCCGCCCTTCACGCTGGAGCGCAAGCACATCGACCAGATCGTCGACAGCCTGCGCGCCGCCATCGCGCAGACCGCGCAAGCCACGGACACGGCCGCCTGAAACCCCTGAGAGAGCAATCCATGGACATCGAATCCTTCCCCCTCTACGACATCGAAGGCGACGCCCTGCAGTGCGGCCGGCAGTACGGCCGCGCCGCCGGCGACCGCATCGACCTGAGCCTGCGCACCTACCGCGCCGCCTTCGAGCGCGTGGGCCTGAGCTGGGACCGCACCCGCGCGCTGGCACGCCGCTTCATGCCGATAATCGAGGCCTTCGACGCCGGCATGCTGCGCGAAATCGAGGGCGTGGCCGAAGGCGCGGGCGTGCCGGCGGAAGACATCGTGGCGCTCAATGCGCGCAGCGAAATGCTCTACGCCTTCCAGCAGCTCGAAGCCACCGAGCCGCCCGACGGCTGCACCGGCGTGGTGGTCATGCCTTCGGCCTCGCGCGACGGCAAGCTCATCCACGCGCAGAACTGGGACTGGCGCGTCGAAAGCCTGGAGCTCGGCGTGGTGCTGCGCATCCAGCCGGCCAAGGGCCCGTCGATGCTGACCTTCGCCGAAGCGGGCACGCTGGCGCGCGCCGGCCTCAACAGCGCGGGCATCGCCGTCACCGGCAACTTCATCAAGGCCGACGGCGACGGCAGGCAGCAGGGCGTGCCGCTCGCGCTCATTCGCCGCGGCATCCTGCAGTCGGAGCTGTACGCCAACGCGCTGGGCGTGGTGTGCCGCACGGCGCGCTCCATCTCCAACAACATGATCCTCACGCACGCCGAAGGCGAAGCCGTGAGCCTGGAGACCTGCCCCGAGCAGGTGTTCTGGCAGCAGCCCGAGGCCGGCATCCTGGTGCATGCCAACCACTTCAAGACGCCGGCCGCGCTCGCACGCGTGGTCGACCGCAGCCTGGAGACCACGCCCGATTCGCTCTACCGCGACCGCCGCGTGACTGAAGCCCTGCACCTGCAACGCCAACGCGCCGGCGGCCTCACCGAGCAGGACGTGCTCGACGCGCTGCAGGACCGCTTCGGCGCCCCGCGCGCCGTGTGCCGCAGCCCGAGCGCGGGGCCCGGTGGCGCCTCGTCGGCCACCGTGGCGACCATCGTGATGGACCCGGCGGCACGAAAGATGCGCATCGCACCGGCGCCCTTCAGGGCCCACCGCTTCACCGAATATTCCCTCTGATCCGTTTCTGCCCAGCCCACGACAGGAGTGTTGCCATGAACCTACCCGTGCCCCCCTCTCGCCCACCCTCTGCATGGCGCACCGCGGCCCTGGCGCTGGGCCTGGGCGCCGCCGCTGCGGCCGCTGCCTCGGCATCGGCGCAACCCGCCGCCGGCCAGACGCTGCGCATCCAGATCAACTCCGACATCCGCACCACCGACCCCGGCGGCAACCGCGACGACAACACCGACAACGTGCTGCTGCACGTGGGCGAAGGGCTGGTCGCGCTGCGCGAGGACACCTCCGTGGGCCCGATGCTGGCCAGCAAGATCGACACCTCCGCCGACGGCCTGACCTACACCTTCACCCTGCGCGACGGCGTGAAGTTCCAGAACGGCGCCACGCTCGTGGCCGACGACGTGGTGTGGAACTGGCAGCGCTACCTGAAGCCCACCAGCGGCTGGCGCTGCCTGCCGGAGTTCGACGGCAAGGGCATGACCAAGGTGCTGGCCGTGGAGGCGCCGAACCCGAAGACGGTGGTCTTCAAGCTCGAACGCCCCAGCGCACTCTTCCTCACCATGATGGCGCGCCCCGACTGCGGCAGCGCGGCCATCGTGCACCGCAGCTCGGTCGGCTCCGACGGCGCGTGGAAGGAACCCGTGGGCACCGGCCCCTACAAGCTCAAGGAATGGAAGCGCGGCCAGTACGTCGAGCTCACGCGCTTCGACGGCTACACCTCGCGCGCCGAGCCGCGCGACGGCCTCACGGGGGGCAAGAAGGCCGAAGTCGAGAACCTGCGCTTCGTCGTCATTCCCGACTCGGCCGCCGCCAAGGCCGCGCTCTACAGCGGCGGCATCGACGCCTTCATCAGCCCCAGCCCGTCGGACGTGATCGAGATGCGCAAGCGCACCGACGTGCTGGTCGACACCACGCCGGTCATGACCATGGTCGCGCTGCTGCTTCAGACCAACGACCCGGTGCTGAAGGATGTGCGCGTGCGCCGCGCACTGGCGCTGTCGCTCGACACCCCCGAAATTGCGCGCACCGTGACCGAAGGCCTCTCGGCCGTCAACAACTCGGTGGTGCCCTCGTCCAGCCCCTACTACGACGCGGCGCAGGCCGGCGGCTTCAAGCGCGACCTCGCGGCCGCCAAGAAGCTGCTCGCCGAGGCCGGCTACCGCGGCCAGCCGATCCGCCTGATCGCCAACAAGCGCTACGAGGCGCTGTACTCGGCCGCCGTGCTGGTGCAGGCCATGGCGTCGGAGGCGGGCATCAACGTCGAGCTCGAGGTGCTCGACTGGGCCACCCAGCTCGACCGCTACACCAAGGGCCAGTACCAGAGCATGGCCTTCATCTACTCCGCGCGCATCGACCCCTCGCTCAACTACGAGATGGTGTCCGGCGACAAGGCCAGCCAGCCGCGCAAGGTGTGGGACAGCCCCTATGCGCAGGCGCGCCTGACCGAATCGATGGTGTCGCGCGACAAGGCGCGCCGCCAGGCGCTGTTCGACGAGATGCACAAGCAGATGCTGCAGGACGTGCCGATGATCGTGCTGTTCAACGCCAGCGACGCCACCGCCATGCGCAAGAACGTGGTCGGCTTCAAGGGCTGGGCGCCGGCCAAGCCGCGCTTCTGGAACGTGCGGCTGGCAGCCGCCGGCTGATCGAGGGACCGCATCTTCATGCTCGCCTACCTCCTGCGCCGGATCGCGATGACGGTCCCGACGCTGCTGCTGGTCTCCATCGCGGTGTTCGCCCTGATGCGGCTGATTCCGGGCGACCCGGTGCTGCTGATGCTCGGCGAAGGCGCCGACCCCTCGCAGCTCGCGCTCATGCGCCACCAGATGGGGCTGGACCAGCCCCTGCCCGTGCAGTACGTCGTGTGGCTGCGCCATGCGCTCACCGGCGACCTCGGTGTGTCGACCACCAACGGACTGGCGGTGCTGCCGCTGATCTGGGAGCGCTTTCACGTGAGCGCCTTCATCGTGCTGGTCGCGGTGGCGCTCGCCTCGCTGATCGCCGTGCCCGCCGGCCTCGTCGCCGCCTGGCGCAAGGACCGGCCGACCGACCTGGCCATCATCGGCGCGGCCACGCTGATGCTGTCGGTGCCCAGCTTCTGGCTCGGCCTGCTGCTCCTGATGTTCTTCGGCCAGTACCTGGGCTGGCTGCCGGTGGTGGGCTACGTGCCGCTGTCGGAGAACTTCTCGCAGGGCGTGCTCTACGTGATTCTTCCGATCGTCACGCTGCTGCTGGTGGAGACCGGCGTGCTCACGCGCATGTCGCGCGCCAGCACCATCGAGATCCTGCGGCTCGAATACGTGACGCATGCGCGCGCCAAGGGCGTGCCCGAGTCGCAGGTGCTGCGCCGCCACGTGCTGCCCAACGCCTTCAACCCCACGCTCACCATGATCGGCCTGATCCTGGGCCACCTGCTCAGCGGCATCGCGGTGCTGGAAACGGTGTTCACCCTGCCCGGCCTGGGCCGCCTGATGATCGATTCGATCTTCGCGCGCGACTACCCGGTGCTGCAGGGCTGCCTGCTGTTCACCGCCTGCATCTACGTGGTGATCAACCTGATCGTGGACATGTGCTATCCCCTCTTCGACCCCCGGGTCTCGGTGCAGTGAAGAAGCTCAAGACCCATACCCTCATCGGCGGCGTGCTCATTGCGGTGCTGCTGGTCCTGGCCGTGCTGGCGGCCGTGTGGACGCCCTACAACCCGCTGGGCATCGACCTGCGTTCCAAGCTGCAGCCGCCTTCCATGGCGCACTGGCTGGGCACCGACGAATTCGGCCGCGACGTGGCAAGCCGCGCCATGCAGGGGGCCGCCACCAGTTGCCTGGTCGCATTGCTCACGGTCACGCTGGCCACCGCCATCGGGCTGGTGGTGGGCGTGGTCGCGGGCTTCGTGCGCGGCTGGACCGACCGCGTGCTCATGGCCTTCAACGACACGCTGCTGGCATTCCCGGGCCTGCTGCTGGCGCTGGGCGTGATGGTGATCGTGGGCGCCAACAAGTGGGGCATCGTGCTGGCGCTCAGCATGGCCTATGCGCCCTCGGTGGTGCGCGTGGTGCGCGGCACCGTGCTGTCGCTGCGCGAGCGCGAATACGTGGAGGCCTCGCGCATGATCGGCAACAGCGAGCTCTACACCATGTGGCGCCACATCCTGCCCAACTGCGTGGCGCCCGTCGCGGTGCTGGCCACCAGCATGTTCGGCTGGGTGCTGCTGTCGGAAAGCGCGCTGAGCTTTCTCGGCCTGGGCGTGCCGCCGCCCGCGCCCACCTGGGGCAACATGCTCGCGAGCGCGCGGCCCTACATGGCCTCGGCCGTGTGGCTGTGCGTGGTGCCGGGCCTGTGCATCGCGCTCACGCTGCTGGGCATCAACCTGTTGGGCGAGTCGCTGCGCGACCGGCTCGACCCGCGCACGGAGAAGGCATGAACATTCCATCCAACCCACCCGTGCTGTCGGTCGAGCACCTGAAGATCGAACTGCGCCACGGCACCCAGCCGCTGGTGCACGAGCTGAGCTTCGACGTGAAGCCCGGCGAGTTCCTTGCCGTGGTCGGCGAATCGGGCAGCGGCAAGACCATGGCCGCGCGCGCCATCCTGCAACTGCTGCCACCGGGCATTGCGCAGACCGGCGGGCGCATCGTGTTCGACGGCGAAGACCTGAGCACACGTGACGTGAAAGCGATGCGCCCCATTCGCGGCCCCGGCATCGGCATGGTGTTCCAGGAGCCGATGGTCTCGCTCAACCCCGTGCACCGCATCGGCGAGCAGATGGCCGAGGGGCTGCGCATGCACACCAAGCTCTCGGCCGCGGAGATTCGCGCGCGCATTCTGGACATGCTGCACCGCGTGCAGATTGCCGACCCCGAGCGCTGCATGCACGCCTACCCGCACGAGTTCTCGGGCGGCATGCGCCAGCGCATCATGCTGGCCAGCGTGATGCTGCTGAAGCCGCGCCTGCTGATCGCCGACGAGCCGACCACCGCGCTCGACACGCTGAGCCAGCGCGAGGTGCTCGACCTGATGGTGGGCCTGGCGCGCGACAACGGCACGGCCGTGCTGCTCATCACGCACAACCTCGGGCTGGTGGGCCGCTATGCGCAGCGCGCCATCGTGCTGGAGAAGGGCCGGCTGGTGGAGACCGGCGACGTGCCCGCCATCCTCGTCGAACCGAAGCAGGCCTACACCCGCAAGCTGGTCGATGCGCTGCCGCGCCGCCAGGCTGCCAAGGCGCAAAGCGCGGCGCAACAGCAGCCGCTGGTGCAGGTGCGCGGCCTGTGCGTGAGCTACCCCGGCGCGCGCGCCGGCCTGTTCAAGCGCCATGCGCCGCAACGCGTGATAGACACGCTCGACCTCGACATCCACCCCGGCGAGATGGTCGCGCTGGTCGGCGGCAGCGGCTCGGGCAAGACCACGCTGGGCCGCGCCATCCTGCGGCTGGCGCCGTCGCAGAGCGGCCAGATCCTGTTCCGCGGCGAAGACGTGCGCACGGCCGACCGCGCCGCGCTGCACCGCTTCCGGCTGGCCTGCCAGCTGGTGTTTCAAGACCCGTTCTCCTCGCTGGACCCGCGCATGCGCGTGCAGGACATCGTGGCCGAGCCGCTGCGCCACCTGCCCTTGCTCGATGCGGCGGCACGCGTGCGGCGCATGAAGGAAACGCTGGACGAAGTCGGTCTGGACGGCCTGGGCGCGCGCTACCCGCACGAGCTGTCGGGCGGGCAACGCCAGCGCGTGGCGATTGCGCGTGCGCTGGTGCGCCGGCCTGCCTTCGTGGTGGCCGACGAGCCCGTGTCCGCGCTGGACATGACCATCCAGGCGCAGGTGCTGCGCCTGTTCCAGAGCCTGCAGGCGCACCACGGCTTCGCCTGCCTCTTCATCAGCCACGACCTTGCGGCCGTCGAGCAGATCGCCGACCGCGTGATCGTGATGGAGCGCGGGCGCATCGTGGAACAAGGCCCGCGCGACGCGGTGTTCGACGAGCCGCGCCATGCCTACACGCAGGCGCTGCTCGCGGCCACGCCGCGGCCTCTTGCCACCTTGGCCACCCTTGCCGCCCTGAACCCCGCCGACACCCCCGTTCCCGAGAAAGCCTTCGCGTGACGTCTCCTTCGCCGTACTCCTGGCTCGAACCTTCAGCGCCGCCGCCGCTCGACCCGCAGATCGTCGAGTTCATGCGCCTCATGGCCGCCGAGGGCAGCCGCTACCCGAAGCGCCACACCATTCCCATTGCCGAGGGCCGCGCCAACGCGGAGAAGGTGCGCGCACCATGGACGCAAGGCGGCCCGCAGATGGCGCGCACCGTCGAGCACCATGTGCCGACCCGCCATGGCAACGTGCGCATCCGCGTGCACTACCCCGAGGCCCGCGCGCTGCAAGGCGCGCTGATCTACATCCACGGCGGCGGCTTCGTGCTGTTCAGCCTGGACACCCACGACCGCGTGATGCGCGAGTACGCGGGCCGCGCGGGCATCGCGGTCGTCGGCATCGACTACACGCGCGCACCCAAGGCGCAGTTTCCGCAGCCGCACGACGAATGCGTGGACGTGATGCGCTGGCTGCGGGCAAACGCGCGCACGCTCGACATCGACCCCGCGCAGCTCTTCATCGGCGGCGACTCGGCAGGCGCCAACCTGTCGGTGGGCGCCTGCCTGGTGCTGCGCGACAGCGGCGATGCGCTGCCGCTGGGCATGCTGCTGAACTACGGCGCCTACAGCACCGAGCTGTACCGCGAGTCGGCGGTGCGCTACGGCGCGGGCGAGTACGGCCTGTCGCTGCACATGATGGTGTGGTTCTACGGCCTTTACCTGCGCAAGCCCGACGACTTCCGCGACCCGCGGCTTCACAGCCTGACGGCCCGACTCGACGGCCTGCCGCCCGCGTGCATGGTCGTCGCGGAGTGCGATCCGCTGTACGACGACAACGTGCTGATGGCACGCGCCCTGCGCGCCGCCGGGGTGGCGGTGACCGACACGCTCTACCCCGGCACCATCCACGGGTTTCTGGAAGCGGTGTCCGTCGCCGACGTGGCCGGCCGCGCCTTCGACGATTCGGTGCGCTGGCTGCGCACGCTGACCCGGGGCTGAGCGCGCATGTACACACCCAAGCCCTACATCGAGGCCGACCTCGCCACGCTGCATGCCGGCATGCGCGCATGGAGCTTCGCCACGCTGGTCACCGTCGGCGCGCAAGGCGTCAATGCCACGCACCTGCCCTTTCTGCTCGATGCGCAAGACGACACGGCGGGCGGTGGCCCCGGCCTGCTGACCACGCACCTGTCGAAGAAGAACCCGCAGTACGCCGACCTGTGCGCGGGCGGTGAGGCACTGGCCATCTTCCAGGGCCCGCATGCCTTCGTCACCCCCAGCTGGTACGTGAAGCAGAGCACCTTCCCCACCTGGAACTACACCGCCATCCATGCACGCGGCACGCCCCGCGTGGTCGAGGACCGCCTGGCCGTGCATGCGGTGCTGCGCCGCACGGTGGCGGTGTACGACACACCGCTGGGTGGGGAATGGGACTACGACGCGATGCCCTTCGACTTCGTGGCGCCGCGGCTGGACATGATCGCGGCGGTGGAGATTCCGGTGCGCGTGCTCGAGGGCAAGTACAAGCTCAACCAGGACCGATCCGAAGAAGACCGCCGGGGCGTTATCGCGGCGCTGGAGCAGCTGGGCGACGCGCAAGGCGTGGCCGTGGCCGGCCTGATGCGCCGGCAGATGGAACAGACCCGGGCGGTGTGAAGCAGCGCGGCACAATCGTCCGCGTGCCTTTTTCCAAACACCTGGCCGCCGGCCTTGCGCTGGCCCTCGCCCTCACGCTCGCCCTCACGCTTTCCCTCGCCGCGCCGGCGATCCACGCCGCGGAGCCGGTGCTCCTCGTCACTTCGCCCACCGCGCTGCAGGCCGCAGAAAAATCCGGTGCCGGTTTCTCTCACTGGGCCGCTGATGCGCCAGCCTCCGCAGACGGCATCGCGACCAACCAGGCGCTGATGCGCTCACCCGCGTGGCGCTCCATCGCCGAGCCGATCGGCCAGAGCCTTGCGGGCATCCAGCGTCGTGACAGGCAGGCCGGCGTCGGCATTTCGAAATACCCCCACCGCCTGTTCGACGCGCGCTGGCTCGCGAGCCCCGATGCCTGGTTCGAACTGGTCGGCGTGGCCAACCGCATGGACCGCCGGCCCTTCCAGAGCGGCGCCTGCGGCGAGACGCGGCTGGTGTACCGGCTGGCCTACAGCACGGCCGCGATGCAGTCGCGCCTGCCGATGACCGTCAACGTGGAGCTGCGCGGCGACGCGCCCGATGCAAGCGGCAGTTGCGCCAGCGCCGCGAAACGCTGGCAGCCGCCTGCGGCTTCGATGAGCGGCGAGGCGCTGGGCCGCTGGCTCGTGTCGGCAGACGGCCCGCTCGCGCCGCAACGCCTGGCACCGGCGCGCATCGCGCAGATCACCACCAACCTGCAGAGCGTGCGCTGGCCGTCGGCGGTGCGGCCCGACCTGGGCGGGCATGCCGAGTACATGCTGCGCGCCTTCCGCTGGAACGCGGTCGCCAGGCGCTTCGACGTGGCGCCGCTGGAGAACACGCCCGACGTCGCGAAGCTGAAGGCCGATGCGCCGCTGCGCAAGGAACTGCAGCAATGGATTGCGCAGCCGGCCAACCTGCGCGCGCTCGACGAAGCCACGCTGCAGATTCCCGAGAAGTTCCTGGCGACAGAAGCCACCTCGGTGGCGCCGCGCGGGCTCGAACGGCTTGCCAACCAACCCTTCGCGCAGGTCTTCCCGGCGGGCGAGTGGCAGGCCGTCGAAGGCAGCCGCACGCTGAAGTCGCCGCAGGCCGTGTTGCGCCGGCTCGACGACCTGAGCTGCGCGGGCTGCCACCAGAGCCGCGCGGTCGCGGGCTTTCATTTGCTGGGCGTGGACCGGCGCGGCGCATCGCGCACCTTCACGCCGGGCAATGCGCTCGCCGTGCCGCACTCGCCGCATCTGCAGGACGAGCTGGCGCGCCGTGCCACATACGTGAAGGCGTCGCTATCGACGCCGCGGCCCGATCCGTTCCGTCCGCTCGCCGAGCCCGACGAACCTGGCGCGCCGAACGCCGCGCCCGAGAAAGCCACGGTCGGCGCACGCTGCGAGCCCACGCGCATCACGCAGTCGGCCAACCCCTGGCTGGACCGCGCGCAGAAGCTGCCGCGCGTCGCCTGCGAAGGCGCGGCCTCGGTGTGCGAGACCACGTCGGTCGGTTTCCCCGGCGGCATGTGCTCCGGCCCCTGCGACCCGAACGACAAGAACGGCACCTGCGGCGGAATCGCGGTCCTCAGCGACTTCAACAGCTGTCTCGCCGCGAAGAAGCCGTTCGGCGAATGCCTGGCCAGGCACACAAGGCCCGGCAACCTGCGCAGCTGTTCGGCGCAACAGGCCTGCCGCGACGACTACATCTGCGCGCAGGCTGAGGGCCAAGCCGAGGGGAACGGCGCGTGCATTCCGCCCTACTTCCTGTTCCAGATGCGGGTGGACGGGCACTCTTGATCTTCCGCGGAACACCGCAAGAAGCCCCGTCCCGCCTTGCTCCCTCTCCCCTTGGGGAGAGGGGCTGGGGTGAGGGCATCGGCTTCAACGCACGAGCCGTGCCCTATCGAAGGCACAGAGCCCTCACCCTAGCCCTCTCCCGCTTGCGGGAGAGGGGACAACACAAAACTCAGGCCTCTTCGTACCAGCGGTCCTTCGCCAACATCACCCGGTGGTGCCCGTGCCCCGACGGCATCATCGGAAAGCAGTTCTCCTGCGCCGCGACCTGCACGTCGAGAAAGAACGGACCGTCGCTCGCCAGGCACTCGTCCAGCGCGGCTTGCAGCTCGGCCGGGTCGCTCACCCGCCGCGCGCCCCAGCCGAAGGCCTTGGCCAGCGCCACGAAATCGGGCAATGCCTCGTTCCAGCTGTGGCTCAGGCGGTTGCCGTGGTTCAGCTCCTGCCACTGGCGCACCATGCCCATGTAGCCGTTATTGCACAGCACCAGCTTCACCGCCGCGCGGTGCTGCACGGCCGTCGACAGTTCCTGGATGTTCATGAGCACCGACGCATCGCCGCTCACGCACACCGCCAGCGCCTCCGGGTGGCCGATCTGCGCGCCGATGGCGGCCGGCAGGCCGTAGCCCATCGTCCCCGCCCCACCCGAGGTGAGCCAATGCCGCGGGCTGTCGAAGCGCAGGTACTGCGCGGCCCACATCTGGTGTTGGCCCACGTCGGTCGACACGATGGTGTCGCGCCCCGTCGCCTCGATGGCCTGCTGCAGGCTCGACATCAGCTGCTGCGGCAGGATCGCGTCTTCCCGCGCCTCGAAGGCCAGGCAGTCTTCGCCACGCCAGCGCTCGATGCGCGCCCACCACGGCGCGAGCCGCTCGGGCGCGAAATGTGCGGGCAGCAGCGCCAGCAGGCCGTCGAGCACAGCGCCGCAGTCGCCTACCATCGGCACGTCGACCTGCACCACCTTGTTGATGCTGCCGGGGTCGATGTCGATGTGGATCTTTCGCGCATGCGGGCAGAACTCGTCGAGCTTGCCGGTCACGCGGTCGTCGAAGCGCGCGCCGACGCACACCACCAGGTCGGCCTCGTGCATCGCCAGGTTGGCCTCGAGCATGCCGTGCATGCCCAGCATGCCGATGAACTTCGGGTCGGACGCGGGGAACGCGCCCAGCCCCATCAGCGTGAGCGTGCACGGTGCATGCAGCAGGTTCACCAACCTGGCAAAGGCCTCGCACGCCGCCGGGCCCGAGTTCACCAGCCCGCCGCCGCCGTAGATCACCGGGCGGCGCGCGGTCGAGAGCAGGTCGGCGGCGCGCTGCATCATGGCCTTGGGCGGCAGCGGCGTGCGGTGGGTGCGCAAGGCGCGCAAGGGCCTCGACGGCGTGGCCTCGGGCTGGCGGCCCAGGCGGTCGAGCTGGATGTCCTTCGGCACGTCGAGCAGCACCGGGCCCGGCCGGCCGGTGGTGGCGATCTCCAGCGCGCGGCGCACCAGCGCGGGCACGTCGTCGGCCGAGCGAACCTGCTTGTTCCACTTGGTCACCGAGCGCGACATGCCCAGCGCGTCGCTCTCCTGGAAGGCCTGCGTGCCGATGACGGCGGTGGCCACCTGCCCGCTGATGCACAGCACCGGCACCGAGTCGCTCATGGCGTCGAGCAGCCCGGTGATGGTGTTGCCCACGCCCGGCCCCGAGGTGACCAGCACAACGCCCACGCGGCCGGTGCTGCGCGCATAGCCCTCGGCCGCGTGCACCGCCGCCTGCTCGTGGCGCACCAGCACATGGCGCAGCCGCGGCTCCCCATGCAGCGCGTCGTACAGCGGCAGCGCGGCACCGCCGGGGTAGCCGAAGATGGTGTCCACGCCGCACTCGACCAAGGTGTCGAGCAATGCTTCGGCGCCATTGCGGATACGGGCTGGCGCCTCGGCGTGAAGGGACAGGGTGGGCGTGAGGGGTAGGTCGAGCAGTCGCATGCCGTCAATTCTTCCGGTTTGAGCGCAAAATAAGCATCTTTCTTTTGGCTCTTTGGACGCGATTCATGAAAATCAATCGGCAAATCCCCGGCGATGGCGAAGGATCTTTCGACAAGACCGACCTGGCGATCCTGCGCGTGCTGCTGCTCGACTCGCGCAAGACGCTGCAGGACATCGGCAACGAGGTGGGTCTGTCGCCCACCAGCTGCTGGACGCGCATCAAGAAACTCGAGGCCACGGGGGTCATCAAGCGCTACACGGTGGACATCGACCCGGCCAAGCTCGGCTACCACGACTCGGTAATCGTGCAGGTCACGCTGGAGAGCCACACCGACGAAACCCTGTACGACTTCGGCCGCACGCTGGCCACCATTCCAGAGATCCAGGAGGCCTACCTGGTGTCGGGCGACTACGACTATTACATTCGCATCGCAGTGCGCGACACGCGCGACTACGAACGGCTGCTGCGCGAAAAGCTCTACAAGATTCCTGGCATCCGGCACAGCAAGTCGCACTTCGTGCTGCGCGTGCTGAAGGAGGCCAGCGTGCCCATCATTTGACGGGAAGGTGGTGCGAACGCGCGGGCCGCGGAATCAGAGCCTTACCAGCTCCACCCGCCGGTTCTTCGCGCGCCCCGCCTCGTTGTCGTTGGGCGCCACCGGCTCCGACGCACCGGCACCGCGCGTGGTGAAGCGGCGCGGGTCCACCCCCGCCTTCACCAGCACCGCAATCACCGCCAGCGCACGGCGCTTGGACAGGTCGTCGTTGTGCTTCGCCTCGCCCTGCGCATCGGTGTGGCCCACCACCGACAGCTTGAGCGGCGGGTTGCCGCGCATGAGCTTGGTCATCTCGTCGAGCGTGGGTTGAGACTCGGGCTTGATGACGTCCTTGTCCAGGTCGAACAGGATGCCGTAGAGATTGATGCGCCCGGTTTCGGCCAGGCTCTTCTGCATGGCCGTGGCGTCGACGAACACGATCTTGTTGTCTTCCATCGCCTTGGTTTCCACTACGCGCACCAAGGCGTGGTTGCCGACATCGGCGTTGTGCTCGGCCAGCGCGATGCTGGCGTACACGGTGCCGGTGGGCCCGGCCTTCTTCGCGAGCAGGTAGCGCCCGCTCACACCGAAGTAGTTGCGCGCGTAGTCGCCACGGCTGCCCAGGCGCGGCCATTCGGGGTTGTCGAAGGCCAGCGCAAAGTCGTAGGGCGTGTTGGTGTCCACGCTGTTGGGGCGCGGCTTGTAGCAGGAGGCGTTGGCCGTGCCGCAGCTGAACAGCACCTCGAAGCCCTTGGCCTTCAGGCTGGACTCGTAGTTGCGCTGTACCTCGAGCAGCGAGCGCTCCTTGGGCAGCCTGTAGAGGTAGAGCGTGACCTTGCCTTCGACCTGCAGCAGGTCGGGCTTGCCGCCGGCCCAGTTCTGGAAAGGCTCCTTGATGAGGCCGACCTCGTCGTAGGCGGCGGCCTTGTAGCCGTCGAGCACCGCGCCTTCATACCGGCCGACCAGGGGGTGGTCCTTGGCGGGCTCGGCGGCGAATGCGCCCCAGCAGAGCAAGGCTGTGGCGGCGAAGAAGGCGAGCTGTTTCATCGGAGACGTTGGAAGAGCGGCAACGTGTCGAATGCTAGGGCGACCATCGGCTGTTGGGCACTCGACGGATGGTCTATGCCGTGGCGGATGCTGGTGTCCTGATCTGCGCGCGGGCTCGATGGCGACATTGGGAAACCATTGAATCGCGCGATCTGAGACTTACTAGCGCATTCAGTTGGCCCGCCTGCGATTTGCCTCTTTAAAGTGGATGCCCCTGTCACTCAAAGCCCCACCTAGCGGGCAAGGAAGGCGTCACACACAAGACTTCGGATGAACGAGCCGCTGGCTTCGCGGCGGGCCTTCGGTGCAGCATGCATCGGGGCGAATGCGAGGCAAACAAGAAAGAAGGCGACGGCCGGGGTGCGCAAACACCCCGACCGTCTGACCACCTGAAGTGCATCACCTTGGAAATAAGGCACAACAAATGGCTAAACGAATTATGGCCCGGCGTCGCACGCCGGCATCTCCCGCAGCAACCACCACCAACGCGGGCACCAGCGGCCCCAGCGCCGCGGACCTCCTCGAAAACAAACTGGAGCAGTTGAGATCGCTGCTGTGGTGCTGCCGCGGCGAGGGGATCGAATGGACGGCTGGCGACGGGCCGACGCATCTGGAGAACATGCTCTGGATCGCGACGGATCTTGTGCACGAGGCGAGGGAGTTGTTTCAGCAGTGCGCGGGCGAGTGGGAGCCGGAGGCCTGATGCGGGCTGGCCCTGGCTGACGGCGGCGCGTGCGGCGGGGTCGGTGCATGGGCCAAGCCGCCAAGAGCAGCGGTGCGTGCGGTGCGGCATCGCTGAACTCAAACGGCGCATCTGCCGCTCGGACACGTTGAGGTGAATGATGGCCTTCTGTTGGCTGTTCAACTCAGCGTTGATAGTCGGCTTTGCCAGCGGAAGCGGGCTGTCGTTGGCCGAGGCTAGACTTCCGGGTTCGGCCAAGACCGGTCATTCCACGCTGCGGCAAAATTCGGCATGAATCACACGCTAGAGAACCTGTTTGCGAACGTCAGGAAGCAGAATCCATTTCGACCAGCAGTGAGGTCGGTTGCTCTTCTTGGTATGCGGGGGGATGACCAGCCGTGGTACATGCAAGTCCGGTTTTACGATTTCGCCACGATGGACATCGAAGGAGACCACCTGATGTTCAGCCTCCAAGAGGCGATCAACCGTGCTCAAGCGGATTATGGAATTTTGGAGTCCGACTGGCGGCCGTTGCAGCCGGGCGAAGTTGACTCAATTCCGAGCTTCATCGCCGGGGAGCGAATTCAACGAAAGGGCTTCTGAAGCAGCCAGCAACCGGCCACAACCGGTGGCCGCTTCGTCAGGCAAACTTCGGCCACGACCGGTCATTCGCGAGAGGCGCCGAATCTGCCTGTCTCTGCACTCAGCGGCTCGTGCAGCGAAATTGGTCCGGAGCGCACCTTTGCTGACCGCCTCGCTTCTTCTCGTTCTAGATGAATCCTCCACCAACTCACGTACCCGGAAAGCCATATCATTTCTTCTCTATCCCGCTGATGATTCAACCGAACCTGTGGGATGAGAAGACATCAGTAATATTTCGTGGTGTCCAGTTTTCCGTGCTCTACATGATTCCTGTGCTGATCATGTCCGTCATCATCCCGCTTGTAGTGTTGTTCCCCGCCATGGACTTCAGAGAGATCGGAGCACTCCTCGCTGCGGCCCCCTTCTGGATTCTTGCTGGCTACTTCCTACTAGCTCTCGCCGTCGGATTATTTGTTGGTCTCTATCATTATTCCGATTTCTTGAAATTCACTGGTCACCGGTCTATTCATTGAGATCGACGGCGCTCGGCCAGAACCGGACATTTCCCGGAGGCGGGCGGCCTGTCTTCGCCGCAAACAATGGAGGACTGGCATGTGGAAACGGTCTGAGGTTGACCCGAGCAAGAAGTACCAGGTCGCGCTTTGCGCGTCGCCAAGTGGCAGTAGGTCACATGCACTGCATCCTCTCGAGCATGGCGTACCCCCGGAGAACACGGTTTTTCTAACTGAAGTTGTGCCCACAGACTTGCTGCTGCGTCGCGATTTCAATGGCATCTCGAAATCGGTTCGCATTGTTGGTGGCAAGCAATACTGGGTGGACGCCCACGGCGTGTGGTTCACCATGGAAGAAGTGAGTGCCTTGGAGGAAGAGCTCGAGGTGCCCTGGGTTAACGGCGTTCCTCCCCACGTTGCGCCCAAGTGATTCAAGCCTGGGCTGCTGAGTTCGTAGCAATCGGCGTCCGCTTTGGAGTGGGGCCACAGACGGCTTTGGGCCCGAAAGAGACATTCACCAGACCCGGCCTAACGACTGCAATGAATCTGAAGCCGACTCCAATTGCGTGATCCTCACATCGCCTCTTGCCCACGGTGGCGCCAGGCGTATCGCTCGAGAATTTGTTCCACCAGAACACCCCTCCAACGCCTTCAACGACTCCCCGCAATCCACTCCCGCAACCATCGATGCCCCGAGTCCCGATGCCGTCGCTCATGCCACAGCATTGCCATCTCATACCCCGGCACCTCCAGCGGTGCCTCCACCACCCTGAGTCCCGGCGCGCCGCGCGCCAGCCGCTCCGGCAGCATCGCCACCATGTCTGTCTGCGCCAGCACCGACATCATGAAAAGAAAGTGCGGCACCGACAGCGCCACGCGCCGGCTCAGGCCTTGTTCGGCCAGCGCTTCATCGGTCGGCCCGGCAAAGCCGCCGCCGCCGGGCGACACCACCACGTGCTCCAGCACACAGAACTGCGCGAGCGTCGGGCGCCGCTTCAGGCGCGGGTGCCCTGCCCGCCCTGCAAGCACATAGCGCTCGTGGAACAACACCCGCCGGTGCAGGCCGGGCGGTGCACCCACGCTGGTGTGAAAGAACAGGTCGATCTCCCCTTGCTCCAGCTGCCGCGCCATGCGTGACGGCACGGCCTCCACCACGGCCAGCCGCGTGCGCGGCGCCGCGGCGCGCAACCCGGCCAGTGCCGGCAGCAGGATGGCCGACTCGGCATAGTCGGCGGCGGCCACGCGCCAGGTGGTGGTGGCTTGGGCGGGGTCGAAGGGCTTCGTGGGCGCCACCGCGCGGCCCAGCGATTCGAGCGCTTCGCGCAGCGGCTCCCGCAGCTCGTCGGCGCGCGCCGTGGGTCGCATGCCGCGTTGCGCGGGCACCAGCAGCGGGTCGTCGAACACCTCGCGCAGCCTGGCAAGCTGCACGCTCACCGAGGGTTGCGACAGGTTCAGGCGCTCGGCGGCGCGTGTCACGTTGCGCTCGGCCAGCAGGGTGTCGAGCGTGACGAGCAGGTTCAGGTCAAGGCGGCTGAAATTGTTCATGGCAATACCTGGAATTCAAACTATTCATTTCCAATATAGCGCCACGCTGCCTAACCTGAGGGCTCATTCATTCGAAAGCCTCAGACACCGTGAACATCCTGCTCGTTCTTGCCCACCCCGAAGCCGCCTCGCTCAACGGCTCGCTCCATCGCTTCACGGCCAAGCGCCTTGCCGCCGCGGGCCATGCCGTGCGCGTGTCCGACCTGTACGCCATGCGCTGGAAGCCCGCGCTCGACGCCGACGACTTTCCCGCGCGCGACAGCGCCGCGCGCTTCGACCCCTCGCTGGAGTCGCTGCGCGCCTTCGAAACCGGAACCCAGGCGGCCGACATCGCCGCCGAGCAGCAGAAGTTGCTGTGGGCCGACGCGGTGATCCTGCAGTTTCCGCTGTGGTGGTATTCGATGCCCGCCATCCTCAAGGGCTGGGTCGAGCGCATCTATGCCTATGGCTTCGCCTACGGCGTGGGCGAGCACTCCGACACGCACTGGGGCGACCGCTTCGGCGAAGGCACCCTGGCCGGCAAGCGCGCGATGCTGGTGGTGACGGCGGGCGGCTGGGAGTCGCACTACGCGCCGCGCGGCGTCAACGGGCCGATGGACGACCTGCTGTTTCCGATCCAGCACGGCATCCTCTACTACCCGGGCTTCGACGTGCTGCCGCCGTACCTGGTGTATCGCACGCACAAGGTCGACGCGGCGGCCTACGCGCGCATCACCGAAGAACTGGGCCAGCGGCTCGACACGCTGTTCACGACCGAGCCGATTCCGTTCCGCCCGCAGAACGCCGGCGACTACGACATTCCCGCCCTCACCCTGCGGCCCGACATTGCGCCGGGCCAGGCAGGGTTCGCGGTGCACAGCGCACCGCGTGCGGACTAGTCAAGGCAGCACCGGGTTGGCGACCGCGTTCGCGATGGCCGCATCGGCATCGACGCGCAGCATGAAGCGCCTGGCCACCAGGTCATTGGCGGCGGCGGTGACGGCCGCGACGTAGCCCGCCTGGTCCACGTAGCGTTCCTGCAGCGACAGGCGCGGGTCGCCCGCACGCAGCGCCGGGGTCTTGGCGAACGCGAAGTACGAGCCGAACAGCCCCGCCTGGTCGATGCGCCCGGGCACGTTGGTGGTGTTCCACCCGGTGTTGGTGCCCAGCGGCACGGCCACGTCCACGCTTCGGATGCCTGCGACGTCGTTGCCGTCCGCGTCCACCTGCGGCACCAGGATCGCGTAGTCGCGCCCCAGCCTGGCCGGTGGCACTTGCGTGGCGATGCCGCTCTCGTCCTGCGGGCGGTAGTTGGGACCCCAGTCGAGCAGCGAATAGGTGTTGACCAGCCCGGTGTAGCTCGCGCCCGGAATGGCCGGAAACCTGACCTGCTGCGGTCGCACCAGCGTCGCATCGGCCAGCCTGGGCACCTGGCTGTCGGGCGGCGTGGTGCCGTTGACGACCCAGTCGTCGAGGTTCTGGTACAGCGCACGCACCACCGGAATCACGCCCGTGTTCGCATTGGTCGCATACAGCGCACCGGCGCTTGCGCCCGGCAGCGAGGCCAGGCCCAGCAGGTGATGCGAGCTCGCGTAGTAGTAGATGCGCGCGTTGCCGGGCTGCACCAGGTCGGCGCTGCCCCACGCATCGGTCAGCAGCGGCGAACCCTGCAGGGTCCAGAACTCGGTACCGCTGAAGCCGATGAAGAGCTTGGGGCAGGTGCCACTCGCCTCACAGCGCGACAGAATGCCGCCTCGGCGCTGCGCCACGTCGTCCACGTAGTCCTTCGACAGGCCGCGCGCACCGGCCTGGCCGAAGGCGCTGTGGTCGGCGCGCACGCCACCGCCGCCGCCCGGCACCGAGAAGCGCATGTTGATGTTGGTTTGCCGCGCCGCAATCTGCGCGAACACGCCGTCGAACACCTTGCCGCCCGCGCTGTCCTCGTTGAAGCCAAGATGAACGAAGGTCTTCATGAAGTTGCCGCACTGCGACACGCCCGAGGCAATGGTGTTCCTGATGGCGGCGGCCACCGGGTTGGCGGTGCCTGCGGCGTCGCTCGCGCTGCGATGGAAGAAGCCGATCATGTCGCGCAGCGCGGCCAGGCCCAGGCCCATGACCTTCGGGTCCTTCGCGACGTAGACCAGCTCGTACAGGTACGCCGGATCCCACTTGTCCTTCAGGCACACGTTCGTCTCGTCGGGCGTGCCGGGGAACGGCGTGGCAGCACCGCACTTCGCGAACTTCCATTCGCTCGCGGGAATGAGCTGGCGCGCATCGCCTTCGTTGACGCGGCGCGTGAGCACGTAGCCGGGCTGCGTGTTGTCCAGGCTTGCCGTGGCATAGGCCTGCATGGCCGCGTTGAACGGGCCGCCGGGCAGCGGCAGCGAATCGTTGGTGGCCGTGGTCGGCAGCAGTTCGGCACGGTAGGTGCCGGTGATCGAACTGCCGTCGGCATTCTTCGCGACCGGCACCTTCAGCGTGAGCTTGCCCGGCGCGGCCGGCACGTCGCCCTGCCACGCGGCCGTGAGGAACACATGGCCGCGCGAGGCGAAGTACGGGTCGAGGTTGACGATGTTGCCGCGGTTCGGCGCGTCGTAGCGCAGCACGCCGCTGGCCTTGCGCATGTCCTTGGGCTTGAAGAGCACGAAGTCCGACGCGTACTCGACCTTGCCGTTGGCGTTGAGCGGCGCGAGTTGCAGGTCCTGGATGATGGCGTTGCGCGGGTCCTTCGGGTCGACCTCGCCGGTGAAGGTGCCGCTGATCTTCTCGTAGGCGCCCACGCTGCCGAAGGTGCCGGGCACGTCTTCGGTGGCGGTGATGGCGAGCTTGTACCTGGGGGCGGCCGCAGCCACGGGTGGCGTGGCCGCGGGCGATGTCGTGGTGGCGGCCGGGGGCGGCAACAAACCGCCCCCTCCTTCACCGCTGCCGCCGCATGCACTCAGAAAAAGGGCGGCCGAAGCCACCGTGGCAGCCAAAGGGCTCCAGCGTTTCATGGTTTGTCTCCTGTTGTATGTCTTGTGTCGTCGCGGCGCCGATGCGCGTTACGGCGTGCCTGCTACTCGGCTTCGATGCCCGCAGCCTTCACGATCCGGCCCCACTTCTGCGACTCGGCGGTCTGGAACTTGCCCAGCTCTTCCGGCGAGGTCGTGAACACCTCGGTGCCGGTCGGCTCGTAGAAGGCGGTCTTTGCGGCGTCGCTCTTCGCGGCCTTCACCAGCAGTTCGTTCAGGCGCTTGACCACGGCGGGCGGGGTCTTCGCGGGCGCGTAAGCCGCGAACCAGTAGCCCATTTCGTAGCCCTTCACGCCGGCCTCGGAAATGGTGGGCACGTCGGGCGCCAGCGGCGAGCGCGCGGCGCTGGAAATGCCCAGCGCGCGCAGCTTGCCCGCCTTTACCTGCGGCAGGCCGGTGGCCGTGTCGGTGATCATCATGTTGATCTGGCTGCCCAACAGGTCGGTCACGGCCAGCGTGTTGCTCTTGTAGGGCACGTGCAGCAGCTTGATGCCGGCCATCTGCTGCAGCAACTCGCCCGCCATGCGGCTGGACGAACTGCCGCTGCCGAAGCTGTACTTGCCCGGGTCCTTCTTCGCGAGCGCGATGAACTCCGCCACGCTCTTCGCGGGAAATGCAGGGTTCACCACCATGATCTGCCCGCCCTTGCCCAGCGCGGCGACGGGCGAAAAGTCTTTCACCGGGTCGTAGGGCAGCTTCTTGAACAGGTGCTCGTTGGCCGCGTGCGTGGTGTTGGTGGTGATGAGCACGGTGTAGCCGTCGGCGGGCGCCTTGGCCACGGCCTGCGAGGCGATGAAGCCGCTGGCGCCGGCCTTGTTGTCGATGATGACGGCCTGCTTGGTCTCGGTGGCGATCTGGTTGCCGAGCGCGCGCGCGATCTGGTCGGTGGCGGTGCCGGCCGCAAAGGGCACGACAAAGGTGATGGCCTTTTCGGGGAAGGCCTGCGCATGGCCGAGCAAGGGCACCATGGCGAGGGCGACGGTCAGTGCGGCAAGGGGAAATCGTTTCATTGTTTTGTCTCCGGATGGAATGGGTGAGTGAGGGAAAAAGGGAACGTGTGTCGCTACGGCCCGGCCAGCAAGGGCACGAGCGCGCGCGGCACGCGAACGGGCATGTCGAGCAGCAGGAAGGACAGCGCCTTGCCGTGCGCATCGAGGTTCAGCGCATCGTTCACGCCGCCGTCGAGCACGGCGTCGAGCACGAAGTTCATCGCGTGCAGTTTCGGCAGCACGAAGCGCTGCACCTGCGAGGGCGCGCGGTGGCGAAACTGCGCGGCCACGCGCTCGGGCGTGAGCTGCGCAACCAGCAGCTCGAACAGGTCCGCGTGCCAGGCGATGACGCTGATGTTCGAGCGGTCGCCCTTGTCGCCCGTGCGGCCATGGGCGGCGCGGTACAGGGGCACTTCGACCGTGTCTTGCTCAGGGGTGTTCATGCGAGCGCCTCCGCGTCCAGCAGTTCGAAGCGAACCGGAATGGCGTCGCGCGGCAGCAGGCACGACAGCGTGTTGAGCCGCGGCGTGAGCGCGGTGCGCACGCCGCCGCCGCCCGCGGGGCCGCAGGTGTAGAGCGCCATGACTTCGCGCGCCAGGCGCTCGGCCTGCGCGCGATCGGTGTGCGTGGCGGCCACGCGCAGGCGCACGTCGCGCAGGCCGGCGTCGGGCGTGTCGGCCAGCACGCGGCCGGCGTCGTCGCCCAGGATGCTCAGCGCGCCGATCAGGTCCACGCGCAGCGCGAGCCCTGCCAGGCGCTTTTTCAGCACGTCGGCCGCGAGCCGCGCACGCGCTTCGGCGCGCGGGCCCGCATAAGAGATTTCTCCCTCGGCCA
Source organism: Variovorax sp. AC103 (assembly GCF_979254005.1). Taxonomy (NCBI): domain Bacteria; kingdom Pseudomonadati; phylum Pseudomonadota; class Betaproteobacteria; order Burkholderiales; family Comamonadaceae; genus Variovorax; species Variovorax sp. AC103. The sequence goes on along the minus strand of NZ_CEEDFC010000004.1, from coordinate 71,234 downwards.
GCCAGCCGCCTTCGTGGCAGACGTTGACCTTGTAGCGGCCGGGCCGTTCATGGCCGCGCACGCCGGAAAGTTCGACGCGGTCGGCGCCCGGCAGCGCGCGCACTTCGGCATCGGCGATGTCGGCCACCACGTCGGGCGTCAGGTAGGCGGCGGGGTCGTGCACTTCGTAGAGCAATTGCTCCTTCACGGTCGCTTCGCTCACGAGGCCGCCGGTGGCGTCGGCCTTGCCGATGGTGCAGCGGCCCTCGGCGTCGATCTCGGCGATGGGGAAGCCCACGTTTTCGAGCCCCGGCACGTGCTTGTAGCCGGGGTCGGCGAAGTAGCCGCCGCACACCTGCGCGCCGCATTCGAGCAGGTGGCCTGCCATGGTGGCGCGGCCCAGGCGGTTCCAGTCGTCGGCGCGCCAGCCGAAGTGCGACATGGCCGGCCCGACGGTGAGCGAAGGGTCGGCCACGCGGCCGCACACCACGATCTGCGCGCCCGCGTCGAGCGCGGCGGCAATCGGCTCGGCGCCGATGTAGGCGTTGGCACTGACCACGCGCAGCCCCTGCATCTGTGCGCCGAGCGCTTCGTTCAGCAGCGCGCGGTGCTCGGGGCCCGACAGGTCGTCGCCCTCGACCACCGCGATGCGTGGCGCGCTCGCACCGAGCTCGCGCGCCATGCGGGCGATGTGCCGCGCAGCCGCGCGCGGGTTGGCGGCGCCGAAGTTGCTCACGATGCGGATGCCGTGCGCCAGGCAGCGCGCCAGCACGGGCCGCAGCATGTCGTCGAGCAGCGGCTCGTAGCCCGCGTCGGGGTTGGCGCGGCGGCGCAACTGGGCCAGCGCCAGCGTGCGCTCGGCCAGGGTTTCGAAGATCAGGAAGGCGCGCTGGCCTTCGGGCCCGCTGGCCAGCCGCGCGATCAGCGTATCGACCACGGGCCCCGCGGCGTCGGTGCGGTCGCCCGAGAAGCCGGCGGCGCAGCCGATCAACAGCGTGGGCGTTTCTGTAGCGTTCATTGCCGTGCACTGTAGGCAGCGCCCCGTCATCCGTAAAATCGAAACTTCGGATCAATTGATCTGCTTTTCAAATGACTGCTCCATGCCCCTGAGAAAGACGCCCGACCTCTCCACGCGGCAGCTGCGCGCCTTTCTCGCGCTGGCCGAGCACCGCAACTTCACGCGCGCGGCGCAGACCAGCCACCTGTCGCAGCCGGCGTTCAGCGCGCTCATTCGCACGCTCGAAGACGCGGTGGGCACGCGCCTGTTCGACCGCGACACGCGCAGCGTGCAGCTCACGCCCGAAGGCCAGCTGTTCGAAGGCTCGGCGCGCCGGCTGCTCGACGACATGGGCAGCGCCATGAGCGACCTGGCCGACCACGTGGAGCGCCGCAAGGGCCGCGTGCGCGTGGCCGCCCTGCCCTCGCTCGCGGCGGGTTGGCTGCCGGCGGTGTTCGCGGAGTTCATGCAGGCGTGGCCCGGCATTCGCGTCGACCTGGACGATGCGCTGTCCGACGCCTGCATTGCGCTGGTGCGCAGCGGCCAGGCCGACTTTGCGCTCGCGGCCTCGGGCGCCGGTGGCACGGCCGGCAGCGACCTGCGCGCGCGCAAGCTGTGCAGCGACCGCTTTCACCTGGTGTGCCGCGCCGACCATCCGCTGGCGCGGGAGGCGCGCCTCACGGTGAAGAAGATCGCGCCCTACCCCTTCATCCAGATGGCGCGCAACAGCAGCGTGCGGCAGGGGCTCGACGTGGCGCTGCACCCGCAGCGGCTGAACGCGGTGTTCGAGGTGGAGCACCTGGCCACCGTCATGGGCCTGGTCGAGGCGGGTCTGGGTGTCAGCGTGGTGCCGGCCCTCACGCTGTTCCACTTCCAGCGCCAGACGCTGGTGACAAGGCCGCTGCCGGTGGCGGGCCTTACCCGCACGCTGTACCTGGTGCAGCGGCGCGAGGGCAGCCTGTCGGTGGCGGCGCAGACGCTGCACGACCTGATCGTGCAGCGCCTGGGGTCACTGAAGCTGGACTGAAGCGGGCAGCACCGGCGCCCTGCGTGCATCGAGCGAGTACACGTACTGGTCGTGAACGACGTCGCCGATCTTCTCGGCCTTGCTCAGCACCCCCTCGCGAACGAAGCCCAGGCGCTCGGCGAGCTTCTTGCTGCGTTCGTTGCCGGTGGCGCACTTGATGATGCAGTGGTGAACCAGGTCGGCATCGGAAAACGCGCGAATCATCGCCGCCACCGCCGTACTTGCCACGCCCTTTCCTCGTGCGGCGCTGCCTAGCCAGTAGCCGATGTCGCCGCTCTGGCTGGCATGGTGAACGACGTTGAAAGACACCACCCCCTGCAGCGCCACGCCGCGCCAGACGCCGTAAGTGGCGCTCTTGCGGTCCTGCCGCGCGGCTTCGCTGGCCGCGCAGAACGCGTGCGTGTCCGCCTGCGTGCGCACAAAACGCGGCCAGTCGAGCGCGGCAAGCAGGCCCTCCCTGTTGAGCTCGACGAGCTGGTGCAGCGTCGGCACGTCTTCCACGCCGATGTGCCGCAGCGCAAGGCCGCCAGGGGCGGCCACGTGCAATGGAAATTCGTTCATTGGTACTCCCTGTCTTTTTTTGTGAAAGCCGGTTGCCCGGCCGCGCGATGCTAGCGCCGTACATTCGGGCGCGACCGCGGGCAGGCCGATTCAGGCGCTGCCGAAGACAAGGAAGTCACAGAGCTGCCGGGAACCAGAACGTGGTGTCGTTCTGGCTGGCTCAGGTCACTGAGCCCCTACCGGTTCAGGCCACGGCATCGGGCACGCCGGGCACGCCAGGCACGCCGGACGCGCCGGCCACGCCCGCGGCACTCGCAGCGACGGCCGAGACGACCTGTGCCGCCGCCGCGCCCGCGGATTGCGCGGCCGCCTCGGCCAGCGCAGCCTGGGCCGTCGGGTTGGGCGTGGCCTCGCCGATCTTGCGCAGCGTGTTGCGGTCGGTGTGCCTGAAGGGCTCGGCCTGGCCGCGCACGCTCAGCACCGTCTCCAGCACGTAAGACCAGCCGCCGTCGTCATGCACAGTCACCTCGATGCTGTAGCTCTGCGTCTTGAACGCATGCTCGAGGAACGGGTTGGCCAGGATGCCGTTGGTTTCGCCGCCGCGCACCGCCTCGAGGCGGAAGCTGCGCGCATCGGCCTGCGCGTGGCCGGTGGCCATGGCGGTCAGCCCGCGCGGAATCGACAGCGTCTGGATCAGCGCGCCGGTGGCGGGCTCCCAGAGCCAGTAGCCGACCTGGTCGTGAAAGCTCTCGACCTCGTTCGGCTTGACGATGCGCAGGTGGTAGCGCAGCCCGTAGAAAATTTGCGGCCCGTTGGTTTGCGCGTCGATGGGCTGGAACTCCGCGTGCTCGATGTAGCCCTCGGCCTCGGGGCCGTCGGCCTTCGGGCTCACGTCGTGGCCGTGCCCGCCGACCCACAGCCCGGCCAGCGCCGCCAGCGGGCCCAGGTTGGCGAGCGTGTGCGGATCGGGCTCGGGTTCGGTGTAGATGTCGTCGGGGTAGTTGGCCATGTTGTTCTTCCTCGTGGTTTTTTGATGGATGTCTTCGCAGGTTCGTCGCTGTGCAGGCAGCCTGCCAGTCACTGGTCGAGCCGAATGCCCACCCTTGCAATGATCGCGCCCCACTTGCGCCCCTCGCTGTCGATGAAGGCCGCGAATTCCTCGGGCGAGCCACCGCCCGCCGCCAGCCCCTGGTTGGCCAGCAGCTCGCGCACGGCGGGCGCGCGCAGCACGGCGTTGACGTCGGCGTTGATGCGGCGCACCACCTCGGGTGGCGTGCCGCTGGCGGTGAAGAAACCGTTCCACGCGAGCGACTCGAAACCCGGGTAGCCCGACTCGGCCACCGTGGGCAGGTCTTTCATGAGCTCGGAGCGCCGGGCGCTGGTCACCGCGATGAGCTTCACGCGCTGCCCCTGGATCAGCGGCAGCAGCGCGGGCGCCACGGTGAACAGCGCCTGCGTGTCGCCCGCGGCCAGCGACAGGCCCGCGGGCGGCGAACCCGCGTACGGCACATGCACGGCCTCGATGTGCGCCACGCTGCGAAACAGCTCCATCGTGAGGTGCGACGAACTGCCCGCGCCCACCGACGCATAGCTGAACCGGTTGCCCCGCTTCTTCGCCCACTCGACGAATTCCGCCAGCGTGTTCGCCGGGTTGTTCGCCTGCACCGCCAGCACGTTGGGCTGCGAGGTCGTGAGCACGATGGGCACCAGGTCGCGCGCCGGCGCATAGGGCATGCGCGCGTACATGTAGGGGCCGAAGGCGATCGGTCCGTTGAAGCCGATACCCAGCGTGTAGCCGTCGTGCGGCGCCTTGGCCACCGTGTCCATGCCGATCAGGCCGCCCGCGCCGGCCTTGGTCTCGATGACCACGGGCTGCTTCCACATCACGCGCAGGCGGTCTGCCAGGGTGCGCGCAATGAGGTCGAGCGAACTGCCGGCGGGCGCGGGGACGACGATGCGCACGGGCTTGCCCGGCCAGTCCTGCGCGCAGGCACCGGCGGCCAGCAGGCCGGCAAGCAGGAAAGTGGCGAGCTTGTTTTTCTTCACTTCGGTCATTCGATGGCGGGGTGGGATCGCGCGAAGTTTTATCACCGAAAGTGCTTGCATCGCCCGTGCCAGCAGGCACAAGCCGATTCCCGCATGATCTGGCGATGACCTCATCCAACGTGTTTTCCTCCCGGCGCCGCGGCCTCGTGGCCGCCGCCGCGCTGCTGCCGCTGGCGGGCGCCACCGGCCTCGTGAAAGCCCAGACGGGCAACGCCACCACCTTGCCGCCCAAAGCCGTCGAAGCCTTGCGGGCGGCGGTCGACGGCCCGCAGCGCAGCCCCGCCAACCGGGCCCGCGACGGCGCGCGGCACCCGCTCGAAACGCTGGCCTTCTTCGGCATCCGCCCCGACGCGACGGTCATCGAGATTGCGCCCGGCGGCGGCTGGTACACGGAGATCCTCGCGCCCTACCTGCACGACCACGGACGCCTGTATGCCGCCCATGAACCGGCCGGCGGCACGCCCGGCCAGCAGCGCGCACGCGCCGCCTTTCGCGACAAGCTCGCGCGCGAGCCGAAGGTGTACGGCCGCGTCGTGCTCGGCACGCTGCCCACCGCGGCCTTCACGGACATCCGCCCGCCCGGCGGCGCCGATGCGGTGCTGACGTTCCGCAACATCCACAACTGGATCGAGGACGGGCACTTCGACGAGAGCCTGCGTGCCTTCTTCGACGTGCTCAAGCCCGGCGGCGTGCTGGGCGTGGAAGAGCACCGCGCGGCGCCGGGAACGAGCTTGGCGCGCGTGATCGCGAGCGGCTACGTGCCGCAGGACCTGGTGATCGAGCGCGCGAAAGCTGCAGGCTTCGAATTCGCGGGCAGCAGCGAGGTCAACGCCAACCCGCGCGACACCAGGGACCATGCGAACGGCGTGTGGTCGCTGCCGCCCACGCTGCGCGGCGGCGAGGTCGACCGGGCGAAGTACCTGGCGATCGGGGAGTCGGACCGGATGACGCTGAAGTTCGTCAAGCCGCGCGCGTCCGGCAAATAGCCGGGAGCTTTGACCACGCTGCCGGCAGGCAGATTCGCGGGGGGCTTCAAACCGGCGCGACATCGCGGCAAGATGCGCATCCGCCGATTCCTGCGTCACCCTGACCCGAGAGAAGGAGCAAGCCATGTTCGCCACCCCCGAACGCACCATCAAGACCCCCGGCCCCGACCATCCGATTGCCATCGCGAAGAACCCGCTTCGCGTGGTGGTGTCGGTCGATGGCCACGTCATTGCCGACACGCGGGACGCGCTGACGCTGCGCGAAGCGCACTTCGGCACCGTGCACTACATCCCGCGCAAGGACGTGCGCATGTCGCTGCTGGAGCGCACCTCGCACGCGACCTACTGCCCCTACAAGGGCGAAGCCGCCTACTACAGCATTCCGGCCGGCGGCGAGCGCTCGGTGAATGCGGTGTGGACCTACGAGGCACCTTACGAGCACGTCGAACAGATCAAGGACCACGTGGCGTTCTATGCGGACCGCGTGGGGCCTATCGAAGAGCGCGCCGCTTAGACATCTCACAGGCGGGCGCAACCCCGCCTGCCCACCCCACCCTCGAACGGCAAAAAGCCGGGCCCCGCTTTCGCAGGGCCCGGCTTTTGCACATGTGCCCTCGCCAGCGGCGGGGCAACGTCGTTCAGTCGATTACAGCGGCAGTGCGTCGCCGCGTGCTGCTGCGCGGGCTGCGGCACGCACGGTGGAGCGGTCGATGCCGCTGGCCAGCACCGGTGCCACACGCGAGCTCACGCCTTCTGCATACGGGTTCTCGCTGTGTGCGGCGGCCACGGCTTCGGCGCGGACGGCGGCGCGGCTGGTGGTCGATGCGATCAGTTGCACGGGGCCTTGGTTGGCGCCGTCGGCATAGGGGTTGGCGCTGTGCGCGGCCACCACGGCCTGGCTGGCGACGTCGGCACGGCTCACGGCCGAGGTGATTTGATGCACGCCGTCATAGCTCTCGGCATGGGCAGCACCGGCGGCGGCCAGAAGAGCGATGGAGATGGCGGAGAGGAGCTTCGAGGCGGTCATTTGGATTTCCTTCAATTGGTTTCGGTTTTGGTTCCCTGGATCAGCTGAAGGGCTGGTCCATGGGAAGAATTGTGCGCCGATACCCAAGGGAAAACCCTGGTCAAAAAGAACCGCGGTGTTCATGTGATGGAAACAATCGCGGCGTGCCGAGGCCGCGATCGGTCAGTCGATCAGCACACCGCCGAGCACCGTGCCCACGATGCTTTCCAGCGCCTGGTCGTAGTGCGCGGCGGTGAGCTTCTTCACCTGCAGCACGGCATTCACGATGGGCTCGTAGTCGGCATAGAACTGGGTCGCGGCCCACAGCATGAAGAGAAAGTGCCGCGGGTCGATCTGGCGGATCTTCTTGGCGGCCATCCAGGCCTCGAACACCTCGATGCTGGCGGCCGTGCTCTTGGCGATGTGCGCACGGTCGGCCGCCGACAGGAACGCACCGCCGCGCACCACCTCGTTGGCGAACAGGCGCGCCTCCAGCGGGTTCTTGCGGCCCAGCTTGAGCTTGGCCTGCACATAGGCACGCAGGGCCACGGCGGGCTCGGCGTCCGCCTGCAGGATCTGCAGTGCGCTGTCCCACTCTTCGAGCAGCGGCGCGAAGGTGGCGCTGTAGAGCTCTTCCTTGGTGGCGTAGTAGTAGTAGACGTTGGCCTTGGGCAGGCCCGCGACGGTGGCAATTTCCGCGATGCGCGCGCCGTCGAAGCCCTTGGCGGCAAACACCTCGCTGGCGGCCTTGAGGATCTTGCGTTTGTTGGCCGCCCTGATCTCCCGATCCGCGGGGTTGTCCGGCAGGGGGGATCGGGGAGTTTTGGTGTCGCGCATGGGCAATGGTGTCGCTGGTGAGCGGGCTCAAATTCTAGAGGGCGCCCCGAAACGGAGCACGGGCAGGCACCAAAAAAATTCTGACCAACTCGTCAATTTATTCCTTAGAATTTCCTGACGAACTGGTCAGCTTTTTGAAGTTTGAATGTAACCCATGCCCCAAGCCCTGCGCACCGCACTGCAAGAAACGCTCGCGAACTGGCCCGACGACCTGCCCGATGCGTGGCGGGCGGTGCTGGGCGATGTGAAGCTCGATTTCGAAGGCGTCGACGCGGCGCTCGAACTGCAGGCCTGGGAGCCGATCTTTCCGGCGCGCAAGGGCCGGCAGCTGGCCGGCAGCCCCAAGGGCGCGCACATGCTCAAGGCCTTCGACAGCGTGCCGCCCACGCAGGTGCGCTGCGTGGTGCTGGGGCAAGACCCGTATCCGTCCATCGACATCGCCACGGGCCGTGCCTTCGAAGTGGGCAACGTGGCCGAGTGGCGCGAGCTGGACAAGATGTTCACCCGAAGCATCCGCGCCTGGGTGCAGATGCTGGCCGAGGCACGCACCGGTGACGCGGCCTACGGCGGCAGCTTTGCCAACTGGCCGCGCACGCTGCAGGCGATCGAATCGGGCGCGCTGCCCTTCGAGACGCCCGCCACGCTGAGCGACCGCTGGATCGACAGCGGCGTGTTGCTGCTCAACACCTCCTTCACGCTCAGCCGCTTCCAGGTGGGCATCGACCCGCACCAGTCGCGCGGCCACCTGGTGGTGTGGAAGCCGCTCATCCGGGCCGTGCTGTCGTACCTGCGCAAGCGCGGCGAGCCGGTGGTCTTCATGGCCTTCGGCGTCGCTGCCGTCGAGGCCTTCCAGGCGGCCGGCATCGCGCAGGACCGGCATGGCAACGTCGCCTGCATCCTGCGCGAACACCCCGCCTACGCGGAGGCGGTGCTGGGCCTGCCCAACCCCTTCGTCCTGTGCAACGCCCATCTCGCCGAGATGGCATGCGACCCCATTTCCTGGTGACGGCTGGAAACCCCATGAACGACAAGAACGACTACGACTACATCATCGTGGGCGCCGGCTCCGCGGGCTGCGCGCTCGCCGCCCGGCTCAGCGCCCGCCCCGCCACCCGCGTGCTGCTGCTGGAGGCCGGCGGGAAAGACTCGAACCCCCTCTTCCGCCTGCCGATGCTCATGGGCAAGCTGTTTCAGTCAGGCATCTACAACTGGCACTTCCACTCCGAGCCCGAGGCCAACCTCAACGGCCGCAAGATCTACTGGCCGCGCGGCAAGGTGCTCGGCGGCACCTCGACCATCAACGGCATGATCTACGTGCGCGGCGGCAAGCAGGACTACGACGGCTGGGCCGCCATGGGCAACCTGGGCTGGTCCTACAAGGACGTGCTGCCCGCCTTCAAGCGCTCCGAAGGCCACATCCAGCGCGACGGCGTGTTCCACAGCGCCAAGGGCGAACTCACGGTGTGCCGCGCGCGCGGCTGGAACGCATTGCTCGACGTGTTCTGCCTGGCGGGCCAGCAGGCCGGCTACCCGCTGAACGACGACTTCAACGGTGCCAGCCAGCTGGGCTTCGGGCGCTACGACTTCACCATCAGGAACGGCAAGCGCTGGTCCACGTCCTTCGCGTTCCTGCGCCCGGCATTGAAGCGCAGCAACCTCAAGGTCGTGACGCGCGCGCTCACGCACAAGGTGCTGGTCGAGAAAGGCCGTGCCGTGGGCGTGGCCTACGAAGTGCTCGGCCAGTTGCGCACCGTGCGCGCCCGCAAGGAAGTGATTCTTTGCGCGGGCGTGGTCGGCTCGCCGCACCTGCTGATGCTCTCGGGCATCGGCCCGCAGGAGGAACTGGCCAGGCACGACATTCCCGTGCTCAAGGCATTGCCCGGCGTGGGCGGCAACCTGCAGGACCACGTCGACTGCGTCATGTCGTACGAGTGCAAGCAGCCCGTCACGCTCTACAAGGACCTGCGCGCCGACAAGATCGCGTTCTCGGTGGTGCGCGGCATGCTGTTCGGCGAAGGCATCACCACCACCTTTCCGTACGAGGCCGGTGCCTTCATCAAGACCCGGCCCGAGCTCGAGCACCCCGACGTGCAGCTGCACTTCATGCCCGCGCTGGAGAAAACGGCCAACCTGTATTTTCCCAACCCGTTCAAGAAATCGACGGTGGAGGCCAAGCACGGCTTCACGCTGCGCGTGGGCCCGGTCAACCCGAGCAGCAAGGGCCGCATCCGCCTGCGCTCGGGCCGCCCGACCGATGCGCCGCTGATCCAGCCCAACTACCTGGACACCGAGTTCGACCGCCAGACCATGGTCGACGCCATCCGCGCCACGCGCCAGGTCATCGACCAGCCCGCGTTCGACGCCTACCGCGGCAAGGAACTCGCGCCCGGTCCCGACAAGCAGAGCGACGAAGACCTGGTCGCCTGGCTGCGCGCCACCGCCATGACCACCTTCCACCCGGTGGGCACCTGCAAGATGGGCAACGACGCCATGGCCGTGGTGGACCACCGGCTCAAGGTGCATGGCATTGGCAACCTGCGCGTGGCCGACGCTTCCATCATGCCGGTCATCTCGAGCGGCAACACCAATGCCCCGGCCATCATGATCGGCGAGAAGTGCGCCGAATTCATCCTGGCCGGGCAGTGACACCCCGCACCCACAGGAGCACTTGATGATCGTCGAACACCGCCTCTACACCTTCCGCCCCGGCACCATCGACCAATGGCGCAAGAAGTACGAACGCGAAGGCCTGCCCGTGCAGCAGCGCCACCTGAACAGGTTCGTGGGCCTGTACATCTCCGAGATCGGCCGGCTGCACACCTCGGTGCTGATGTGGGCCTACGACAGCCTGGCCGACCGCGAGGCGCGCCGCGCCGCGATGTACGCCGACCCCGAGTGGCAGTCGTTCATCAAGAGCGTGTGGGCGCTGGACGCCATCCAGAGCCAGGACGTGATGATCATGAACCCCGCGCCCAGCTCCCCCACGCCCTGAGTCCGCCTGCTCGGCCGTTTCTCCCTTCGCCCCTTCCTCAACCCCAGAGATATCCGCATGACACACCACGCATCCTCCAGCGCCAGGCCCGCTCGCCGGCAGATCCTCAAGGCCGTCGCCGGCATGGGCGGCGTCGCCATGGCCAGCGCCCTGTATCCGCTGATCGCCAATGCCAAGGGCGGCCTCATCGCGCTGGTGCACACGCAGGCCGCGGGCGACGCCAGCGCGGTCGACGCGATGATCGCGCGCCTCAAGCTGCTGGGCACGGAAACGGGCATGCAGACCCGCGCCATCTACGCGAAGGACCCGTCGACCTACGAGACCATCTTTCGCACGCTGGCCGACGCGGGCGCGGCCATCATCGTGTCGACCTTCAACGAGGTGAGCGAGCCCTTCAAGGCGCTGGCGCCCAAGTACCCGAAGACGCAGTGGCTGCAGCTGTTCGGCGACGAGATGAAGCCCGCCATCGCCAACGTGACCACCGTGTCCTACGACTACTACCTGGGCACTTACCTGGCCGGCATCTTCGCGGGGCGCATGTCGACCACGGGCAAGATCGGCTTCATCGGCGGCATGTCGATTCCGCCGCTCAACGCCGACTACAACGCCTTCAAGGCCGGCGTGCTGTCGGTGCGCAAGAACGCGGCCGTCACGGTCGCCTTCGCGGGCTCGTTCCAGGACCCGGTGAAGGGCCGCGAGATTGCCACGCAGATGTTCAACGGCGGCATCGACTTCATCCAGACCGACGCGGCCGCCACCGACGCGGGCATCATCGCCGCGGCCAACGACAAGCCCGGGCGCCTGGTGAGCTGCCTCGACCCGGCGCAGTACCCGCAAGGCCCGAAGTCGCTCATTTCCATCGTCAGCCTGCACTTCGGCAAGTCGCTGTACGACGAGGCCTCGAAGATCCTGAAGACCGGCAAGGGCGGCGCGCACCTGAACACCGGGCTGGGCACCGGCGTGGTCGGCCTCGAACTCTCGCCCGTGTTCCAGAAGGAGGGCGACAAGGCCGTGGCCGCCAAGGCCGAGCAGGTGATGGCAGAGATTCGCACCACGCAGGCGGCCATCCTGAACGGCTCCGTCAAGGTCGCGTTCAACACCGTTCTCTGACCCTTCAGCCGTTCGCGACGTACCCATGAACCCCAGTTCCCCGAGCAGCGAGACCTCCCCGGCGCCCCCCGCGCTGGTGCTGGACGGAGTCACCGTGCAATACGACACCGTGAAGGCGCTGTCGGACGTGTCCATCGCTTTCGCGCAAGGGCAGATTCATGCGGTCGTCGGCCAGAACGGCGCGGGCAAGACCACGTTCGCCCGCGTGTGTTCGGGGCTGGTGAAGCCCACGCAAGGCCGGGTGCGCATCAACGAACACGAGATCCGCACCGGCCACGTCAACGCCGCGCGCGCGGCCGGCGTGGAGCTGGTGCACCAGAGCTTTGCGCTGCCGGCGTCGTTCACCGTGGCGCAGGCGATGGAGTTCGGCTCCAACCGGCACCGCGGCGTTTTCACCTCGCGCCAGCTGGCGCAGCGCTGGCAGGCGCACCTCGACGGGCTGGGCCTGTCGGTGAGCCCGCGCGAGGTCATTCGCAACCTGCCGATCGAGACGCAGCAAGGCATCGAGATTGCGCGCGCGCTGGTGACCGATGCCAAGGTGCTCATCCTCGACGAGCCCACCGCCGTGCTCGCGCCGGCCGGCGTGGAAACCCTGTTCGAGCGCATCCGCATATTGAAGAAGCGCGGCGTGACCGTCGTGCTCATCCTGCACAAGATCCGCGAAATGATGGCCATCGCCGACACCGTGAGCGTGCTGCGCCGCGGCGAGCACGTGACCGGCCCCGTGCCGTGCAGCAGCATCGGCGCCGCCGAGCTGAGCCAGTGGATCATGGGCGACGCCAAGGTGTCGCTGCAGGCCGAGGCCCAGGCCCAGGCAGCACCACCACCGCGGCGCGAGCTCACCGCGCCCACCGTGCTGCGGCTGAAGAACCTGTCGACCAGGCCGGACGCCGAAGGCGCCGCGCTGGAAGACGTGAGCATGGAAATCCGCGCCGGAGAAATCATCGGCATCGCCGGCGTCGAGGGCAACGGCCAGCGCACGCTGGTGCGCGCCATTGCCGCACTTGCACAGACCGCCAGCGGCAGCATCGAGCTGGCGGGCCGCGACGTGACGCACAGCGACCTGGCCACGCGGCGCGCGGCGGGCCTGCGCATCATCCCGTTCGAGCGCAACGTGGAAGGCCTCTCCCTGAACAGCAGCCTGTGGGAGAACTGGTCGATGGGCCAGCTGCTGCAGGGCGGCCTGCTCTCTTTCGTTCGCCCCCGCAAGCTGCAGGCCGAATGCGACGCCGCGCTCACCCGATGGGACGTGCGCTACGCCCACTGCGGCCAGCCGGCCGGCTCGCTCTCGGGCGGCAATGCGCAAAAGGTGATCTTCGCGCGCGAGGTGGACGCGAGCGCGCGGCTGATCATTGCGGCGCAGCCCACGCGCGGCCTGGACATCGGCGCCACCGCCTCCGTGTGGAAGGCGCTGCGCGAGGCGCGAGCCCGGGGCGCCGCGATCATCCTGATTTCTTCCGACCTCGACGAGCTCTTCGACATCAGCGACCGCGTGCTGGTCATGCTGCGCGGCAAGGTGGTGGGCGACTACAGCGGCCCCTTCGACCTGCGCGAAATCGGCCAGGCGATGGTAGGAGCGCACGCATGATGGCTCACCTGTTTTCCCCCGCGCGCATGCTGCCGGTGCTGCGCGTCGTTCTGTTCGTGTGCTTTGCGCTGGTGTTGTGCGCGCTGGCGTTCTACAGCGCCGGGCTGGACGTGGGCGAACTCTTCACCGGCATCCTCGACGGCGCGTTCCTGCGCGACGGCGCCCTCCGCCAGGGCCTGCGCTGGGCCATGCCGCTGTTCATCACCGCCACGGGCGTGGCCATCGCGTTTCGCGCGGGCTTCTTCAACATCGGCGCGCAGGGCCAGTTCTACGTCGGCTCCATCCTCGCCGCATTCACCGCCGAATGGCTGGGCGGCGCGCCCGCGTGGGTGGTCGTGTCGGGCTGCCTGCTCGCGGGCATGGCGGGCGGCGCGCTGTGGGCCATGTGGCCCGGGCTGCTGCGGCTGCGCTCGGGCACCGACGAGGTCATCACCACGCTGATGGGCAACTTCCTTGCGGGCCTGCTGCTGGTGTACGTCACCTCCGGTCCGCTGAAAGACCCTTCGGGCTCGGGCCAGCAGGCGTCGAGCCGGCCCATTGCGGACGCCTACCGCATCTCCGATTCGCTGGGCGTGTCGCCGCTCATCTGCGCGCTCACGCTGGCGGTGTTCGTGCTGTCGTGGCTGCTGGCCAACCGCACGGCGCTGGGCATCGTGGCCAACCTGGCGGGGCGCAACCCGACGATGGTGGCCTGGCAGGGCGCGCGGGTGAGCCGCATCGGGCTCTTCAGCTTTCTGGTGAGCGGCGCGCTCGCGGGGCTGGCCGGCAGCATCGAGCTGCTGGGGCCCAACGGCCGGCTGGCCAGCGGCTTCCTGCCGGCGCACGGTTTCACGGCCATCCTCATCGCGCTGGTGGCGCAGCTGTCCATCGTGGGCACGGCCGTGTCCGCCCTCTTCTTCGGCGCGCTGGCCTCGGCGGCGCTGTACCTGCCGGTGATGGTCGGCATGCCCGCGGCGGCCATCGAGGTCATCAACGCGACCATCGCGCTCTTCATCACGTCGCGCGCCAGGTGGCTCGACAAGCTCCTTACCCGAAAGCCCGCATGACCGACACGCTGGTATCCATCCTGATCTCGGGCACGCCGCTCGTCTACGTCACGCTGGCGGGGGTGCTGGCGCAGCGCGCGGGCATCTGGAACCTGGGCCTGGAGGGGCTGATGATCATCGGCAGCTGCGCGCTCATCGTGGGCATCGTGCAGACCGGCTCTTTCGTGCAGGCCATGCTCATCGCGGCCGCGCTGTGCATGGCGGCTTCGGCGCTGCTGTGGTACGTGGTCGAGAAGCTCAAGGCCAACCCGATCATCGCGGGCCTGGGGCTCACCGGGCTGGGCCTGGGCGGCACGTCGCTCGCCATCCAGGCGCTGTACGACAGCGAAGCCACGGTCACCGCGCCCTTCGGCATTCCCAAGCTCAACAGCCTGTTCGATGCCGACCTGGGCCACCTGGGCGGCCTGTCGGTGTTCGTGCTGTTCATGCCCGTGGCCGTGTGGCTGGTGTGGCTGCTGCTGGAGCGCACGCGGCTGGGCCTGCGCATGTCGGCCTCCGGCGAGCACCCCTTCGCCGCGCGCAGCGTGGGCGTGAACCCCGCCCGCATGCGCCTGCTGGCGCTGGCGCTGGGCGGCGTGCTGTGCGCCATCGGCGGGGCGGAGCTGGCCGGCGGCAGCCTGCAGATCTTTTCGCAGAACATGACGGCGGGCCGCGGCTTCATGGCGTTCGCGGCCGTCATCTTCGGCGCCGGCAGCGCGCTGGGCGCCACGGCGGCGGCGCTGTTCTTCGCGGTGGTGTCGGCCCTGGGCATTCGCGCGCAGCTGGCATACGGCGGCGCCATTTCCAACGACCTGCTGCAGGCCCTGCCCTACCTGGCGACCATCTTCGGCGTGTGGCTCAGCACCAAGCTGCGCGGCGGGCTGGGCTCGATCCGGGGCACGGTGGAGATGCGGGATTGAAAGCGCACGTGAACGCCACGCTCATCCGCGGCGCCGAAGTGCTGGCCGTCGGCGGCCCGCAGGGCGACCGGCCGGTGCACGCCGACGTGCTGCTGCAGCACGGCAAGATCGCCGCCATCGGCACCAACCTGCCGCTGCCCGATGCGTTCGACGTCATCGACGGGCGCGGCAAGCTGCTGATGCCCGGCCTCGTCAACGCGCACACCCATTCCAGCGAGACCTTCTTCAAGGGCCGCTACGAGCGCATGCCGCTCGAGCTGTGGCTGCTGTACGCGTACACCTACCTCTCGGGCAGCCCCATCGGCGACCGCCTGCTGTACCTGCGCACCCAAGTGCTTGCCATGCAATCGCTGAAGAACGGCGTGACCACCCTGTGCGACGACCTCTTCGACCCGATGGCCCATAGCATCGACCGGCTGGGCATCGTCTTCCAGGCCTACCGGGACGCGGGCATTCGCGCCAACGTGTCGAGCGCCGTGCTCGACACCGCCGTGCTCGACTCCACCCCCTTCGGCCACGAGGTGTTTCCCGAGCACCTGCGCGTGCAACTGAAGTTCGGCGCGCCCACCACGGTGGCCGGCTACACCGCCTATTGCCAGGAAGCCTTTCGCCAGTTCCACGGGCAGGCCGAAGGCCGCATGCGCTTCGCCATCACGCCGTCGGCGCCGCAGCGCTGCACCACCGACATGCTGCAGGCCTGCCACGCGCTGGCCGTGCAGCACGGCGTGCCGCTGCACACCCACCTGCTCGAAACCAGGGTGCAGGCCGTGGCCGGCCAGATGTTCTACGGCAAGACGCTGCTCGCGCACATGCACGACATCGGCGTGCTGGACCGCCACGCCACACTGGCGCACGCCATCTGGATCACCGACGCCGACATCGCGCGCATGGGCGAGGCGACGTGCTCGGTGGTGCACAACCCGCTGAGCAACCTCAAGCTGGGCTCGGGCCTGGCGCCGGTGCGCAAGCTGCTGCGCGCGGGCGTGGCCATCGGCCTGGGCACCGACGGACTTTCGTCCAACGACAGCGCGCGCGTGTTCGACCTGATGCGCTTCGCGGCGCTGATGCACAACGTGAACGGCACGCCGCCCTCGCAATGGCTCACCGCCTTCGAGGTGCTGAAGATGGCCACGCTGGCCGGCGCGCGCACCGCGATGCTCGACGACACCACAGGCTCCGTCGAAGTGGGCAAGGCCGCCGACCTGGTGCTGCTGGACCTGGCCAACGACAACTTCCGCCCGCGCAACGACCTCGTGAAACAGCTGGCCTACTGCGAGAACGGCAGCGCCATCGATCTGGTGATGGTCGGCGGGCATGTCGTGTGCCGCAATGGCCAGCTCACGACCGTGCGCGAACAGGACGTGTGGGCCGAGCTCGGCGAACTGCTGCCCGCGTACCTGGAAGAACACGGCCGGTGGGAGGTGAAGAACCAGGTGTTCGAGCCGTACTTCGCCGAGGTCATTCGCCGGTGCAACGAGGTCGACGTGGGCCTTCATCGCCACGCCTGAATCCGCCGGCGCGGGCGATGGGCTCTGCGTTCGCGGGGGCATCGTGCGGAACGGTCATGCGGCTGAGTAGAGTGCGGTCCCCCGGGCATCGACCCGATTTCCCCTTTTTTACCGCATCCCCTCCATCGACCATGAAGTTCGGCTACACCATCGCCTACGTTCCCGACGTCGCACAGTCATTGCAATTCTTCGCGCAGGCCTTCGGCTTTGCCACCCGCTTCCTTCACGAGTCGGGCACCTACGGCGAGCTGGAAACGGGCGCAACCGCCCTCGCCTTTGCGTCGCACGAACTCGCCGCATCGAACTTTGCGCAGGGCCACGTGGCTGCATCCGAATCGGCCAAGCCACTGGGCATGGAGCTCGGCTTTGTGACCGACGACGTGGCAGCGGCGCATGCGCGGGCCGTGGCGGCGGGCGCAGCGGAACTGTCTGCGCCTGTCACCAAGCCGTGGGGCCAAGTGGTGTCTTATGTGCGCTGCCCGGATGGACTGCTGGTCGAGTTGTGTTCGCCTGTGGGCGGTTGAGCGCGGGGCGGTACGCGTACCGTTTGTCAATGCGCTTGGTTTTGGCTGCGCATACCTGAGGGCAGCAGCAGGGCTCAGTACGCGTACGGCGAGACCTGAACGAACGGGTCCACCTGCACCCTGAAGCCATAGGGTGCAGCCACAGTTTGATCGAAGCGGCCGGCAAACAGGCTTGCAGCCGCAAACTCGATGAACCTTCCGCGCTTGTCCTCGATCACTCTGGCGCCGGGACAGTCCAGCAGGTTCAAGTCGATCACTGGCTGGCGCTGCGTCGGACCATAGACGCGGACGGCAACGTCGCCGCTCATCGGCCACACCGTCAGCTCGAGGCGCAAGTCCTCGCGATGCACAACGTAGTGAAACGATGCGCCGTACTCCGCTTCGTCAGGCGCTACGCCCAGCAAGTCGAGAAAGTCGACGGGCTCCCAAACCAGTTCTGGCATACGTGATCTCGGGTTCTATGGCTTCGCCGCATTCGGCTGCCGGATGTCGGGCGTGGAGACTGTAGTGCCGGTGTCGTCTTCGATCCATCCACGCTACGTGCCACGACCCCACGAGGTCTTGACTTCGTACTGAATCACATACGTTCGACCGGCAAGCGCCACGAACCTGAGCCGCGTGTAGTCGGCCCGAATCTGCGGGATCGTCCTGAGGCCTACCACCACTGCGTGCTCACCGGGCGAGAGCTCCCAACGGTCTACCGGCCGCAGGACGTGCGGCACAGCTTCCCCGTCGATCGAGGCGAAATAGCTCGCTCCGCGCGGGCCTGACTTGACGATGGCAAGACTGGACAACGGCTGCGTCTCGGTGCCAGGAATGCGGTACGGCGCGGCAGAACAGCCGGCAAGGATCGCGGCGGTCAATGCAAAGGCCAAGCGGTAACTTCTCAGATTCATCCAAATTCCTCAGTTTTTTAACTCGCTTCGCGAGCGGTCGTTGGCCGATGCTTGTGCGGGAGTTGATGTCGCTTGGCGAGCGGGTAAGGCAAAGACTTTTCAGAAGATGCACCAAGGCCAAGGCTACGTGGTTAGCTCGGACAAGACTCGCAGAGCCAATGCGCCCTGGCCCACGCCGGTGCCGGCGTTGTGCTCGTTGAAGTTTTGCATGCTTGTGACATCGGTCCACCGGTGAACCTGCACAACGCCATCGGTATCGGTATCGATGTCGAATTCAATGAACCGAGCGTCTTGACTGACCAGAACGCCGGACAGAGAACCTGGATAGTCGGTATCAAGGTCGATGACGATAGACATTTCCCACCGGATGCCTAGCTCTTTTGCGCATCGCAACAGTGTTTCGGGCACGCCATGCTCTCTCCAGTAGAGCGCCTCTGCGCGAAGCGATCGCTCGACACGCGCATTTTGCTGCTGCACGTTCAACTGGCGCGGTTCGCGTGGTCGCATGGATTTCTACAGATGAGCGAGATGACCAGGCAGCCAACGCGCTGCTCCGAAACAAGCAGCCCTGCCCCTCACCCCTTCAACACCCGCCGCCGCACCTTCACCGCCGAAGCCAGCCCCTCGAGCACCGGCACCGTCTGCGCAAAGCCGATGCACGCATCGGTGATCGACACGCCGTGCTTCAGCGCCACGCCGGGCTTCAGGTCCTGCCGGCCCTCTTCGAGATGGCTCTCGATCATCAGGCCCGTGATGCGCCGCTCGCCCGCCGCAATCTGCGCCGCCACGTCAGCGGCAACCACGATCTGCCGCTGATGCTGCTTGCTGCTGTTGCCGTGCGAGACGTCGACCATCACCTGGGGGCGCAGGCCGTTGGCCACCAATGCCTCGCAGCTGGCCGCCACATCCGCGGCCGAATAGTTGGGCGCCTTGCCGCCGCGCAGGATCACGTGGCAGTCGTCGTTGCCGCGTGTCTCGAAGATCGCCGCCATGCCCATCTTGGTCATGCCCATGAAGGCATGCGGCGCACGGGCCGCGAGGATGGCGTCGGCGGCCACCTTCACGCTGCCGTCCGTGCCGTTCTTGAAACCCACCGGGCAGCTCAGGCCCGACGCCAGCTGCCGGTGGCTCTGGCTCTCGGTGGTGCGCGCGCCGATGGCGCCCCAGGCGATCAGGTCGGCAATGAACTGCGGGCTCAGCAGGTCGAGAAACTCCGTGCCGGTCGGCAGGCCCAGGGTCGTCAGCTCGAGCAGCAGGCGCCGCGCGCGCTCCAGCCCCTCGTTGATGGCAAAGCTGCCGTCCAGGTGCGGGTCGTTGATGTAGCCCTTCCAGCCCACGGTGGTGCGCGGCTTCTCGAAGTAGGCGCGCATCACGATGAGCAGGTCGTCCTGCAGGGAATCGGCGACCTTCTTCAGGCGCTGTGCGTACTCGATGGCCTGGTCGTGGTCATGGATGGAGCACGGGCCGACCACCACGACCAGCCGGTCGTCGCGGCCGTGCAGCACGTCGGCAATGGCCGCGCGGCTGCTTTCGACGAGTGCCAGCGTGTTGTCGCGCACCGGCACGCGTTCCTGCAGCAGCGCAGGGGTCATGAGCGGGCGAACGGCGCCGATGCGCACGTCATCGATCCGCGTTGTGTCGAGCGTGCTGTCGCGGGAGCCGATTTCGGCGTCGTGGAGGGGGTCGTCTAGGCGGGGCATGGTCGTGGCTTTGATTCGGTGCTGAGCTGCGTCGATTGTCCTCGGAAGGCGCCCACGGCCCATCCCGCCCCTGAGATCCGCCCCTAAGATGCCCGGCTGGCCCACCACGGAGCGCAACGCATGTCACACCCCGTCTACCTGTCCAGCTCGGCCCTGCCCCGCATGCCCGACGGCAGCCGCAACGAATGGCAAGGCTTCTTCGGCGACGGTGCCGAGCTGGAGGCCAACGCCTTCTTCCCGCTGTTCTGGCTGGCCCTGTTCAGCGAGAGCGACATCCGGCATGCGCGCTTCATCGACGAATACGACATCGACGACGAAGACGCCGCGGTCGAGCGCGCGGAGTGCCTGGACGAGTTCGGCGCAGACGCCACCTACCCCTACCTGGTCACGGACAACGCCACCGCCGTGGCACGCCTGGCCGCGAGGCGCGAAGGCATCGTCGGCGCCATCGGCGAGCGCTACCGCCCGATCTATGAAGCCTTCGAAGCGCTGATCGCGCAGCGCTATCCGCAATACATCCTGTTGCGCACCAAGGGCCTGCCCGACGCGGCCGATGCAGAGCCGGGACTGCGCGGCGAGCTGGCCGAGACCGAGCGGCTGAAAGACGGCAAGGCGCTCGCGAGCCTGATGCGCGACCTTGAGCGGTACGACGCTGATGCGGTCTGGACATTGGCAGGGCTGGGCGCTTCGCCTGACGAGGCGTGGCCCACGGCTGCGCTGAGGGAGCGCTTTCCGGACCCGCGACGGCGCTAGCGCGTGGGTGCGCCCGTGCGCACTCCGGCGTCCTCTTTGGCGAACCACCGGAACACATGCGAGCGATAGTCCTGCGTCGTGCGCATATGAAGAAACCCTGCCTCGGCGAAACCCAGTTCATCGACCGGTATGCCAGCGGCGCGCATCGCGACGATCGCTTCGTCGGGGGCCGTGTCGCACGGGAGCTTCAGGGTGATGGTTGCGCTGTGCCATGTGGACCTGTTCATCGCATTCCCCTCAGGTTTTGACGCGCCAGTACAACGCAGCGCGTCGCGCTGCACCATCCATCTTTTGTGGTATTCCAACGGGCGAAGAACGGCCACTCCCCTGGCGTTGTTCAGGTGGTCACAGCTAGGACGCCCAAATCCTGCCCGGCCACGCAGACGTGTCGGGCGTGGCGCTCCTGACCGGCAGCAGCGGAACATTCGCAGCCGATCGCACGACGTCATAGGTGATTTCGTGAGGATGAAACGGCACCCCAGCTTCCCTGCCCCGTAGCTTGACCCTGACGAAGTCACCGCTCATGCCGGTGATGATTCCCGGCTGGCCATCCACCTCGACCGCGACGCCGCGTCGCGCCGGTACACCGAATTTTTCGCGAATCGCGGTCAGGTTGTCTGGCTTCTTGATCTTCATGACAGGTTCCTTGCGCGTGGGATGGCCGGACCTCGTTGTCCGGTGCACCGACGCTTTTTTCTATATTTAGAACCAAAGGTATTCCTTTTTTACTCATGGAACGTCGGACGAGGCGCCATGACGACGTGCTTCAAGCTGCGGAGTTACCTCTCGCCTGCGTCTGGCAAGGCTGCGGGATAGCGCCTTCCGTGCGCAGAGAAGCACCTGAGGCTGGCGGCTAGCGGTTGGCTTGACGGGCTGTGAATTTCAGCCCGTCTATGCTTGCGGGCGGCTCGTCTTTGTCATGGACAGCCCATGCCTTAGTCCAGAGGTGTTCATCTGGAGGCATGAGACGAGTGAGCCACTCCGCGTCGCCGACGACTTCGGCGACCTTCTAACCGTCGGCCTCATGACGGTCAAAAGCGGTCGTTCAGCGCTCGAAAACGGACGAGCCGATTCAGACTGTCTGCTGCCGTCGACACCAGGCGGCAAACCGCGCTGCTGTACTCATAATCAAAACCCATCCCCCGCTTGTTCGAGATGCCGACCTTCGTCATGGATAAATTGTTGCTGCAACAGCAGGTGCTGAAACGGCTCGCCGAAGACCTGCTGCAAGCCGAGCAGGCAGTGCGGGCGGCCCACGAAACGGCCACTCACGAAGAAAACATCGCCGAAAACAAATACGACACATTGGGACTCGAGGCAGCCTATCTGGCCACCGGCCAAGCTCGGCGCGCCGAAGCCATACGCCAGGCGATGGCCAATTGGCTCCGATTCCGCCCGCGTCCCTACGACCCCATCAAAGGCATACAGCTCGGCTCGCTGGTCTGCCTGGTCGATTCCGACGACAAGCAGCAACAGCTCTTTCTCGGCCCGGATGGGGGGAGCATGAAGTTGGGCTGCGGCGCTCAGCTTGTTCAGGTCATCAGCAGCGAAGCCCCTTTGGGTAGGGCAATGCTGGGTAAATGCGAGGGTGATGAGGTGTCGATACAGGTCGCTCCAATCCGACAGCAGTTTGAGGTGCTGCGGGTTCTTTAAGCCGTAGTTGACGCCGAATTGGCCGAGGTCAGCACTACTTAAAACCGGCAACTGGGTCGAGATAACACTCGCGCATGAATGACCGCTGCGTGGTGAAGACGTGAACTCAGGAGGCCGACATCACCGGAAGCAAACGCTGCGAAGCGGCAATTCGCGCACCGCCGTCGAAGGACGGCACAGGGCCCTTTGCGCTGATGGCCCGTGCGGCTACAGTCGGCCAGAGCCAGCCATTTGATATGACCCCTCGTTTCTCCGTCGACTTCAACGAACTCCTTGAGCGCGATCTCATCATGCTGTCCCAGACCGATCTTCGGAAGGACACCAACGGCTCGTCCGTGCTGCTCGCTGAAGGTCTACCAATTGAGGTCCAAGAAGAAAACCTCTATGACGACGGAACGCACGAAGTGCTATTTGCTCGGGGAGTAGTTGAGGCCAACTCAACGGGCACTTGGTCACACGTCAAGTGGTGCTGCCGATTTGACGTCGAGGGCGTCTACGACATCGCAGGTCAATGATGCTTACCAAAGGCCCTTGCGGCATGCCCTGCGTCGGCAGAACGCGGCCGCAACTGGCCCTGCAGAGCTCGACTTAAGGGCTCAGTCGCAGAGTTGCGGTACGCCGTGGTGTACCAACTGCGTGGGCTCCAGGACCGCCTCTAGGTGCAGGTGAACGTCTTGGTCATCCCCCAGAATTCCACTCTCGGGAGGCGACGTGTACGCGGTGATCCGGTAGAACCCATCGGTCAAGTGAATCACCTGCTCATCATCGCAGGCGGCGTCCCAGGACATCAGTTCATACAGGTCTCGAATCTGCAAGATGCCATCCCGCACTTCGACGCCCAGTCGAACCTTGAAGTCGGCCTGAACTAGCGCGGTTTCGTCAGGCGGATCCGCACGCAGATGCAAGCGCCATGTACCTGGAGAACCCGTGCAAAACGCGGCGATTCTCGATGAATTGACCAACTCGGCAACATCCGCCGGGTTGCTGAAACTGCTGCTGAGAAAGTCCTCGCCTTGCACGATGTTCGACATCGCCCACGGAGAATGAAAAACGATACCCATGCCCGAGGTCTCGAGGCAGATGGTTTGGGGCAATGTCTTTGGCATGGCAGTTCGCTGATGCTGGCGGGCAAACGACTTTAGTCAAATGTCCGCTTTCGGATTTCGCGACCGGTTGAATCAGCCGCCCGAAGCTGCCATACAAGTTGCCTAAAAGCAGTCGTTCGATATGCGACTTCTACGTCTTTCCCGCACGGCCGCAATTTCGCCCAAGGAGAAGTCTTCGCGCCTACTCTTGCATGACGCTGATCCATTCCGCCGTCACGGCGCCATCGCCATACATCAGTACGTCTACAACATTGTCGAGACTCACAAACCGGAAGTGACGAACGACGTCTCTCGCCAAACCGATGGTCTGGCAGTCCGTGAAGGAAGCCAACCAATCAGAGTCCTTAACCTCCAGCAGAGGGAATGCGTAGCCGTCCCACCTCCCTTCAAGCCGAGGTAACTCGGCTTTCGACATGGCCTCCCACGGATGTGAGAACTCGGCATGAGACATGCAGGCCATGACGCTATCAAAGCGCACCAGTAGATCTTGCGCTGGAGCGCCGATAACGTTCGAGAAACTGAGTCGGACCGTGTAGTCGCCCGGCTCCGTGCAAAGCACCGCGTAAGCGCATGGAGCAACCACACCCGCAACTGGTGTGAAGGGAATGTACGTCTCCTGCATTGAGGGCTTGGGCTTGGTTTCGTGAATCATCTGACGCCGTTGCGCTTCGATTAGAGATCGATGCCGACCGTCTGCTGGTGGCCGACTGTAGCCTGTCGGCAATCAAACGCTTCACGCCAATTGCAGTCATATTGCTGGGAGAAGCACATGTCCGCTTTGCGGCTGCGGCGCCATTTCGCAGGTCTGAACACCAGACATCCGGCCCATCGCTGACAGCCGATGTTTTGGCTGCAGATGCACATCGTCGGCAATACAGTCTCTGCCAAAAGCTGGCCGTTCCGAACCGTGTTGGGTTCGCAGCATTCGACCGCCATTTCGGCCTCGTCATGTATCCTCCGCGCCATCATGAGCAGCGATTCCAGATGGCTTGAGAGCGCCCGCGCGCAATGGCTTTGGCGAGGCGACGCGCGGCCCCCGTTTGCCGATGTACCTGCGTCGGGGCAGGTATCTGTTTGGGATTTCCCGAGGCCTCCAGAGCTCGTGCGCGAAGCACGTGAGATCGTCGTGCTCTGGGGCCACCTGGAGGTAGCGCGCACATGCGCCGCCTGGGCAGTCCGCGAAACGGCTCACCCACCTACCTTCTACCTCCCGCTGGCCGACGTACACCCTGGACTGTTGCAGCCCGCTGGCGATGGCTCGTTCTGCGAGTGGAAGGGACCGGCGCGCTATTGGAATCTGGTAGACGGCGCACGCCGCTTGGACCACGTCGCCTGGAGCTACCCCCATCCCTTGTCTGGTGCCGAGCCACTCGCCGGCTGTGTGGCCTTCTATGCCCACGATCTTGACTGCCGTGTCGGCGGATCGAAGGCCCATCCACAGGCGGGCCCGTTCTATGGGGGCTGGATCACCCCCGACTTGGCTGGGCCCTTCAAAGGCGGACCCGGTAGTGGAGGCTGGTAGCTCTCGGGTTGGGCGACCCGCTGCGCAAGCAGGGGCAAAACGCACAATCAAGTGCCGTCGCGGGTGCGCGCCGCCGGCGTCGAGATCATGGCCAACCAGCTTCAGCTTCGAGAAGTGCCGCGGTCGCTCAACCAGCGTCGGGTCGGATGGTCGGTATCAGCCACCTCTATCAAGGAATCTCGTCGAACTCGATCTGAATTCCTGTCGCCTTCGATTCGCTTGTGAGGCGTTTGAGCTCGAAGTCTCTAGCGCACTGCGCGCACACGCTCCCAATGACATCGTTGTGAGCCCGCGAAGAAGGTCTGGCGGTGCCCGATTGTTGTCGAAGCCTGATCAGTGCGGCCGCGTTTCAGGAGCCTGATTCGCCCGCCCAATCTTGTCGGCGCTCGCGCCGACTGCTCTTGGGAGGCGCTGGAGACGGTTTCCAGCCCCAGGGATTTTGTCGGTCGCGCCATTCGATCGGTACCATTCCGAGATGGCATCCGTCGGACGCGCCACCATTCACACACGGTGGACTTCGTTCACTTTCATCGTTCGGGTAACTCGTATCCAGCCATCAGTGCGACAGTCGAAATCCAGGTCCACTTCGGCATTCGCGTGCTCAACGACACATTTGCCGCTGCAGCGCTGAACGGCCCCTTCAGCGATCCGGACAAGCTGCGTGAAGGGCGCTATCACCTGCGCTTCAATGCCGAAACAGGCAGCACCTACGAGCGCTGCGTCGACGATCTGGAGCGCTTTTTAAGAGAACAGGGGGAGCCTTGGTTCCGACAATTCGCCAGCCCCGACAGCCTGCTGCTGCATGCGGACTCCCCACTGCGGGCTGAGGAAAAGGTTTCACTGACCGAGGCAGTGGCCGGCCACGCAAAGCCCGAGAGCGTCACAGTCTCCCTGAAGTTGTTGGGTCTGTAGCCGGTTGATACGAACCAGGTCCCACTGACCTCATCGCCTCGGGCCGCGACGACCAGACTTACCAGTGCGAAACGAACATTCACCGGCCAGCAGATCGCGCCGGTACAGTCGCAGGTCTCCAAAGCCGTTCAGCTGGCAACGCCCACCATGCACACCCTGTTCGCAAGCGCCTCTTTCCTGTTTGCCGCCTTGCTGTGCATTGGCAGCGCATCCGCGCAGTCGCTCAACTGCAACGGCAGGCTCTCCGGCGCAGGCGACTCCAAGTTCTCGGTCGTGCAGAAATGCGGCGACCCGGTGTCACGCGAATTCGTCTGCGTGCCGCGCCCGCAAGTCGTGTGGATTCCGTCGCAGTACCCCGGCGGCCCGGCCCAGCAGGTCGTCACGCAGCAATGCGTGCCGATGGAAGACTGGACGTACTACCGCGGCGAAGGCACCTTCCTCGGCATCGTGCGCTTCTTCAACGGCACGGTGGAATCGGTGCGCGACGGGGACCGGGTGCGCTAAGTCCCTACCACTGCCCCGGCACAGAGCGCCAGCCCAGCGCGCGCTTCGCCTTCTCGCTGCTGACCTCGGCCCCGTCTTCCGCGATGTTGAAGACGCCGCCCGTCGCGTGCCGCAGCGCCAGCAATGCAGCGCGCGCCGCCGCCTCGACATGCACCGGGCTCGCGCCCTTGGGCTCGGCCGTCGACGTGCCCGGGCCGTAGAGCTGGCCGTAGCGCAGCACCGTGCCCGTGATCCCTTGCGCGCCCAGCACGGCCTGCTCCAGCGCCACCACGCCGTCGACGCTCACACGGCGCGTGCCTTGCGCGTCGACATCGAGCGGCCGGTCTTCGGTGAATGGCTTGGGGCCCGGCGCATAGGCCCAGGCGATGCTCTGCGCCACCAGCCGCTTCGAACCCGCGGCCTGTGCGGCGGCCACGAGGTTGCGCGTGCCTTCGGTGCGCACGCGGGCATTGAGGGCGGCGGCTTCGGTCATGCGTGCGGGGTCCAGGTCTTTGGGCAGGTCGGTCAGCTGATGGACCACGGCCCAGGGCGCGATGCGCACCAGCGCCGCCTTCAGCGCCTGGGCATTGAACACGTCGACGACCACCGGTTGCACGCCCTGCGCCTGCAGCGCGGCCGTGCGCTCGGCGCGCCGCGTGCTGCCGTACACGGTGTAGCCAGCATCGACCAACAAGGGGATCAGCGCTGCGCCCACCGCACCGGTGGCGCCCGCCAAAAACACTTTCTCGCTCATCGCTTTCCTTCGAGGCTGTTCATTGCCGCAAAGCTTAGGTCTGCGATGAACGCGCGGGAAGAACCAAGAATCGGCCGCGCGGCTGGACCATCGCCTGGCGGTGCGCGTCAGGCCGCCTCGTCGTCCGGCACCGCGCTGCGGTCCTTGATGCGCGTGACCTGCGACAGCAGCGCGTCTGCCGGCGTCATGTCCGGCCGCTGGCCCTTGTAGACGGGTTGCTCGAACTTGCCACCGGCATAGCGGTACAGGTAGCGCACCTCGACCAGCGTGCCCACCGCAGGCAGCGCCTCGTTGGGCGGCACGGTCACGTTGCCCAGTTCGACCATGGCCCCGGCTTCGTCGCGCAGCCCCACGGCCACCGAGCGCTGCGCATTGACGCGAATCACCTCGCAGGTCGCGCTGTGGTTGAACTTGAACTTCAGACTGGTGCTGCTGCGCCCGGCGCTGAACGGCGCGGCCAGCGCCTTCAGCACATAGCCCTCGCCATGCGCGGCCAGCAACTGCGCGGCGCGGTTGCGCTTGCCTTCGGGGGTGAGTTCCAGCGCAAGCACCACCATCCACGGCGCGAGGCCGGCAAGCTTGTGCAGATGGCCGAAGCGCTCGATGAACGGCGCGCCGCGCAGGTCTTGCCCGCCCAGCTCCAGCAGGTCGAAGGCCATGAACACCTCGCCCACATGCTCGCCCGCAATCACCGTGCGGCCGGCGGGCAGCTGCGCACCGCCGACCCAGGCCTGCGGAATGTCGACGAACAGGCCGCGCCGGTTGGTGCCGCGCACGGCGTCGCCTTCGATGAGCAGGATGCGGTTCTCGCCGTCGGCCTTTTCCTGCAGGCCCCAGCCCGGGTCGTCGAAGTAGCGCGCCGCCTGCGCCTCGAGGATCAGCGTGGGCAGTTGCGGCAGCTCGCCGCTCATGCGGCCGGCCAGATCCGTGGACGTGTACAGCGCGCCGGACTGGTCGGGCGTGTAGCCCTTGCCCGTTTTTTCCTTCACCACCTTGTCGTAGATCTTCAGCGCGGCCTCGTAGGCAAGCGGGGTGCTGGTCTTGGTGCCGGTGGCCAGGGTGCCGCCGCGCCGGCCGTTGCCGTAATCGACCACCCAGCCGTCGTCCTTGGGGCGCAGGTGCACCTGGTAGACCTTGTCCGAGCCCTGGCCCGTGAAGTAGAGAAAGCTCGACTGGGAGACCGGTTCCGTGTTCGCCATGGGTGATGAGTGCGTGGGTGGATGTCGCCGGCGATGCTACACACGCGCGCATGCGCACATGCGCCAAAACCACACGGCACTTCACAGCGCCGAGCCGGCCCGCTACATTCGTCGCTTCGACAACCACACAGAAAGCGGAGGTGCGCCATGGAAGACACTGCAATTCAAGCCCCTACCAACGTGCGGTTTGTCGGGCCTCATCTGAACTGATCGCTCACACGTTCGCCGTGTAGCCCAGTCCGCCCGCGCGGCCATCCCAGGCCGCGTCTCGCAAGCCGTCCTCCGATTCAAACGCCCGCCGCCGGCACGCATGTGCCGTCGGCGCTCCGTTCATTTTTCGAATCAAGGCTCACCATGCTTGAAACCCGCGCCGCAACGGCCTGCGCACTCGCAGCCGCGCGGCATACAGAGACCATCGTTTTCGATCCCCAGCGCGCGAGCGAAGACTGCTGGACCCGCGCCCTTGCCTACTGGCGCCTGCGCCATGCGGAAGACCACCCCGGCGAGCCGGTGCCGGACGATGAGGACACGCGGCACGGCGTGCTTCGGGCAGACCCGCTGGTCGTGGTCCACCGCGTGCTGGCCGTTGGCCCGCACGGCGAATTCATCGGCAGCTTGAACGCGAGCTTCCGCCGCGACGGCACGCCCGAGCACGAGGCGTTCGCGTCCTTCATCGACGTTTGGGGCGGCGTGCTGCGTGCGCACCAGCGGCGCGGCGTGGCCACCGCCCTGCTGCGTGCCTTGCTGGCGCTGATGCAGGCGCAAGGCAAGTCCGTTGCCACGCTCAGAACGCACCTGAGCGAAGGCCACGCCTTCCTGCGGGCCGTCGGCGCCGAAGAAAGACACCGCGCCATCGAGAACCGCATGGCTTTCGCCGGCCTCGACTGGCAGGCCCTGGACCGCTGGCGCGCCGAAGGCTTCGCACCCGCCCACGGCCTGCGCGCCGAGGTGCATGCGGGCCGCGTGCCCTTCGAGCGGCTCGCCACGCTGATGGCGCCGATGTCCGCATTGCTGGACGACGCGCCCACCACGAACCTGGACCGCCCGCCGCTGCGCTACGACCTGGAGGGCTATCACACCTGGTATGCAGAGCTGGACCGCCGCGGCGGCGACCACTTCCTGGTGCTGCTGCTGGCCGGCGACGAACTGGCCGCGGTGTGCGACGCCAACTGGAGCCAGCGCGTGCCCGACCGCATGTACCAGAACCTCACCGCCGTGGCCCGCCCCTGGCGCGGCAAGGGCCTGGCCAAGGGCGTGAAGGCGGCAATGCTGCAGCTCGTGCGCGAGCGCCACCCCGAGGTGACGCTGGCCGTCACCAGCAACGCCGAGGTCAATGCGCCCATGCTCGCCATCAACCGCCAACTGGGCTTTGCGCCGCACAGGCATGATGGGCTCTACCAGATCGGCACGGAAAGCCTGAGGAACTTCCTCGCGGCACGGCCACTGGCTCTACAACAGGATTTCCAGGAGGCACGGCCATGAAAGCACCCCCCAGACTGCAGGCATTGATCGACGAGGGCCTCATCGACACCGTGGTGCGCCAGCTCATGAGCGGCAAGGAGGCCATGGTCTACGTGGTGCGCTGCGGCGACGAAACGCGCTGCGCCAAGGTCTACAAGGAGGCCGACAAGCGCAGCTTTCGCCAAGCCGTCGACTACACCGAGAACCGCCGCGTGAAGAACACCCGCGAGGCGCGCGCCATGGCCAAGGGCACCAAGTTCGGCCGCCAGGTGACCGAGGCCATCTGGCAGAGCGCCGAGGTCGATGCGCTCTACCGCCTGGCCGCCGCCGGCGTGCGCGTGCCCACGCCGCACAACTTTTTGGAAGGCGTGCTGCTGATGGACCTGGTGACCGACGCCAACGGCGACGCGGCGCCGCGCCTGAACGACGTGGCCTTTTCGCCCGAAGACGCGCTGCGCCACCACGCCAGCCTGCTGCGCGAGGTGATGCGCATGCTGTGCGCGGGCGTGGTGCACGGCGACCTCTCGGAGTTCAACGTGCTGCTGGCCGAAGACGGCCCGGTCATCATCGACTTGCCGCAGGCGGTGGACGCCGCGGGCAACAACCACGCCAAGCGCATGCTGCTGCGCGACGTGGAAAACCTGCGCAACTTCTTCGGCCAGTACGAGCCCGGCCTGCTGCGCACGCACTACGGCGACGAGATCTGGGCGCTGTACGAGCGCGGCCTGCTGCGGCCCGAGACCGAGCTCACCGGCAGCTTCGTGCGCGAAACCGGTCCGGTCGACCTGGGCAACGTGCTGCGCGAGGTGGAAGACGCGCGCATGGAAGAAGCGGCGCGGCTGCTGCGCATGCAGACGCCGCGACAATAGGCGGGCCCCGCCTTCGCCGCCTTCCCGCCCCGCCTCGATGAACTCTCCCACCCTGCCGAACCCCGCCCTGCACTGGCACACGCCGCTTTCCAGCACCGTGCGCCAGATCGCGAAGGCGGCGGCCTTCGTGGCCCTGGGCCTGGGCGCCGCGGCACATGCCGCGGGGGCCATTCGGCTGGAAGACGACCGCGGCACCACGCTCGAACTGCAGGCGCCGGCGCGGCGCATCGTGTCGCTGATGCCCTCGCTCACCGAAACGGTGTGCGCGCTCGACGCCTGCGACCGGCTGGTGGGCATCGACCGCCATGCCAACTGGCCAGCCTCGGTGAAGGGCCTGCCGCAGGTGGGCGGCATCGACGACGCGAACATCG
Source organism: Variovorax sp. AC103 (assembly GCF_979254005.1). Lineage (NCBI taxonomy): Bacteria > Pseudomonadati > Pseudomonadota > Betaproteobacteria > Burkholderiales > Comamonadaceae > Variovorax > Variovorax sp. AC103. The sequence continues at coordinate 40,509 of NZ_CEEDFC010000004.1, read as the reverse complement.
AGCGCATCGTGGCCCTCAAGCCCGACCTGGTGCTGCTGCGCCCCCGCAGCCGCGCCGCCGAGCCGCTGGAGCGCCTTGGCATCAAGGTGCTGGCGCTCGACGCCAAGACCCATGCCGACCTGCGCCGCGTGATGGAAACCGTGGCCCGCGCCACCGGCCGCCCGGGTGCGGGCGAGGCCTACTGGCGCAAGCTCGACGCAGGGCTGGACGCCGCCCGGGCCCGTGTGCCGGCCGCCTGGCAGGGCCGCCGGGTGTACTTCGAGGTGCACGGCGGCATGGCGGCGGCCAGCGAAAGCTCCTTCATCGGCGAAACCCTGGCCCGCCTGGGGCTGGGCAACGCGGTGTCGGGCACGCTGGGACCGTTCCCGAAGATGAGCCCCGAGTTCGTGGTGCGCGCCAACCCCGACGTGCTGATGGTCTCGGCGCTGGGCGAAATCTCTGCCATGGCCGCGCGGCCCGGCTGGTCGGCCATGTCGGCCATCCAGCGCGGGCGGGTCTGCAGCTTCGCCTCGGCGCGCTTCGACCTGATGATGCGGCCCGGCCCCCGGCTGGACGAGGCGGCCGACGCCATCGTGGCCTGCCTGGCCTCGCTGGGCGAGCCCCGACCCTGACCCGCAGCAGGGGACCTGCGGCCGCGGCGCATCGGACCCTATGTCCTTTGCTGTTTCGCGCCATGGTCCTCTGAAGTACCATTTCCGGACTTTGACCCCCGCCGCCGACTCCCTTCCTTTCGCAACGCTTCCAGTGGCCGACGTCGATACCGAAGAAGCCATTGCGCGGGACGTGGCGGCCATCGGCCGCATCAGCGCGGTGCCCTCGCTGCTCAAGGTCATCTGCCAGAACACCGGCATGGGCTTTGCCGCCGTGGCCCGCGTGACCGACGGCACCTGGACCGCCTGCGCGGTGGAAGACACCATCCAGTTCGGGCTGAAGCCCGGCGGGCAGCTGCAGGTGGGCACCACGCTGTGCAGCGAATCGCGCATGGCCCGGCTGCCGGTGGTGATCGACCATGCCAGCACCGACCCGGTGTACTTCAACCACCACACGCCGCGCCTGTACAACATCGAGAGCTACATCTCGGTGCCCATCATCCACAGTAACGGCGAGTACTTCGGCAACCTGTGCGCCATCGACCCCCGCCCTGCGGCGGTGTCCGACGCGCGGGTGGTGGCGATGTTCACCGCCTTCGCCGAACTGATCGCGCTGCAGCTGGAAAACGAAGACCGCCAGGAGCGCATAGCAACCGCCCTGCAGTCCGAGCGCACGACGGCGCAGTTGCGCGAAGAATTCATTGCGGTGCTGGGGCACGACCTGCGCAACCCGCTGTCGGCCGTGGGCGCAACGGCCGAGCTGCTGGTGCGCCGCAGCGCGGAGCCCGACCTCGTCAAGCTCGGCACCCGGCTGAAGGCCAGCACGCGGCGCATGTCGGGGCTGATCGACGACGTGCTCGACTTCGCTCGCGCGCGGCTCGGCTCGGGCGTGGGCCTGACCATCCGCGAGGCCGACTTCCTGGCCTCCGGCCTGAAGGACGTCATCGACGAAGTGCGCGCGGCCAACCCGAAGCTCGACATTCGTGACGACATCGCCATCAACCGCGCGGTGCGCTGCGACCAGGGCCGCATCCAGCAGGTGCTGTCCAACCTGCTCGGCAACGCGGTGACGCACGGCGCGCAAGACCAGCCCATCACCGTGCGCGCCGCCATCGAGGGCGACAAGCTGGTGCTCTCGGTGATCAACGGCGGCCCGCCCATTCCCGCGGACGACCTGGCGAAGATCTTCCAGCCCTACTGGCGGCCCGCGCACAGCAAGCCCGGTGGCGGGCTGGGGCTGGGCCTTTACATCGCCTCGGAAATTGTCGCCGGGCATGGCGGCACGCTGCAGGTCACGTCCAGCGCCGCCGACGGCACCCGGTTCCTGGCGACGCTGCCCACCGCATGAGCGAATCCCCCGTTTTTTCTTTTTCCCCATGAAGCATCGCAAGCAGACCTCGTCCACTCCTTTCATCCGGGTGGGCCCCAGCGGCGTGCACGGCCTGGGCGCCTTCGCCACGCGCGACCTGCCGGGCGAAGCCTTCCTGGGCCTGTACGAAGGCCGCCGCTACACCAAGGCCGAGATCGCCACCAAGGCCTGGGACGACCAGCTGACCTACCTGTTCACGCTGACGAACCAGGAAACCATCGACGGCGCCAAGGGCGGCAACGCCACGCGGCACCTGAATCACTCGTGCGAGCCCAACTGCGAGGCGGTCGAGGAATACGACGAAGGCGGCGAGCTGGTGCTCAAGTTCCAGACGCTGGTGGCGGTGGATGCGGGCGACGAGCTGTTCATCGACTATTCGCTGACGGCAGACGACGGCTCGCCGCCGTCGAAGTACCCGTGCCATTGCGGTTCGGCGAACTGCCGCGGGACGATGCTGGCCGCGCCCGAGGAAGCGGCCGCTCCCCCGATGCCGTGAACCGCGGCGAGCGGCCGCCCGCCCGAGGGCACGCGGCACGCTGGCGTCGTGTTCAGGGCGACTCGCTTTTCAGCTGACGCAGCTGCTCCTCGGCGCGTTCGAGCTGTGCGCGCAGCGACCTGATGTCCTGCTCCAGCTTGTCGATGCGCGCCGCGCGGCTGCCGGCCGGTGCCGGCGCCTTGCACCGTGCCTGGATCGCACCCAGCGCCTCGGCCAACTGCTGACGGCGCAGCATCTGGCCCCGCGAACGGGCGAGATCGATGTCACGCTCGAGCGATGCCTCCTCGGCCTGGCAGGCCGCAGCGTCCGGCACCGCCGAGGGTTGGGCGAAAGCGGGCATCGCCACGGTCAATACAAGGAACAGGAAACAGGTTTTGAAGCGCATGCCGCACGGTAACGCAACGGCGATGCAAAACGCCGGTCAGCCCTACACGGTGAGGTAGCGCGCGTCCCACCGCGCCGCGAGTTGCCGCGCGCGGTGCAGCGGCAGGCGGGCCGCCTCGAAGTCGACCACGCACGCGACGTCGGCGGCCTCCGGGCGCTGCGGGCTTTCGCTGGAGCGGCCGTCGGTCAGCAGCCACAGCCAGCGCTGGCGCGACTCGCTCTTCGCCAGCAACTGCCCTGCGTGTTGCACGCCCAGCGCCAGCGGCGTGCCGCCCCCGGCCGCGATCGGCGCGATCCAGTCGTCGTTCCAGGCGCTGGCGCGACGCGGCGGCAGGCGCAGCTCGACCACCGCGCCGGCAAAGCACAGCAGCGCGACATGGTCGCGGCGCTGGTAGGCCTCCTGCATCAGCGCGAGCAGCAGGCCCTTGGCGCGCGCAAGGTTGCCGTCGTTGCGCATCGAGGCCGAGCAGTCGAGCAGCAGGCAATGCAGCGCGCCGCTGCGTGCCTGCTGCGGACGACGGCGCAGGTGCTCGGGGCGCAGTTGCGCTGCGCCACGGGCCGCGAAGGTGCGCGGCCAGTCGAAGGCCGTGCCCTGCGTGGCGGGGCCATGCCATGCGTCCCTTTGCGAACCCTGCCTCCGGTCACCCTGGCGTGCGCCAGCGGGTGGGGTGTTCCGGAGGCTCAGGCTTTTTTTGCGGCGGCCTGCTGCGCGGAGATCAGCGGGCGCAGCGGCTTCACGCGCTCGATGCCTACAGGCTCGGGGGGCATGGCGCCCCACTCGCTGTCGTTGTCGTTGTTGCCGCTGGCGTTGTTCGCGGCCGCGTCGGTGTTCTCCCTGGCGGATGGACTGGCGGGAGCCGGGGCCGCGGCCGGCGGCGCGCTCTCCGTGCCGCCGGGCTTGCGCCGATGCAGCAGCACCGCCTCCGCCACACGCTGCACATGCGCGCCGGTGATCGACGCCGCACCGTCCCACGCCGCCAGTGCGCGGGCGCAGCGCAGCATCACCAGGTCGGCACGCAGGCCGTCCACGCCGGCCTCGATGCACAGCGTGCTCACGGCTTCATGCACCGCATCGCCATAGGGCAGCGCCGACGCATCGGACACCAGCGCCCGTGCGCGCACCAGCGCCGCCGCCAGCTCGGCCTCTTCCTGCGCGTGCTTCGCGCGAAAGCCCTGCGGGTCGGCGTCGAAGGCCAGCCGCGCGCGCACGATGGCCTGGCGTTCGGCCGCGTCCTCGATGTTGCGCAGCTGCACGCACAGGCCGAAGCGGTCGAGCAGTTGCGGGCGCAGCGTGCCCTCTTCCGGGTTCATGGTGCCCACCAGCACGAAGCGCGCGGCATGCCGGTGAGAGATGCCGTCGCGCTCCACCACGTTCACGCCGCTGGCGGCCGCATCGAGCAGCGAGTCGATCAGCGCGTCGGGCAGCAGGTTGATTTCGTCCACGTACAGCACGCCGCCGTGTGCACGCGCCAGCAGGCCCGGCGCGAACTTGAGCTCATGGCCGGCCAGCGCCTGGCCCAGGTCGAGCGTGCCGACCAGGCTTTCCAGGCTCGCGCCCAGCGGCAGCGTGACGAAGGGCGCGCCCGGCAGCAGCTCGGCCAGGGCGCGCGCCGCCGTTGTCTTGGCGGTGCCGCGCGGGCCTTCGATGAGCACGCCGCCCAGGCCGGGGTCGACCGCAGCCAGCAGCAGCGCCTGGCGCAGCAGCGGTTGCCCGGCAATGGCGGCAAAGGGAAAAGGCTCCGGCATCGGGGCGGCTGAGGTCATCGGGGGAGTCCTTCCATCTGCTGCTCGTGGTCGAGCAGCAGGTTTTCCAACTGGTTCTTGTAGTTGCCGGGCTGCTGCCACAGGCCGCGCTGCATGGCCTCCAGCAGGCGGCTCAGCATGTCGTGCAGCGCGCGCGGGTTGTGTTCGCTCACGAAGTCGCGCGTGGCCGCGTCGAGCACGTAGGCGTCGGCCACCATCGCGTACTGGTGGTCGCCGACCACGCGCGCGGTGGCGTCGAAACCGAACAGGTAGTCCACCGTGGCGGCCATCTCGAAGGCGCCCTTGTAGCCGTGGCGCTTCACGCCCTCGATCCACTTGGGGTTGACCACGCGCGAGCGGATCACGCGGCTGATTTCTTCCTTCAGCGTGCGCACGCGCGGCGCCTGCGGGTTGCCGTGGTCGCCGTGGTACATGGCCGGCTGCTGCCCGCTCAGGTGGCGCACGGCGGCGGCCATGCCGCCCTGGAATTGGTAGTAGTCGTTGGAGTCGAGCAGGTCGTGCTCGCGGCTGTCCTGGTTCTGCATCACGACGTTCATGGCGCGCAGGCGCCGCACCAGCGCGTCGGCCGCCGGCAAGCCGTCGCTGCCCTGGCCGTAGGCGTGGGCGCTGCCGCCCACGTAGGCCCTGGACAGGTCGTCGTCGGTCTGCCAGTCGCCCTGGTCGAACAGCGGCTGCAGGCCCGAGCCGTAGCTGCCGGGCGCCGAGCCGAACACGCGCCAGCCGGCCTGCAGGCGCGCGGCCTCGGGGGTTGCGCCCTGCGCCTGCAGCGCAGCGGCCTCGCGCAGGATGCGCGCGCGAATCGGGTTGCGCTCGGCGTCCTCGTCGTCCTGCGCGGCCACGGCCTGCACGGCGGCGTCGAACATCTGCACGGCGTTGGGAAAGGCGTCGCGGAAGAAACCCGAGATGCGCAGCGTGACGTCGATGCGCGGACGGCCGATGCCCACCGTGGGCAGCACCTCGAAGTCGACCACGCGCTGGCTGCCTGGCGCCCACTTGGGCCGCACGCCGATGAGCGCGAACGCCTGCGCCAGGTCATCGCCGCCGGTGCGCATGGTGGCCGTGCCCCACACCGACAGGCCCATGGCCACCGGGTAGTCGCCGTGCTCCTGCAAGTGGCGCTCGACCAGCTGCGCGGCGGACTTCAGGCCCAGCATCCAGGCGGTGGGCGTGGGAATGGCGCGGGTGTCGACCGCGTAGAAGTTGCGCCCGGTGGGCAGCACGTCGGGCCGGCCGCGCGAAGGCGAGCCGCTCGGGCCCGGGGGCACGAAGCGGCCTTGCAGCGCGCGCAGCAGTTGGCGCAGCTCTTGCGGTCCGCAGGCGTCGAGCGCGGGTGCGAGGCTGCGTTCGATGCGGCGCATGACGGCGGCGGTCTGCGTGAGTTCCTGGGGGCAAGCGCCCTCTTCCAGCAACTGCTGCGCGAGCAGCTCCAGCCGCTCGCGCGTGTCGCCCTGGTGCCGCCATGCTTCCGTGCTGACCGATTGCAGCAGCGCGGGGCGCGCGCCCTGCCAGGGCCTGGCCGCATCGATGTCGAGCGGGTCGAAGGCCTCGCCGGGCAGCAGGTCCTTGGCCAGCGCGCCGAGCAGGCCCGCGTTGTCGCCCACACCGTCCAGCGCGGGGTAGCGGGCCAGCGCCAGCAGCGTGTCGCGCCGAAGGCGCTCCTGCGGCGAGGCGCCGAACACATGCAGCCCGTCGCGGATCTGCGTTTCCTTCAGCTCGCACAGGTAGGCATCGACGCGCGCGAGCACGGCGTCGTCTTCCGCGCCCGGCATGCCGAGTTCTTCGACCAGGTGCTGCGCGCGCACCGCCGCGAGGATCTGCGCGCGCAGCACCTTGGCGCGGCGCGCGTCGACCAGCAGCGCGTCGTAGTACTCGTCGACCTGGCGTTCCAGGTCCTGCAGCGGGCCGTGGTTCTCGGCCCGCGTGAGCGGCGGCATCAGGTGGTCGACGATGACCGCCTGCGTGCGCCGCTTGGCCTGCGCGCCCTCGCCCGGGTCGTTGACGATGAAGGGGTACACGTTGGGCAACGGCCCCAGGATGGCGTCGGGCCAGCAGGCCTGCGACAGCGCCAGGCTCTTGCCGGGCAGCCATTCGAGGTTGCCGTGCTTGCCGACGTGCACCACCGCGTCGATGGCGAACACGTCGCGCAGCCAGAAATAGAAGGCGAGGTAGCTGTGCGGCGGCACCAGCTCGGCGTCGTGGTAGCTCGCGTAGTCGGCCACACCCAAGGTCCCCAGGGTGCCCAGCGCGCGCGCCGGCTGGATGCCGACGAACACGCGGCCCAGCCGCAGGCCGGCGATCATGAAGCGGCCCTGGCGCACCATCGGGTCTTGGTCGGGCGTGCCCCAGCGCGCGTCGATGGCGGCGGCCATGCCGTCGGGCAAGGCCGCCAGGCGTGCGTTGTAGTCGGCCAGCGCGTAGCTCTGCCACGCAGGGCGCGAGGCCCATTGTTCGGGGTCGTTGGCAATGCCCTGCTGCAGCGTGCGCATGAGCGCGTCGCCGTCTTCGGGCACGGCATCGGGCCCACCCAGGACGTAGCCTTCGGCCTGCATCGCGCGCAGGATGCCGATGACCGAGGCCGGCGTGTCCAGCCCCACGCCGCTGCCGATGCGGCCCTCGCTGCCCGGGTAGTTGGCCAGGATCAGCGCGACGCGCTTGTCTTCGGCGCGCACGCTGCGCAGCCTGCACCAGCGCCGCGCCAGTTCGGCCACGAAGGCGACGCGGTCGGGCTCGGGCTGGTAGTTGACCACCTCGGTCTGCGTGAGCTCGCAGCGGTGCGACAGGCCCTTGAAGCTGATGGCGCGCGTGATGATGCGCCCGTCCATCTCGGGCAGCGCGATCTGCATCGCGATGTCGCGCGGGCGCAGGCCCTGGCTGTCGGCCAGCCAGTCTTCGCGGTTGCCGCCGCTCACGATCACCTGCAGCACCGGGGCGTCACCGGCCAGGACGATGCCTTCGCCTTCTGCGTCCTGCGCGCCCTGCCCCAGCGCCGCGAACGCCGTGGTGTTGAGCACCAGCTGCACCTCGTGCGCCGCGCACAGCTCGCGGAACGTCGACAGGCACAGCGGGTCTTTCAGCGAATCGAGTGCGACCGGCAACGGGTTGAGCCCTTCGGCGCTCAGCGCGGCGGCCATGGCGTCGAAGGCCACGGTGTTGCCCGACAGCAGGTGCGAGCGATAGAACACCAGCGCCACCACCGGTGCATCGGCGTGCCAGCCGGCGCGCAGGTCGTCGATGCCGGCCACCGTGTGGGCCTCGTTCATGCCGCCCATGCCACCCATGCCGCGCGGCACATGCAGCGCCACCTGCGGCAGGCTGCGCGGCGGCAGCGGTGCCTGGCCATGGCCCAGGCCGTGGAAGGCCACCGAGCGCAGAAACTGCATCGCGTTGCCCGCGCCGCCGTTGCGGGTGTACTGCCACAGCTGGCGGCTCACCTCGCGCGGCACGGTGCCGCGCGCGAGCAGGTCTTCGTCCTCCTGCAGGTCGCCGGAGAACATGGCGAGCTGCTGGCCTTTGCGCTTCGCGAGCTTCTCCAGCTGCTGCAGCCCGTAAGCCCAGGCCGACTCGGCCCCCAGGTGGTCGACCACCACCACGCGCGCGTGCTGCAGCACCTCGTCGATGTACAGGTCGAGCGAGGCCGGCTGCTTCAGGTACATGAGGTTGGCCAGCCGCAGCGACGGATAGCCGGGGTCGGTGGCCGCCAGCGCGGTGCGCGCCGCGGCCAGCAACGCCAGCGTGGTGTCGGCCGAGCTGAGCACCACGATGTCGCCCGGCGTCTGGTCGAGCCGGGTGACGACGCTGTCGTCCTCGACGAAGCGTCCGGGCTGGGTGCTCAGCAGGTGCATGCGATCAGCCTGTCGCGCGTCAGGCCGGGACCGCGCTCACCTCGTCGAGCGCCTTGCGCAGCAACGCCTCGTTCAGGTCTTCGCCGATGAACACGAGCCGGGTGCGCTGCGCCTCGCCATCGCGCCAGCGGCGGTCGAAGTGGTGGTCGAAGCGTCGGCCCACGCCCTGCACCAGCAGGCGCATCGGCTTGCCGGGAATGGCGACGAAGCCCTTCACGCGGTAGATGGTGTGCTGCTCGACCAGCTGGTTCAGCACGGCCAGCAGGCGGTCGCGGTCCACCGGCGGCAGCTCGATGACGAGCGAGTCGAACTCGTCGTGGTCGTGCTCTTCCTCGTGGTCGTGGTGGCTTTCGCGCAGGTGGATGGTGGCTTCGGCGGCGCGACCCTGGCCCAGCAGCAGCGCGAGCGGCAGCCGGCCTTCGGTGGCGGCGACGATCTTCACTTCGGGCGGCAGCTCTTCGCGCACCAGCGCCTCGACCTGCGCGCGCATGGCCTCGTCCATCAGGTCGGTCTTGTTCAGCACCACCAGGTCGGCGGCCGAGAGCTGGTCTTCGAACAGCTCGTGCAGCGGCGACTCGTGGTCGAGGTTGGGGTCGGCGCGGCGGGCTTCGTCAACGGCGGCGGGGTTTTCGGCGAACTGGCCCGAGGCGGCCGCCGGGCCGTCCACCACCGTGACCACCGAGTCGACCGTGAAGATGTTGGCGATGTCCGGCCACTGGAAGGCCTGCACCAGCGGCTTGGGCAACGCGAGGCCCGAGGTCTCGATGATCACCGCGTCGATGTCGCCGCGCCGCTCGGCCAGCTGCAGCATCACGGGCAGGAACTCTTCCTGCACGGTGCAGCAGACGCAGCCGTTGGCCAGCTCGTACAGCGCGCCTTCGCGCTCGTTGCCCTCATCGTCACAGCCGATGCCGCAACCGCGAAGAATTTCGCCGTCGATGCCCAGCTCGCCGAACTCGTTGACGATCACCGCGATGCGGCGGCCCTCGGCATTGCCCAGGATGTGGCGCAGCAGCGTGGTCTTGCCGCTGCCGAGGAAGCCCGTGACGATGGTGACGGGGATCTTGGCGTTGCTTGCTTGTGTCATGGGAGATGTTCTTTCAGCGGCCGGGGCAGCCAGATGGCGACCGTGGCCACCGCGATGAATGGCAGGAGCGCCCGCGGCACTTGCCGGGGGCGCTCCCGAAAAAAGAAGCGAGAGGCCTGGCGATTCAGGCGGCGCTGTACAGCCGGCGCTCGACGAAGGCAGTTCCCTGCAGGCGGCGCCAGCCCTTGGCCGCCGCCAGCACGCCCAGGTCGACCAGCGGCTCGACCAGCACAACGGTCATGTAGGCCGCGCCGAAGCTGGCGATCTGGCTGAGATTCTCGAGCCCCGTGCCGCGCCCGAAGAGCGCCCAGAAGCCGACCCACACCACGATGCCGCCCTGGTAGGCCACCGACAGCTTGAAGGCCTGCTGGTAGCTGAGGTCCACATAGGCCACGTTTTTGGGAACGATTCGCTGCGCCAATGCGGCCGTTGCGAACAGGGGCACCAGCAAGGTGGTGACGTTCATGCCGAACTGGGGAATGTCCTGCGGCTCGAAGAACAGGCCCTGGATGAGCAGCCCGCCTGCCAGGCCGATGGCCGCAGGCGCCAGGCCGAAGACCAGCAGCAGCGTCGTGCCGAGGATCAGGTGCACCTCCGACACACCCACCGGGTGGTGCGGCAGCACCTCGAAGAAGCAGAACACCAGCGCCACGGCAATGGCCGAGCGCAGCACCAGGGCGGCAGGGCCGTCCTTCATGAGGGTGTCGAAGGCCACCTTGCCTGTGTAGGCCAGCGCGGCGGCGGCCGTCGCGTAGCTGAGAAAAATCTTGGATCCGTCAACGAGACCTGGTTCGATGTGCATCGAGCACCTCCTGAAAATGCACCGCAGTGCGAAAGTTGATTGTTGGTTCAGGGGCTGGCTTGCGCAAGCCCCTTCGAGGCAGTCGCCCGCCCCGGCTTGCGCCGCAGCCGGCGCCAGCCGATCACCACGCCGCTGGCCGAGGCCACCGCGCCGACGATGGACAGCAGCCACACCACGAAGTCCCAGGCCGGCCGGTACCGGATGAGCCAGGGAAAGTCGAGGCTGTGCGCGGCATTGAACAGCCAGCGCCGCAGGCGCGAACTGCTGTCGTTGCTGCCCGCGACCTGGCCGCTGGCGGCGTCCACGTAGACCCAGGTGCGCGCCGGGTCGTCGAATTGCAGGCGCCACACGGGCAGCACGCGCTCACGGTGGTGGCCGTACCAGTGGAAGTCTTCGCGGGTCTGCAGCACGGCCTGCGTCACGGCGGCGCCGGGCCGCAGGCGGGCGGCGGCACGCAGGAGGTCTGGCTTGCCGATGACGGCCGGCGCGCCGCTGGCAGCATCGACCACGCGCACGCGCGCCTTCGCGTCGCGCAACTGCAGCAGCGGCTTGCCGTCGAACCACAGCAGCACGGCCTCGCGCGGTGCGCTCTCGCCCTCGCCCGACGGCAACGAGGCCGGCGGCCACGGGAACGGCGCCGTACCGGCCCCGGTGTAGCGCGCCATGGCGGCCGCATCGAGCGGCCCGCGCTGGAACCAGCCGTTGGGGTTCATCGAGAGCCAGCCGCTGATGATCCACGTCAGCACGAAGAAACCGCCGATCAGCCCGGCGATGTGGTGCCAGGCCATCCATCCCGCGTAAGGCGTGACCGCCCCGTTGCGGAACCTGCGCCGCACACGCACCCGCAGGATGCCGATGACCATGCCCGTCACGGCCGAGACGATGCACGCCGCCGACAGCCACACCACCACGTCGTGCCACAGCGGCGGATCGGCGCGCAGCGGAGTGAAGTAGATCCAGTGCGGCACCGAGCCCAGCCAGTTCCAGAAGCGCTCCGGGCGCGTGGTGTCGCGCACCACCTCGCCGTTGCGCTGCGACACGTACAGCTCCGTGCCGGCCGCGTCGTTCACCTCGATGCGGTGCAGCGGACGCAGCGGGTTCAGGCCCTGCGGCACGGTCCACTGGTCGCGCTCCAGCGTCTCGGCCCAGCGCGCACCGGCATGGCCGGAGAAGGCGCGTGCGATGGCCTCGGCCTGCGCGGCATCGACCGGGCCGTGCACATGGCCATCGCGCGCCGACACGGTGTGCCGGCCGCCGCGCGCATCGACGATGCGCCAGACCGGCCCGGCGTCGATGCCGCCCTGCATCTCCAGCCCCATGCGCCGCGGGGGCTGCGCGCGCACGTCCTGCGGCAGCGCCTGCAGCGCTGCTGCGGGCGATACCTGCGCCTGCCCGAAGCGCAACGGTGCGAGCCCTGCCAGCCGTTCCTGGTCCGTAAGGCTGGGGTACCCCACGTACATCATCACCACGCCCGAGGCGAACCACATGACGAACAGCAGGCAGCCGCCGATGCCCAGCCACCGGTGCGTCCAGTAGAGCCAGTGCCGCACGCGCGGCCAGGCGCGGCGCCATGCGGAGGTCATGCCGGAATTCATGCCGGATTTCAGAAGTCGACCAGCGCCGACAGCTCGAACGAGCGCGGCCGGCCCAGCAGCCACTGGTTGCCGCCGTTCGAGAACGACACCGGGTACTTGCGGTCAGCAAGGTTGTAGGCCCGCAGCGCCAGCTTGAGCGACGGGTTCGCCTGCCAGCTCACCGAGGCGTCGGCCACGGTGTACGAACCGATCCTGCGCGTGTTGGCCGCATCGACCTGGCGCGGGCCGACGTAGCGCACGCCGAAGGCGGCCTCCCACTGCGGCAGGAAGCGCCAGCCGAGCCACAGGTTGGCCGCCTCTTCGGGCACGCCGTTGGGCGTGTTGCCCGCGCGCGAGACCAGGCGGCCGTTCACGACCTCGTTGAAGTCCTCGTAGCGCGCGCGCAGCTTGGCCATGTTGGCTTCGAGCCGCAGCGTGGAGGTGAGCGCCAGGTCGAGCGTGGCTTCCAGGCCCTCGGACGACTGCTTGCCGACCTGCTGCGTCTTGTTCGGGTCGTTGGCGTCGCGCGAGAGCAGCTTGTTCTTCTCGATGCGGTAGGCCGCCACGGTCCATGCGCCGCGGCTGTCGGACAGCTGGCGCTTGTAGCCGACCTCCACCTGCCTGCCGGTGCTCAGCTCGAACGGAACCTGCGCGGCCGAAGTGCTGATCAGCGAGGTCAGCGGGTCGGCCGCGCGCGCCACCTGCGCGTAGTACGACTGCGACGCATCGGGCGCGTACACCACGCCGAGGCGGCCGGTGGCGTACTCGAAGGTCTTGCCCAGGTTGTTGGCGGCGTTCTGCAGGTCGGTGCGCGCGACCTTGGCGTGGTCCCAGCGCAGGCTGCCCACCACCGACCATTGCTCGTCGAAGGCCAGCTTGTCTTCGGTGAAGAAGGCGTAGGTGTCGGTCTTGGTCTTGTAGCGCGGCGTGTAGGCCACGGGCGAGGCGTAGTAGCCGGGGTTGAACACGAACGGGTCGATCACCGAGCGCCCGCCGTAAGGCGAGTCGTTGCTGTGCTGGAAGTCGATGCGGTTCACGTCGAAGCCCGCCAGCACCTGGTTGGCCAGCCCGAACACGCTGTGCTTGAAGGTCGCGTCGGTGCGGTTGCCGATCTGCTCCTGGTCGTGGCCGATCTCCAGGTAGTCGCCGCGCGTCACGCGGCGCGTGGTGGCGTTGAAGGTGTAGGTCTCGCTGTTGCGCCAGTGGCGCTTGCTCTCCAGGCGGTAGAGCTGGTTGCGCACGGTGACGGCGCCGTTCGGCGTCCACTGCGCGTCGAGCCGGGTCCACTTGTCGCGGTACTTGATTTCGGCGTCGTCCAGGTTGTAGTTCTGGCGCAGGGTCTGGCTGTTCAGGCGCCCGTCGATCAGCGGCACGCCGTAGTAGCGCTGCGGGGTCTGTCGGCCTTCGTCGTGCGAGAGCGTGAACTGCAGCTGCGGCGACACGTCCAGCCGCACGGCCGCGCCCACGGCCAGGCTCTCGGCCTCGCCGCGCTGCATGAAGCCGTCGGTGGTGCGGTGGCTGATGTCGAAGCGGTACGACAGCTTGTCGTTGATGGCTCCCCCGCTGCCGAAGGCCGCCTGGCGGGTGGCGTCGGAGCCCAGCGTGAGCAGCGCCTCGTTCCGGATGGGCCCGCGCGTGGGCTTCTTGGGCACCACGTTGATGGCGCCGCCGATGGCGCCTTCGCCGTACATCACCGAGGCCGCGCCTCGCAGCACTTCGATGCGGTCGACCGACCAGGTGTCGAACGGAAAGGTGACGGTGCCGGCGCCCGCATACAGGCGCGTGCCGTCGAACAGCTGCATCACCGAGCCGTGGCCCGTGAAGCCGCGCGCCGCCATCGCGGTGCCGCCGTTGCCGGGTCCGGGCGAGCCGGTGATGCCCGTGGCACGGGTGGCCGCGTCGACGACCGACACGTCGCCGCGCGCGCGGATGGTGTCGCCCGTCAGCACCTCGATGCTGGCCGGCGTTTCCAGCGGCGTGAGCCCGAGCCGGCTGCCGGTGGACGTGGGCTCGTCGATGGCCAGCGGGGATTGCCGGTCGGCCTCGATCCGTACCGGGTTCAGGGATGGGCTCTGGCTGGCGTCGGCCGATTCAGCCGGCTGCGCAAGGGAAACGCAAGGCCCGAAGGCCAGGCCCAACCCCAGTGACAGACCTGACAGGCCTGAAAGACCCGACAGCCGCGCCCGACGAAACGGCACGCGCGTACCCATGCCCGGGCGACTTCGCGCCCGTGTTGCTCGACTCATTTAGCTTCTCCTCCGGCCTGCGTCCCCGCAGGCTCACGACCGATGAAGGACGCGACGGGAGAGGCGAAAGGGCTGCCACGGTGAGCGCAAGCGCGAAGCGGCAGGCCCGGACACGCACTCCCGCTGCGTCCGAAGGCGGTTGCGAAGGCCGGTATCCGGGCTCGCGGAGCGCCGCTGTGTGCCGAATGGAGCACACGACGACAGAAACCCTCGCCTTCCCACGCCGAAGCGCAGTGACTGCCGAGCCTTCAAGAAAGAGGCTCGCGCGTGAGGATTTCCAGATCCGCTGACCGTTGCGGGGGCAGCGCAGGCTTTGACGCGTCTTCAACGACGCGGCGCACCTGCTTCCCGTTTAACCCCAGGGCCATGCGACATGGACCCGGGGCACCTTCGAACCGTGGTTGGGTGCAGTTATAAAAAGTTAACGCACCGAACCGGCGGGATTATAGGGAGCCGGGCGTGCCGTCGGGCCCGAACAGCCGCCGCATCATGGCCACGCCGGCCGCCAGCGCGTTCGAGTAGCTCGGATACGGCCGGAGCGCCGCTTCGAGGGGCAGATACACATGGGTGCGCTCGCCCGGCGCGCCGGTCACCTCGGCGGGGTCGGCCGCTGCTTCCATCAGCAGCCAATAGAACTCGCCGACCTCCAGCTCGTGGATGGTGAGCGCGATGTTCCTGGGCGAGGGCATTGGGCGGTATGAAAAGGGGCTGAGTGTTGAATGCCTGGAGGACGCGAGCCGTTGACAGCTCCCGGGCTTCTCCTACAGAGCACACCGGTGGGTCGGCCTACTGTTTTACATGCAACCCGTCAGCGGGTCCTTGTTCTTTGCAAAACCTTCCCAGGAGGCGACATGAAACCCTTCAGCCTTGACCCGAGCATGCGGGCGACCATCGGCGGCGCGTTCTATCCCACGGGCTACTCGATGGTGATGTTCGCCAAGCTGGAAGACGCCAGCCGCGTCGGCCAGCAGCTGATCGACAACGGCATGAGCGGCGACGACATCTTCCTGCTGCCGCCGAAGGCCGTGCTGTCGCAGATCACGCCGACCGTCGAACTCGCCGACGACCCGTTGCCCTCCGCCGGCACCGAAGGCGCCACGGTGCGTGCGTATACCAAGCTTGCGCAGGAAGGCCATGCCGCGCTGCTGGTCAAGACCGACGACCGCGAAACCGCCGACAAGCTGATGGAGGCGGTGCGCACCGTGCCCTATGCCATGGCGCAGCGCTACCGCACCCTGGTCATCGAAGACCTCTGAACCCGGCGCGCGGGTGGGCGTGAGCCTCAGCCCGGCACGGCCATCGACACGGCGCGCTGGACCACGTCACGGGCCATGGCCTGTGCCAGTTCGTGTTCGCCGAGGAACACGGTGGCCGAGGTTTCCTGCGTGAGCAGGCGTGCCTCCTGCTCGTTGTGACTGCGGATCACGGTCTGGATCGTGGGGTTGAGCGTGCGCGCGGTTTCCATCATCTGGCGCACGTTGATGGCGTCGGGCGTGGCCACCACCAGCACCCGGGCGCGCGCAATGTGCGCCTGGATCAGCACCGCCGGATCGGCCGCATCGCCCCACACGGCCGGGGTGCCGGCCTCGCGCAGTTTTTCGACCAGCTCGCGGTTCTGCTCGGCCACCACGTAGGGAATGTCGTGCGCGTCGAGTTCCTGCGCAATGCGCCGGCCGACCCGGCCGTAGCCCACCAGCACCACCTGCCGCGACAGGTACTTGGCCTCGGTGGTGAGGGGCAGCTCGGCCAGCGGGTCGTCGCGCGACTCCAGCCCCCGGGCGAACGACGAATGGGCGTGCAGCCACTTCTGTATGGGCACGATCAGGCTGAACCACAGCGGATTGGTGGCAATGGAAATGAGCGCGCCCGCCAGCACCAGGCTCTGCCCTTCCACCGGAAGCAGCCCGAGCGACACGCCCAGCCCGGCCAGGATGAACGAGAACTCGCCGATCTGCGCCAGGCTGGCACTGACGGTGAGCGCCGTGCCCAGCGGGTAGCGAAACACCAGCACCAGCGCGCAGGCCGCAAGCGACTTGCCCAGCACGATGACCAGCACCACCGCCAGCACCTGCAGGGGCCGCTCGATCAGCACCGAGGGGTCGAACAGCATGCCGACCGACACGAAGAACAGCACGGCGAAAGCGTCGCGCAGCGGCAGCGACTCCTGCGCGGCGCGGTGGCTGAATTCGGACTCGCGCATGACCATGCCGGCGAAGAAGGCGCCCAGCGCGAACGACACGCCGAACAGCGCCGCCGAGGCAAAGGCAATGCTCACGGCCGCGGCCACCACGCACAGCGTGAACAGCTCGCGCGAGCCGGTGCGCGTGACCTGCCAAAGAATCCAGGGGAACACGCGCCGCCCGACGACGAGCATCAGCGCCACGAAGCCACCGACCTGCAGCAGGGTGAGGCCCAGGGTTTGCCACAGCGGATCGGCCGGGCCGGACTGGGCGCTCTGCCCGCCCAGGGTGCCGGCCAGCGGCGGCATGAGGACCAGCACCAGCACCATGGCCAGGTCTTCGACCACGAGCCAGCCGATGGCGATGCGCCCGGTGAATGAATCGAGAATGCCCAGGCTTTCCAGGGCACGCAGCAGCACCACGGTGCTGGCCACCGACAGCGCGAGCCCGAACACCAGCGCCTGGCCCCAGCTCCAGCCCCACCACAGGGCGAGCCCTCCGCCGAGCAGGGTGGCGACGGCGATCTGCGCGAGCGCGCCGGGCAGCGCGATCTTGCGCACGGCGAGCAGGTCGTCCAGGGAAAAATGCAGGCCCACGCCGAACATGAGCAGCATGACGCCGATTTCGGCCAGCTGCGCCGCAATGCTCGCGTCGGCCACGAAGCCGGGTGTGAAGGGGCCGATGATCACGCCGGCGAGCAGGTAGCCGACGAGCGCGGGCAGCCGCAGCCGGGCCGCCAGGAACCCGAACACGAGCGCCAGCCCGAGCCCGGCGGCGATCGTGTTGATGAGGGAAACGCTGTGGGGCATCGCTGCATTTTGCAGGAACGATGTCTACCCCTTCGTGTCAGCCGGCCATCCTGCAGACTGTGCCGGTCGTTGTGTTACGCCGTGCCAAGCGGCGTTATTTGAGGCGTTGCTGTTCGGGGCGGGTGCACAGCCCGCCGGGTGCTCCCTGCCCCCGCATCCGCGGCGACCTTCAGTCTCAGACGGACATCTTGCTGGTCCGAGCCGCTTCGATCGCCTCGGGGTCCTGCGCCTCGACCCAGGTCTCGTTGTTGAGCACCGCGTGCAACCGTTTTTCGTCGAGCTCGTTGGTCCACTTGGCCACCACGAGGGTCGCCACGCCGTTGCCGATCAGGTTGGTCAGCGCGCGCGCCTCCGACATGAAACGGTCGATGCCCAGGATGAGCGCCAACCCGGCCACCGGCACGTGCCCCACCGCCGACAGCGTGGCCGCCAGCACGATGAACCCGCTGCCCGTGACACCCGCCGCGCCCTTCGAGGTGAGCAGCAGCACGGCCAGCAGCGTGATCTCCTGCACCAGCGTCATGTGCGTGTTGGTGGCCTGCGCAATGAACACCGCCGCCATCGTCAGGTAGATCGAGGTGCCGTCCAGGTTGAACGAGTAGCCCGTGGGAATGACCAGGCCCACCGTGGTCTTGTTCGCGCCCGCGTTCTCCATCTTCTCCATCATGCGCGGCAGCACCGACTCGCTGGACGAGGTGCCCAGCACGATGAGCAGCTCTTCCTTGATGTACTTGATGAACTTCCAGATGCTGAAGCCGTGGAACCTGGCAATGAGCCCCAGCACCACGAAGATGAACAGCAGGCACGTCAGGTAGAACGTGCCCATCAGCTTGCCCAGCGAGAACAGGCTGCCCAGGCCGTACTTGCCGATGGTGAAGGCCATGGCGCCGAAGGCACCGATGGGGGCCAGCTTCATGATGTAGTTGACGATGCCGAAGAGCACGTGCGAGCCCTTCTCGATCACGTCGAACACCAGCGTGCCGCGCCCGCCGAAGCGGTGCAGCGCAAAGCCGAACAGCACGGCAATCAGCAGCACCTGCAGGATCTCGCCCTTGGCAAAGGCATCGACCAGCGTGTTGGGGATGATGTTCAGGATGAAGTCGACCGTGCCGGTCATCTTGCCCGGGCCGGTGTACGAGGCAATCGACTTGGTGTCCAGGGTGGCGGGGTCGACGTTCATGCCGGCGCCGGGCTGCAGCACGTTGACCAGCACCAGGCCGACGACCAGCGCAACGCTGCTCACCACCTCGAAATACAGCAGCGCCAGGCCGCCGGTCTTGCCGACCTTCTTCATGTCTTCCATGCCGGCGATGCCCACCACCACCGTGCAGAAGATGATGGGCGCAATGATCATCTTGATCAGCTTGATGAAGCCGTCGCCCAGCGGCTTCATCGCCTCCCCTGCCGCCGGGTAGAAGTGGCCGAGCAGCACGCCGATGATCACCGCGGTGATCACCTGCACGTAGAGGGAGCGATAGATCGGGAGCTTTTTGGCAGGTGTACTTGTTGTGTTTTCCATGGATGCCTCCGGAGGGTTCAAGACTGTAGAGAGCGATTGGGCCGCTTTCCATTCGTAGAAGCCACATTCCCTGAACAAAAAAACCCGCCGAGGCGGGTTCTTTCTTCAGGTGGCAGTCAGCATGCTCAGTGCATGTGCAGGCCGCCGTTGACCGAGAAGTCGGCCCCGGTGCTGTAGCCGCCTTCGTCCGTGGCGAGCCACGAGATGATCGAGGCGATTTCGCTCGGCTCGCCCAGGCGCTTGACCGGGATGGTGGCCACGATCTTGTCGAGCACTTCCTGGCGGATCGCCTTGACCATGTCGGTGCCGATGTAGCCCGGGCTCACGGTGTTCACCGTCACGCCCTTGGCGGCCAGTTCCTGCGCCAGCGCCATGGTGAAACCGTGCATGCCGGCCTTGGCGGCCGAATAGTTGGTCTGGCCGGCCTGGCCCTTGGCGCCGTTGACCGAGCTGATGTTGATGATGCGGCCCCAGCCCTTTTCGACCATGTCGCCCACCACCTGCTTGGTGACGTTGAACATGCTGTTGAGGTTGGTCTCGATGACAGCGCTCCAGTCCTCGGGCGTCATCTTGAGGAACATGCGGTCGCGCGTGATGCCGGCGTTGTTGACCAGCACGTCGATGGCGCCGTGCGCCGCCTTGGCGGCGGAGAAGGCCTCGACGGTGGATTGCCAGTCGCCCACATTGCCGACCGACGCGTGGAAGTCGAAACCTTCGGCTTTCTGTTCGGCAAGCCATTTGGCGTGGTCACGGGTAGGGCCGCAACCGGCAACCACGGTGAAACCGTCCTTGTGCAGACGCTGGCAGATGGCTGTTCCGATGCCACCCATGCCCCCGGTGACATATGCAACTTTCTTGCTCATAAGATTTCCTTGATGTGTACGTAGCAAAAGCCTGAACGGCCGCCTTCACTCTAGCGAGTTTCAAGCCACGCCCCTCTGAGGAAAACACTGAGCCAAGCTTGCAACCAGCTGTCACGAAGCGGCCTTCGCGAGCAGGCTCTATCCTCGCATCTCCAGCATGCCCGCACGCGCTGCGCACTCTTGCGCGGGGCCCCGCACACCCGGCACACCCAGGAGTTCTAAAGTATGAGTTTCGGCATCATCGTCTTCCCCGAGGTCGAGGAACTCGACTTCGTCGGCCCGTGGGAAATGCTCACCATGTGGAGCAAGCTGGCCGGCGGCCCGGCCCCATGCCTGATCGTGGCCGAGAAGCGGGAACCGGTGGTCTGCGCCAAGGGGCTGTCCATCAACCCGCACGTGTCCTTTGCCGAGTGTCCGCCGCTCGACTACCTGCTCGTGCCCGGCGGCATGGGCACCCGCCGCGAGGTCGACAACCCCGCGATGACCGGCTTCCTGGCGGAGCGCGCGCCCGGCTGCAAGGCCCTGCTCTCGGTGTGCACCGGCGCCTTCGTGCTGCACGCGGCCGGCCTGCTCTCGGGCAGGACCGCCACCACCCACTGGGGATCGCTCGACCGCTTGCGCGCGCTGGGCGACGTGAAGGTGTTCGAACAGCGCTTCGTGCAGGACGGTAATGTCTGGACTTCCGCGGGGGTATCGGCCGGTACCGACCTGATGCTGGCCTTCATCGCCCACACCGCCGGCGAGGAAGCGGCCGCCAAGGTGCAGCTGCAGTCCGAGTACTACCCGGCGGACACCGTGTACGGCAGCACGGCCAGCCATGCGCGCGCACCGGCGTACGTGAAGCGGCCCGGCACCCCGTTCAAGACGCCATGAGCGCCGTACCGGTTCCTGAACCGCTGGCCGTGCTGGCCGCGCGCGTCGGCGAAACGCTGCGCGCGCGGGGGCAAACGGTGGCGGTGGTCGAATCGTCGGCCGGCGGCCTGGTGTCGGCCGCCCTGCTCGCAGTGCCGGGTGCCTCGGCGTACTTTCGCGGCGGCGCGGTCGTGTACTCGCGCCGCGCCGGGCGGGCCCTGCTGGGCCTGACCGCCGAGGACATGACCGGCATGCGCGGCGAAACCGAGCCTTACGCCCGCCTGGTCGCCGGCCGCGTGCGCGACACGCACCACACGACCTGGGGCATCGCCGAGAGCGGCGCGGCCGGCCCGGTCGGCAGCCCGTATGGCGACGCGCCGGGGCATGTGTGCCTGGCCATCGTGGGTGCGGTCACGGTGAGCCGCACCATCGAAAACGGCGACACCGACCGGCCGCGCAACATGGACATGTTTGCGCGGCAACTGCTCGCGCTGTTCGAAGAAACGCTGGCGGCAGAGGCACCGCCCTCGTCATCCACCTAGTTCAGCCGCAGCCCTTCGCCGGCCCAGTCCCGCACGCGGCGCTGGCAGGCGGCGATCCATGCGCCGAGCTCCTTGCCCTTGCGTTCCGGCGCGTTCGCCACCAGGCCGTCGGGGTGGCGCAAGCCCGCCGCATAGCGCCTTTGCGCGTCTTCGCTTGCCGGCACGAAGCCACCGTGCGTGCGCGAGAACTCGTCGAACTGCGCATCCCACGCATGGAAGACGAGGTTGTACCGCGGGTCTTCGGCGTCCTCGTCATAGCCCTCGAGGTCCTGCTTCAAAGGCTTGCGCCCGCCGAAGCCTGGTACCGGCGAGCGCAGCGCGGTCCATGCCATGCGGCCGTCGGCCGAGAAGCGCACAACGAGAAGGCCGGGCTCCCACTCCACGCACCAGAGCAGGTCATCGCCGTCCAGCACATAGCTGAATCGCGCGCCGGTGTGCAGGATCATGGCCGGGCCGTCGAGGTAGGTCTCGTCGTCCAGCGCTTGAAAGGTGGGCACCACGCGCTCGCGGAGAAAGCGCGCGTCGTCCTCGGACACCGGCGCCGTGTGCATCACTTCGCGGCCCTGTTCGTCCTCCACGAAGATGGCGTACTGGTATTGCATCGGGCTGTTCTGCACCGTCTCTCCCCCCAAAAGGCGCCAGTTTAGTGGCGCCTTTTCGACTTTTCGCAGGCTCGGAAGATCAGTCCGCCTGCACGCCCGCCGCGCGGATCACCTTGCCCCACTTCTCCACCTCCGCCGCGAGGTGGGTGCGCAGGCTTTCCGGGGTCTGCTTGTCCAGCGGCACGATTTCCGAGCTGAGTTCGGCCAGGCGGTGCTTGACCATGTCGTCCTGCAGGCCGGCGCGCAAGGCCGCGTTCAGCTTCTCGAGCACGGCCGGCGGCGTGCCCTTGGGCGCATACACGCCGTGCCACACCCGCACGTCGAAGCCCTTCAAGCCCTGCTCGTCCAGCGTCGGAATGCCGGGCATGCTCGACAGCCGCTGGGGCGTGGTCACGCCGAACACCTTCACGCGGTTGCCGTCCTTGATGACCGGCGCAGTCTGCGTGGTCTGGTCGCACAGCAGGTCGACCTGCCCGCCCATCAGGTCGTTCAGCGCCGGGCCCGCGCCCTTGTACGGCACGGTCGTCAGCTGCACGCCGATCTGGTTCATGAAGAGCAGGCCGCACAACTGCGACACCGCGCCCACGCCCGCGTTGGCCAGCGTGACCTTGTCCTTGTTGGCCTTCACGTAGGCCAGCAGCTCGGGGTAGGTGCTGGCGGGAAAGTCCTTGCGCGAGAGCAGCGTCATCGGCACGTCGAGCACCTGGCCGATGTACTCGAAGTCCTTGAGCGGGTCGTAGTTGAGCTTCTTGTAGAGCGCGGGCGCGGTGGCCATGCCCATGTGGTGGATCAGGATGGTGTAGCCGTTGGGCGCCGCGCGGGCCACGCGCGCCGGCGCGATGGTGCCGCCCGCGCCCACCGTGTTCTCGACGATCACCGTCTGCCCCAGCGACTTGCCCATGGGAATGGCGAGCATGCGCGCCACCACGTCGGTGGGGCCGCCGGCGGAGTAAGGCACGACCATGACGATGGGTTTGTCGGGCCAGGCGGCCTGCGCCGCCGCCGGCATTTGCGCTTGCGCGGCCAGCAGGCAGGCGCCCACCGAGGCGGCGATCAGGGTCTTGAATTTCCGGCTCTTCCTGGTTGCGGTCATCTCTTTGTCTCCTATGGTCATGGGTGTTCGTCAGGGGTCCGCTCAGGGCACCTCTTGGGTATCGAGTGCCAGCAGGCGCTCGGCCAGCCGCACCACCGGCGCGTCGACCATGCGCCCGTCGAGGCTGACCACGCCGCCGCCGCCGGAGGCGCGAACGGCGTCGATCACACGGCGCGCCCAGGCCAGTTCGGCGGCGCTCGGGCCGAGCGCGGCGTGCACCGGCGCGACCTGGTCCGGGTGGATGCACAGCTTGGCGCCGAAGCCGCCGCGCCGGGCGCGCGCGGTGTCGACGGCCAGCCGGTGCGGGTCGCGCCAGTCGGCGGTCACGCCGTCGATGGGCGTGGGCAAACCGGCGCGGCGCGTGGCCAGCAGCAGCGCGAGGCGCACCGGCACCAGCTCGGCTTCGTCCGCGTCGCAGGCCAGGCCCAGGTCGGCCTGGAAGTCGAGGTTGCCAAACGCCAGGCGCAGCACTTGCGGGCCGGCGGCCAGTGCGTCGGCCGCGTCCAGCCCCGCGGCCGATTCGATCAAGGGCACCAGCACGCCCTTCGGGCCGATGGCTTCGGCGATGCGCAACAGGTCGGCCCCGCGCTCGGCCTTGGGCAGCACGACGCCCGCGATCAGGCCCTGCGCCACCAGCGCGCCGGCCTGCACGCAGTCGTCGGCGTGCCACGGCGTGCCTGCCGCATTGATGCGCACCAGCAGGCGTTGCCGGTCCGCGGCGGGCAGCGCGGCGAACGAGGCTGCAAGCCCCTCGCGCGCCGTTGCCTTGCGCTCGGGCGCCACCGCGTCTTCCAGGTCGACGATCACGCCGCCCGCACCGGTGGCCAGCGCGCGGGCATGCCGCTCGGGCCGGTCGGCCGGCACGAACAGGAAGCTGCGCGCCAATGCCAGCAATGCCAGCGATGCCCGGCTCATACGGCTTTCGCCTCGCGCAGCGCGGCGATGTCCGCCTCGCTGCGGCCCAGGCCGCGCAGGATGGCGTCGGTGTGCTCGCCGACCGCCGGCACCGGGTCCATGCGGTAGTCGAACGCGCTCTGGCGGCCGGCCGGCAGCAAGGCCGGAATGTCCCCGGCGGGCGAGCCCACCTGCCGCCAGCGGTCGCGCGCCTTCAGTTGCGGATGCGCCCACAGGCCGGCCATGTCGTTCATGCGCGCGTTGGCGATCTGCGCCATGTCGAGCCGCTCCAGCACCTGCGCCGAGCTCAGCCCGGCGAAGGTCTCCACGATGATCGCGCGCAGGGCCTCCCGGTTCTCGTTGCGCCGCGCGTTGCTGTCGAAGCGCGCGTCGCTCGCGAGCCCCGCCTGCAGCAGCACCTTGTCGCAGAACCCGCGCCACTCGCGCTCGTTCTGCAGCCCCAGCATCACCGTGCCGCCGTCGCCCGCGGGGAACGGGCCGTAGGGGTAGATGGTGGCGTGCGAGGCGGCGCTGCGCGGCGGCGGCGGCGCGCCTTCGTAGGCGTAGTACATCGGGTAGCCCATCCACTCGGCGAGCGACTCGAGCATCGACACGTCGATGTGCGAGCCCTTGCCGGTCTTGCCGCGCTGCAGCAGCGCGGCCAGGACGCCGGTGTACGCGTACATGCCCGCCGCAATGTCGGCGATGGAGTTGCCCGACTTGCACGGATCGTCCGGCGTGCCCGTGACCGACAGGAAGCCCGCCTCGCTCTGGATCAGCAGGTCGTAGGCCTTCTTGTCGCGGTACGGGCCGTCGCCGCCGTAGCCCGAGATGTCGCACACGATGAGCCGCGGGTGCCTGGCCTGCAGTGCTTCGGCACCGAGCCCCATGCGCGCCGCGGCGCCAGGGGCCAGGTTCTGCACCAGCACGTCGGCATCGGCCAGCAGCTCCTGCAGCACCGCCAGCGCCGCGGGTTGCTTCAGGTCGAGCGTGAGGCTTTCCTTCGAGCGGTTCACCCACACGAAGTGCGAGGCCTCGCCGCCCACGCGGGCGTCGTAGGCGCGCGCGAAGTCGCCCACCTCGGGGCGCTCCACCTTGACCACGCGCGCACCCAGGTCGGCGAGCTGGCGGGTGCAGAACGGCGCGGCAATGGCGTGCTCCAGCGAGATGACGGTGATGCCGTCCAGGGGTCTTGTCATGTCCGTGGGTCTCCAGAATCAGGCGAGCACGGCCGTGGCCTGCATCGTGAGCCAGCCGTCGGCGTCTTCGCTCCAGAGGCTGAAGGTCTTGCCATCGCTGCTGCCTTCCGCGGGCTTCCCGTGCACGCGGAACGGCGCGATGTCGAAGGTCGGCCGCACCGCGCGGAATTCGAAGCGCGCGAGCTGCGCGCCCGGCACGTGGCGCCGCAGCAGGTCGACCAGCAGCGTGGCGATCAGCGGGCCGTGCACGATCAGGCCAGGATAGCCCTCCACCTCGGTCACATAGCGCCGGTCGTAGTGGATGCGGTGGCCGTTGAAGGTGAGCGCCGAGTAGCGGAACAGCAGCACGTCGTCGGGCGCGATGTCGCGGCTGAAGGCGGCGTCCTTCGGTGCCGGCGTGGGCGGCGGGCCTGCTTCGCCGGGCTGCGCGGCGGCGCGGTAGACGATGTCGTGCTCCTCGGTCAGCGCGAGGCCGCGTTCGTTGCGCACCTCGTGGCGCACGAGCACGAACACCAGCTCGCCGGTGCGGCCCGCCTTGTGCGTGACCGAGACGATGGTCGAGGTGCGCTGCACCTTGTCGCCCACCTGCAGCGGGTTGCCCGGTTCCCACGCGAGCCGCCCGCCGGCCCACATGCGGCGCGGCAGCGGCACGGGTGGCAGGAAGCCGCCGCGCTTCGCATGGCCGTCTTCGCCGAGCTCGGACTGGCGGTGGTGCGGCAGGAAGTACAGCCAGTGCCACAGCGCGGGCAGGTGCGTGCCGGCAGCGGGCGGTGCGTCGTCGCGGTCCAGCGTGGCGCAGAGCGCACGCACGGGCGCGGCGGTGATGTCGTCGGCCAGCGTTTCGCTGCGGCCTTGCCAGGCCTGCAGCTTCGCCAGCGCTTCGCCATCGATCAGGAGTGTGTCGTTCATCGGGTTCTTCATTCAGTCGACCGCGGCGCCGGAGGCCTTGACGATCCGCGCCCACTTGGCAAGGTCGTCCTGCAGCAGCGCCGCGAACTGGTCGGGGGTGGTGGGCGGCGCAATCTCGACGCCCTGCTGGTCGAGCTTGTCGCGCAGGTCCTTCGAGGCCAGCGCCTTGCGCGTGGCCTCCTGCAAGGTGGCCAGCATGTCGGGCGGCACGCCGGCCGGCGCGAACAGGCCGATCCACAGCGTGCCGTTGTAGCCCGGCACCGCTTCGGCGATGGTGGGCACGTCGGGCAGCACGGCCGAGCGCTTGTCGCCGCTCACGGCCAGCGCGCGCAGCTTGCCGGCCTTGATGTGCGCGAGCGCCGAAGGCAGGCTGGCGAACACGATCGGCAGTTGGCCGCCCAGCACGTCGTTGAGCGCGGGCGCCACGCCCTTGTACGGCACGTGCTGCAGCGAAATGCCTGCCATGCTGTTGAGCATTTCGCCCAGCAGGTGGTTGAGCGTGCCGTTGCCGGCCGAGGCGTACTGGTAGTTGGCGCCCTTCTGCCGCGCGAGCTTCAGGAACTCGGCGAAGTTCTTCGCCGGGAACGACGGGTTGACCAGCAGCACGTTGGGCACCGCGCCGACGAGGCCGACGGGCTTGAAGTCTTTCACCGGGTCGAAGCCCGGGTTCTTGTAGAGCGCCGGGTTGATGGCCTGGCTGCTGCTGATGGTCATGAGCAGCGTGTAGCCGTCCCTCGGGCCCTTGGCCACCATCTGCGTGCCGATGTTGCCGCCCGCGCCGGGCCGGTTGTCGACCACCACGCTGGCGTTGTTCATCACCTCGCCGAGCTTCTGGCCCACGAGGCGCCCGACGATGTCGTTGGTGCCGCCGGCCGCCTGCGGCACCACCAGCGTGACGGGGCGCGAAGGGTACGGCTGGGCGACGGCCGGGCCCGCGTGGATCAGGGTGGCTGCGGCGGCGAACGCCAGCAGCGCGAGTGCGCGAACGCGCGGGGTTCTTGTTGTCTCCATGGCAGCATGGTCGTTCGCCCTTCCCTCGCGCGCAATCTGCGATTTCAAAAGCCAGCCTTCTGTGATTCCGAAGGCTTGGCTACGATCGGCCATGCTTTTCGACCTGACCGACCTTCGCCTCTTCGTGGCCGCGGCCGAGCTCGGCAACCTCACGCGGGCGGCCGAGCGCCAGCACCTGTCGCTGGCCGCGGCGAGCGCGCGCATCAAGTCGCTGGAGACCCAGGCCGGGCTGCAGCTGCTGCAGCGCGAGGCCCGCGGCGTGCGGCTGCTGCCGCCGGGCGAAGCCTTTCTTCATCACGCGCGCCTGGTGCTGCACCAGACCGAGCAACTGCGCGCCGACCTGCTCGAGTACGGCGGCGGGCTGCGCGGCCACCTGCGCGTGTTCGCCAACACCACGGCCGTGACCGACTTCCTGCCCGAAATACTGCCCGGCTTCCTGGCGCGCAACCCGCGCATCAACGTCGACCTTCAGGAAAAACCGAATGCTCAGATTCCGCGCGGCGTGCTCGACGGGCGCGCCGACCTCGGCATCGTCGCGGGCCAGGTCGACACGCTGGGTCTGGAGGCCATCCACTTCAGCACCGACCGGCTGGTGCTGGTTACCGCGCGCAAGCACCGCTTCGCCAAGCGCCGCAGGATCTCGTTCACCGAGACGCTCGACGAAGACGCCATCGGCATGCAGCAGGGCAGCACGCTGCAGGCCTTCCTGGCGCAGATCACCGACAACCTGGGCAAGCGGCAGAAGCTGCGCATTCAGCTCGGCAGCTTCGACGCCATGTGCCGGATGATCGGCAGCGGCGTGGGCATCGGCGTGGTGCCGGAATCAGCGGCGCGCCGCAACCAGGACAGCATGCAGCTCGCGCTCATAGAGCTCAGCGACGCGTGGTGCGTGCGCGAGCGGTACCTGCTGGCGCGCGACCGGTCGGCGTTGCCGATCTACGCGCAGGCGCTGGTCGACACGCTGTGCCGGCATTACGCGGCGCCGGCCATCTCCGGGTGAAGTTCCAGGTGAAGTCCTGGGCGAAGTCCCGGGTGAGCTCGCGCCCGTACCGAGATTTAGCCGGTCCAGCAATGGGTTGCGGCCGGAATGTGAACAACGCGGCGTAATCCCCATTTTCTGTGCACAACTTTGGGGGCAACTCAGGTGGAGCCTTGTAAAACGAATATAAGTTATTGTTTTATAAGGAAATTCTACACATTGCCCAAATTTTGAGCGGTGAACAAGATTGGCAGCCCAAACCGCAGCGGCATCGGGTGAAACCCTGGATCGAGCCTGTTTTTTCGCTGGTAACGCGCCCACTTGGGCGTGGAATCGCGGTTTTCCTGCTTAGTCCCCATTTTCTGTGCACAACTTTGGGGACAACTGAGGTGGAGCCTTGTAAAACAAATATAAGTTGTTGTTTTATATAGTTATTCCACACTTTGCTCAAAATTTGAGCGGTGAACAAGATGCAACGGATCTCATCACCTCGCTGCACTCTTGAAGTCGAATGACTTACAGCAGACCCTAGTACGGCGGTGCCTTGCGCTGCCGCTGCGCCCGCGCCGCTTCGGTCCACCAGGCCAGGTCGTCGGCGAAGCGGCCGAACGACCGGTCGAGCGATTCACCCGCAGGTCCGGTCGGCTTGCCAGCCGCGTCCAGCGTCTGCGAAATCGGCCCGACGGCGAGCGTGCTCGACACCACGACCATGCCCATCTCCGACAGGATCGAATGCCACACCGTGCCCGAGCGCACGCCCGAGAAGCGCCCCGCCGAGTAGCTGGCCACGGCCGCCGGGCGCCAGAACCACTCTTCGAGAAAGTGGTCGGTGAGATTCTTCAGACCCGGCTGCGGGCCCCAGTTGTATTCGCCGGTCACGAAGACGAAGGCATCGGCCGCGCGGATCTTGCCGGCGAGCGCCTCCATGGCCGCGGGCGCGGTGCCCTTCGGGTATTCCTTGTACATGCGGTCGAGCATGGGCAGGTCGACCGCCTTGGCGTCGATCAGCTCGGCCTGCGCGCCGCGTGCGTTCAGCCCGGCCACGATGTAGTCGGCCAGGCGCACGCCCATGCGGTCGGAGCGGTACGAACCGTAGAAGACCAGGATGCTGTCGCTCATGGGGGGCCCTTCTTGGCTTGGGTCAGGTCGGCTTTGCGAGCTTGTCCTGCGTCTGGGTGTCGAAGTCGGCCGCGTCGTGGCGCTCGTGCAGTTGGCTCTCGGGCTGACCCCAGGCGCGGTTGACCATGCGTCCGCGTTGCACCGCCGGGCGCTGCGCGATCTCGTCGGTCCAGCGCAGCACGTTCTTGTATTCGCTCACCTGCAGGAATTCGCCCGCTTCGTACAGCTGCCCCTTGGCCAACGTGCCGTACCAGGGCCACACCGCCATGTCGGCGATGGTGTAGTCGTTGCCCGCCAGGTAGCGGCTTTCGGCCAGCCGGCGGTCGAGCACGTCGAGCTGGCGTTTCACCTCCATGGCGAAGCGGTCGATGGCGTATTCGATCTTCGTGGGCGCGTAGGCGTAGAAGTGGCCGAAGCCGCCGCCCAGGTACGGCGCGCTGCCCATCTGCCAGAACAGCCACGACAGGCACTCGGCGCGGGCCGCGCGCCCGGTCGGCAGGAAGGCGCCGAACTTCTCGGCCAGGTACTGCAGGATCGCACCCGACTCGAACACCCGCACCGGCACGGGCTCGCTGCGGTCGAGCAGCGCGGGGATCTTGGAGTTGGGGTTCACCGCCACGAAGCCGCTGCCGAACTGGTCGCCCTCGTTGATGCGGATCAGCCAGGCGTCGTACTCGGCGCCGGTGTGGCCCAGTGCCAGCAGTTCTTCCAGCATCACCGTGACTTTCACGCCGTTGGGCGTCGCCAGCGAATAGAGTTGCAGTGGATGCTTTCCCACCGGCAGGTCCTTGTCCTGGGTCGCGCCGGCGATCGGTCGGTTGATGTTCGCGAAGCGCCCGCCGCTTTCCTTGTTCCAGGACCAGACGGTGGGGGGCGTGTAGACGGCCGGGGTGGTCGTGTCATTCATGCAATGCGTTCCAGGAGTGCCAAAGACGATGATCATTCTCTACGACTGCGCCACCGCACCGAGTCCGCGGCGCGCGCGCATCCTGCTTGCCGAAAAGGGCATTGCCCACGACACCGTGCAGGTCGACCTGGTCCATGGTGAGCAACTGGGTGCCGCCTACCGCGCGATCAATCCGCAGTGCACGGTGCCTGCGCTGCGCACCGAAGAAGGCGCGCTGCTGACCGACAACGCCGCCATTGCGGCCTACCTGGAGGCGCAATACCCGCAGCCGCCGCTGATTGGCGTCACGCCGCACGAAAAGGCCGAGATCGCGAGCTGGACCTGGCGCGCGGAATTCGAAGGCCTGATGGCCATTGCGGAGACGCTGCGCAACGGCTCGCCCGCCATGGCCGGCCGGGCCCTGCCCGGGCCGGTGAACTACGCGCAGATTCCCGAACTGGCGCAGCGCGGGCTGGTGCGGGTGCAGCAGTTCTTCGACACGCTGAACGAGCGGCTGGCCGGCCGCGAGTTTCTCGCCACCGACCGGTTCAGCCTGGCCGACATCACCGCCGTGGTGGCGGTGGACTTTGCCCGCGTGGTGCGCGTCAAGCCCGGGGAGCAGCACCCCGAGCTCGTGCGCTGGCGCGCTGCAATGGCGCAGCGCGCGTCGATATCGCGCTGAGCGATCAACGCTCGATGGTGAGCGCCACGCCCATGCCGCCGCCGATGCACAGCGAGGCGATGCCCTTCTTGGCGTTCTGGCGCTGCATTTCGTGCAGCAGCGTCACCAGGATGCGGCAGCCCGACGCGCCGATGGGGTGGCCGATGGCGATGGCGCCGCCGTTCACGTTCACCTTGTTCACGTCCCAGCCCATTTCGCGGTTCACGGCGCAGGCCTGCGCGGCGAAGGCCTCGTTGATCTCGAGCAGGTCGAGGTCGGCGGCCTTCCAGCCGGCGCGCTGCAGCGCCTTGGTCGACGCGGGCACCGGGCCCATGCCCATGATGGCGGGGTCGAGGCCGGCGGTGGCATAGCTGGCGATGCGGCCCAGCGGCTTCAGGCCGAGCGCGGCGGCCTTCTTGGCCGTCATGACCATCACCGCGGCCGCGCCGTCGTTCAGGCCCGAGGCGTTGCCCGCGGTCACGCCGCCGGCCTTGTCGAAGGCGGGGCGCAGGCCGGCCAGCACTTCGGCGCTGCTCTTGCGGTTGATGAACTCGTCCTGATCGAAGACGATCGGGTCGCCCTTCTTCTGCGGAATGCTCACGCCGACGATCTCGTCCTTGAACTTGCCGGCGTCCTGCGCGGCGGCGGCCTTGGTCTGCGAGCCCAGCGCCAGTTCGTCCTGCGACGCACGGTCGATGTTGAACTTCTTGGCCACGTTCTCGGCGGTGATGCCCATGTGGTACTGGTTGTAGACGTCCCACAGGCCGTCCACGATCATGGTGTCGACCAGCTTCCAGTCGCCCATGCGCTGGCCGTTGCGCGAGTTGGGCAGCACGTGCGGCGCCATGCTCATGTTTTCCTGGCCGCCGGCAATGACGATCTCGCTGTCGCCCGTGGCCACGGCCTGGGCCGCCAGCATCACGGCCTTCAGGCCCGAGCCGCACACCGCGTTGATGGTGAGCGCCGGCGTTTCCTTGGCGCCGCCGCCTTTCAGCCATGCCTGGCGTGCGGGGTTCTGGCCCGCGCCGGCCGCGAGCACCTGGCCCATGATGGCCTCGCCGATCTGGTCGGCGGTGAGGTTGGCACGCGCAATCACTTCCTTGATGACGATGGCACCCAGCTCGGTGGCCGCGATGCCGGCGAGCGAGCCGCCGAACTTGCCGACCGCCGTGCGTGCAGCCGAAACGATGACGATGTCTTCCATGAGGTTCTCCGTTGAAGTGATTTGAAATCTGTGGCGCGCTTGCGCTGTGCGCTCAGGCCCTTGCCTTGACGTAGCGCCCCGGTGCCGGCTCGATGGCCTTGTAGGCCTTGCCGTTGCCGTAGCCCTTGGGCGCCGGGATCTGCTTGCCGGCGTTGCCCTTGAGCCATTGTGCCCAGTCGGTCCACCAGCTGCCCGGATGCTCCTGCGCGCCGGCGAGCCACTCGGGCTGTGTTTCGGGGAACTTGCCGTCGTTGCGCACCCAGTGGCTGCGCTTGTTCTTGGCCGGCGGGTTGATCACGCCGGCAATGTGGCCCGACGCGCCCATCACGAAGCGCTTCTTGCCCGGCAGCAGCTGCGTGGACGCGTACGCCCCGCCGATCGGCACGATGTGGTCTTCGCGCGAACCGTAGATGTAGGCCGGAATGTCGATGCTGCCCAGGTCGATCTTCTCGCCGCACACGGTGAGCGCGTTGGGCTTGGCCAGCTTGTTCTCGTGGTACGTGTTGCGCAGGTACCAGGTGTAGAACGGGCCCGGCAGGTTGGTGGCGTCGCTGTTCCAGTACAGCAGGTCGAAGGGCGGCGGGGTCTCGCCCTTCAGGTAGTTGCCCACCACGTAGTTCCACACCAGGTCGTTGGGCCGCAGGAAGCTGAAGGTCGAGGCCAGGTCGCCGCCGGGCAGCAGGCCGCCCTTGCCGAGCTGCATCTCGCGGTAGGCCACCATCGGCTCGTCCACGAAGATGTCCAGGATGCCGGTGTCGCTGAAGTCCAGGAAGGTGGTCAGCAGCGTGACCGACGCGGCCGGCTTCTCGCCGCGCGCCGCGAGCACGGCCAGCGCGGTGCTCAGGATGGTGCCGCCCACGCAGAAGCCCAGCGTGTTGATCTGCTTGCTGCCGGTGATGTCCTGCACCGTGTGGATCGCCTCGATGGCGGCGTTCTCGATGTAGTCGTCCCAGGTGGCCTTTTCCATCGACGCGTCGGGGTTGCGCCAGCTCACCACGAACACGCGGTGGCCCTGCTCGTTCGCATAGCGGATGAGCGAGTTCTCGGGCTGCAGGTCGAGGATGTAGAACTTGTTGATGCAAGGCGGCACCAGCAGGAACGGCCGCTCGTACACCTTGGCGGTGAGCGGCTTGTATTCGAGCAGCTGGAAGAAGTCGTTCTCGAACACCACGGCACCCTCGGTGGTGGCCACGTTGCGGCCCACCTCGAAGGCGCTCTCGTCGGTCATGCTCACGTGGCCCTGCTTCACGTCGTGCATCAGGTTCTGGATGCCCTTGGCAATGCTCTCGCCCTGCGTGTCGATGGCCTTCTTCTGCGCATCGACGTTGAACGCGAGCGAGTTGCTCGGCGACGACGCGGCCATCCATTGCTCGACGGCGAAGCGCAGGCGCGCGCGGGTCTTTTCGTCGGCATCGATGGCCTCGGCCATGCCGAGCATGGTGCGGCCGTTGAGCAGGTACACGGCGGCCGAAAAGGCCGACAGCGGGTTGCTGCCCCAGGCATCGCCCGCGAAGCGCTTGTCGCCCTCCGGCTTCGCATTGAAGCCCTGGCGCCAGAGCTCGGTGGCTTCGGCCACGTACTGCTGCTGGATGGCCTGGAGCTTTTCGGGCGCGATGGAGAACTTGGGCAGTTCGGGCATCTTCATGCCCCCTGGCAATTCAGGCATCTGCCATAGCGGCGTGCCGCCGGGATTGAAGGCCGAAGCACCCTGCGCGGTGGACTGCTGGAACGACGCCAGCGCCTTGCTCCATCCCTCGGAAAGTGCCTGCTGGAAGGGCGCGAACGCATCGGCCCCCGTGGTTTGCTTCATCATGTCTCCTGGTCCTCACCTGAATCGATACGGATGGCTGGCGTGTTTTGAGTATCCTGCATTCACCGGGCCCTCACAACGCATTCACTGCGTCGGCGCACCCTTTCCCTTACCAACTGAAACTTCTCGTGTTTATCCATCTGATCGTCATCGGCTGGCTGTATGTCGTCGTCATGATGGCCGTGGCCGAAGCCACCAACACCAACGGCACGGTGCTGGGCGCCATCTTCACATTTCTTTTGTACGGATTGGGCCCGGTGGCACTGGTGGTTTACCTGATGGGCACCCCCGGGCGTCGACGCGCCATCAAGCAGCGCGAGGCCGAGGCACAGGAGGCCGCGCGGCGCGCAGCCGCAGAAGCA
Source organism: Variovorax sp. AC103 (assembly GCF_979254005.1). Taxonomy (NCBI): domain Bacteria; kingdom Pseudomonadati; phylum Pseudomonadota; class Betaproteobacteria; order Burkholderiales; family Comamonadaceae; genus Variovorax; species Variovorax sp. AC103. Next base: position 6,861 of record NZ_CEEDFC010000004.1, on the reverse strand, counting down.
CATGCGGCTGCGGCGGCTGAAGACGCCGGCTCAGACCTTCCAGACCAGGGCGGCGAAGCGCCCGCTGATGCCGTCGCGCCGGTGCGAAAAGAACCGTGAGGGGTTGCCGACGGTGCACCAGCCGCTGGTGCCGTCGTTGCCATGGACCGATGCAATGCCCGCCGCGCGCAGCCGCTGGCGCGCCAGCGCGGGCAGGTCGGCGAGCCATTTGCCGGCCGCCGGCGCGGGTCGGAAGCACGAGGCGGCCTCGGCCGCATGCGCCTCGAAGGCGGCCTTGACCTCGGGGCCGACCTCGAAGGCGCTGGGGCCGATGCAGGGCCCCACCCACGCCATGACCTTGCCCGCGCCTTCCGCGTCGAAGGCCTTGACGGTCTGCTCGAGCACACCGCCTGCGAGCCCCCGCCAGCCGGCATGCGCAGCGGCCACGCGGTGGCCCGCTTCGTCGGTGAAGAGCACGGGCAGGCAATCGGCCACCATGATCGTGCAGGCCAGCCCGGTGGTGGTGGCGGTGCAGGCATCGGCCGCGGTGCCGTCGCGCACCACGTCCTGCGCATCGTCGAGCGCCACGACACCGGTGCCGTGCACCTGCTGGAGAAAGACAGGCCGCGCGCCGACGGCACTGCGCAAGCGGTCGCGGTTGTGCGCCACCTGCGCGGGTTCGTCACCCACGTGGTCGCCGAGGTTCAGGCTCTCGTAGCGGCCCAGCGAAACACCGCCGTCGCGCGTGGTGCACACGGCCCGCACGTTCGCCGGCGCAGGCCATTCGGGCACGAGCCAGCGCGCGTTCCAGTGCCCGTTCATGGCGCTCAGGCTTCCGCGTCGGGCGCCTGGGAAGGCTGTGCGCGCTGGAAGGCTTCGAGGTCCATGCAGGCCTCGAAGGCGGCCATGCTGCGCGGCAGGCCGCTGAAGTCGCAGTCGAAGCGGCGGCCGTTGAAGATCTGCGGCACCAGGCAGCAGTCGGCCAGGGTCGGCGTGTTGCCGTAGCAGAAGGTGCTGCCCGGATGCAGCGCGAGCTGGCGCTCGAAGGCCAGCATGCCGTCGCGCACCCAGTGGCGGTACCAGGCGTTCTTGGCCTCTTCGTCGAGCTTGAGGTCTTTCACCAGGTACTTGAGCACGCGCAGGTTGTTCAGCGGGTGGATCTCGCAGGCGATCGATTGCGCCAGTGCGCGCACGTGGGCGCGGCCGACCGGGTCGCTCGGCAGCAGCGGCGGCTCGGGGTGCGTCTCGTCGAGGTATTCCATGATGGCCAGCGACTGCGAGAAACGCTCGCCCTCGTCTTCGAGCAGGGGCACCAGCATGTCGGCCGAGATGGCGGAATAAGGGCCGGTGCGGTGTTCGCCGCGCGCGATGTGCACGGGAACGTAGTCGTAGTCCAGGCCCTTCAGGTTGAGGGCGATGCGCACGCGGAACGAGGAGGAGGAACGGAAGTAGTTATGCAGCTTCATGATTTTCCAAGGATAGCGCTCCTGCGCTTCGGCTTCAGGCGCACGGGGTCAGGCGCGGGGTGGCGCCTGCAGAACGCAGCGCAGGTCGTGCAGCGCGGCCTTCGGTGATGCGGCGGCGCGCCATTCGTCGAGCACGCGGCGCGCGGCTGCCTCCTCGCGCGAGGCGATGCCCACGCGCCACGGCCCGAGCGTGCCGGGGGCTTCGTCGGCCCCGTGGTTGTGCTGGCCCTCGCCGAAGGGCCGGCCTTCGGAGCAGGCGCGGCACAGCACCTGCATGCTGTCGGTCCAGTTCTCTGCGGCGGCGCCGGTGGCTTCGAAACGCTGGATGAGCGCGGCGATCTCGTCCTTGGTGACGCCCTCGATCGAAACCTCGTAGGTCGAATGGTCCGAGGGTGCAATCAACTCGAGCGCGTCGAACACCGGCACCTCGCGCCCGCCGCGCAACCGGTAGCCGTTGGCCGCGCCGTCGTGCAGCACGAGGTCGCCGTAGCGGTGCCCGCATGCGGGCGTCGGCACGTTGCGCAGGATGGCGCGTGCCGGGTCGATGCGGTCGGCCCAGACCACCTCGGTGCCCTCGTCGCCATGCACGCGGATGGGCGTGAGGCCGACGAAGTGGTCGACCGGGCCTTCGCCGTCCGCAATGCCGATGCCGTATTGCCGCCAGGCGCGCCGCGCCGTGGCCCAGTCGCCCAGCGCGGTGGCCGCAATGCCCAGGTTCCAGAGCGCGCCTTCGTTGCCCGGCTCGCACTGCACCGCGCGGGCGTTGGCGTGCAGCGAAGCGGCCCAGTCGCCGCGGTACTTGTGGATGAGGCCGGCGTTGTACCAGGGCGCGGCCCAATGCGGATGCACGGCACTGGCCTGGGCATAGGCTTCGAGGGCGCCGTCCTGGTCGCCTTCATCGTCGCGCTGGCGACCGAGTTCGTTGAGGGCGTTGGCTTTGCCGGCTTTGCCGAGTCGCAGGGGCATGGTGGAAACGAGCGGGAGCAGGGAGATGGGCGGGGCGTCTATTGTGAGCCCCTCGCCTCTGGCACACTGCCGGCTTCCCGCTTAGGTTTCGCTGAAAAAGGACACGTCGCAATGGCTTCCGAGTTTGTCTTCGCCCCGCCCGCCACCGTTTCGGTTCCCGTGGCCGGCCAGCCCGCCCGCTTTCCGGTGCACCGCATCTACTGCGTGGGCCGCAACTACGAAGAGCACGCCAAGGAAATGGGCTTCACCGGCCGCGAGCCGCCCTTCTTCTTCATGAAACCGGCCGACGCGCTGGTGGTGGTCGATGCGGGCCAGACCGGCACCATGGCCTACCCCTCGCTCACCCACAACCTGCACCACGAGATCGAACTGGTGGTGGCCATCGGCACCGGCGGCAAGAACATCATGGCCGCGGACGCCCACAAGCACGTGTTCGGCTACGCCGTCGGCCTGGACATGACGCGCCGCGACCTGCAGAACGAAATGAAGAAACAGGGCCGCCCCTGGGACATCGGCAAGAGCTTCGAGCAGAGCGCGCCCATCGGCCCCATCGTGCCCGTGGCGCAGGCCGGCGACGCCGAAAAGGCCGAGATCTCGGTACAGGTGAACGGTACCGATCGCCAGCGCAGCACCGTGGGCAAGCTGATCTGGAACGTGGCCGAAACCATCGAGCACCTGTCGGCCGCGTGGGAGCTGCAGCCCGGCGACCTGATCTTCACGGGCACGCCGGAAGGCGTGGCCGCCGTGGTGGCCGGCGACACGCTCGTGGGCGAAGTCGCGGGCCTGCCCAAGCTGACCGTCAAGATCGTCTGAAGACGGCGGCCGGCGTCATGCTCCTGCGCGTACCCATCAAGCATTGCAAGAACTGCGGCACCGCGGTGGTCTACCGCGTGCCGGACGACGGCGACACCAAGCAGCGCGCCGTCTGCCCGGCCTGCCACACCATCCACTACGAGAACCCGCTGAACGTGGTCGGCACCATCCCCGTGCTGGGCGACAAGGTGCTGCTGTGCAAGCGCAACATCGAGCCGCGCTGGGGCAAGTGGACGCTGCCGGCCGGCTTCATGGAACTCGAGGAAAGCACCGCCCAGGGCGCGGCCCGCGAGACCGATGAAGAGTCCGGCGCCCACTACGTGATGGAGGGCCTGTTCTCCGTCATCAGCGTGGTGCGCGTGGGCCAGGTGCACCTGTTCTACCGGGCCCGGCTGCTCGACGACAAGTTCGACCCCGGCCACGAGACCATCGAGGCAAAGCTCTTCACCGAGGAAGAAATTCCCTGGGACGAGATCGCCTTTCGCACGGTGCGCGAGACGCTCGAGCACTATTTCGAAGACCGGCGCCGCGGCAGTTTCGACCGCGTGCACACGTTCGACATCGTTTGACCCCCACCACCTCCACATGACACATCGCCTTCCCGTGCTGCGCACCCTCCTCGGCCTCGGCTTCGCCCTGGCTGCCTCTGCGCATGCGGAAACGGTGGGCGAGGTGGACACCGCCTTCAAGCTCATCGGCCCGGACCACAAGATCGTGGTCGAGGCCTACGACGACCCCAAGGTCTCCGGCGTGACCTGCTATGTGTCGCGTGCCAAGACCGGCGGCATCAAGGGCGCGGTCGGGCTGGCCGAGGACAAGGCCGAGGCCTCCATCGCCTGCCGCCAGGTCGGCCCGGTGAGCGTCACGCAGCCGCTGCCCAAGCGCGAGGAGGTCTACAGCGAGCGGCTGTCGATTCTGTTCAAGCGCCTGCGCGTGGTGCGCATGGTCGATCCCAAGCGCAACACGCTGGTGTACCTGACCTACTCCGACCTGCTGATCGACGGCTCGCCCAAGAACAGCATCACCGCGGTGGCGATCGACCGCGGCACGCCGATTCCGCTGAAGTAGCCGCCGCGCCAATCACCCCTTCGCGCCCGGTTGCTCTTGGCAGGCCGGCGCACCGGTTTGCTAGCATCGCCCCTCCGGCCCGCCCCCGGCGAGCCGGACCGCAGGAACCCTCCGCAACGAATCCGTTCCCACACAGCGCCATGCATCTTCAGACTTTTGTTTCCCGTACCGCCGCCCTGGCGCTGGTTGCCGTGAGCCTCGCGGCCTGCACCACGACCGATCTCAACCCGCCGCGCACCGGCCAGGGCCCCGTCGTCGCCCCGCCCGCGCAGCGCCAGGCGCTGTTCGTGCGCCCCGCCGCCGGCGCGACCATTGCGCGCTTCGACGGCGTGCGCATCAAGGGCATCGACATCGCCGGCAACCTGGGCGATCCGATCGTGGCGTCGGCCGACGGCCGTGTGGTGTACGTGGGCGGCGAACTGCCGGCCTACGGCAACATGATCATCGTCAAGCACAACGAGACCTACCTCACTGCCTACGCGCACCTGCAGACCATCGGCGTGAAGGAAAACCAGGTGGTCCGCCAGGGCGAGAAGATCGGCGAAATGGGCAAGAGCAACACCGACCGCGTGAAGCTGCGCTTCGAGATCCGCAAGAACGGCAATGCCGTGAACCCGGAGCCCTACCTCAACGGTTTGCTGCAGCAATAGACAGCGGGCCTCGCCCGACGTTCGCCTGACGTCTCCGGCGCCCATTGAAAAAGCCCCTCGCGGGGCTTTTGCTTTTTCAGGGTGCCACCGCGTTGAAGTCTCGCAGCACCACGTCGCGCCAGGTGGCGTCGCGCGTGCTGACGAACATGCTCTTGTAGGTGATGCCGCTCTGGGCTGGCAGGTTGAAGGTCTTCGACGCAGCACCCGCGCCCGAGGGCGCCACGTCGGCCTGGTCGCTCACGCTGGCGCTCGGCCCCGTCATCAGGCTCAGGAAGAACTCCGCCGCAAAGCCGGGGTTCAGGCCCGTGGCGCTGACCGAGAAATCGGCGCCGCCGGCATAGGCCGCCAGTGAAGGCGTGGTCGTGAAGCCGGGGTACGCGGCCGCCGTGGCTTCGGCCAGCGTCATGGGGCGCGCATGGAAGCGGTGCTTGTAGACGATGTCGAAGCCGCTGAACTTGGCCACCGTGGTGCCGTCGGCCTCGTACGCCGTGAAGGTGTACTCGGGCGTGGCGGGAATCGCCGCGATGTCGCTGTCCGACAGGCCCGCGGTGCCCGGGATGTTGCTGCAGTTCGACGCCAGGTAGTAGATGTTGTTGGTGCCCGAGCCCTGCAGCGGCCAGATGCCGCCGCCGGCGGGGCGCATGTGGCGCAAGCCCGCCACCGGCAGCCCCGGGCCCGTGACGACCACCGACGCGGCCGTGTTGCTGTTGCTGGTGTTGGTGTCCTGGATGGAAAACTGCAGCGAGGTGCTCACGCAGCCCGTGGCGTTGTCCTTGCTCGCCTGGATGTGCGGGTTCAGGTCGAACACGCGCCCGTCGCCGCGCAGGCGCCACACGCCGTCGGTGCCCTTCACGAGCTGCATGCCCTGGTTGTTGCTGAAGGCCACGCCGTTCTTGTCGCGGTGCGTGAACTCCACGAAGGCGCGCGGGCTCGTGTTGTTCGCGTCGATCGTGTAGTTGATGCGGTTGATGACCACGTCCGAGAAGCTGGCGCCGATCAGGTTGGTGTCCGCCGCCACTTCGTTGGCGAACTGCTGGGCGCTGAGGTCCGAAGACCTGAAGCCGTAGGTGCCGGTGACGGGGTTGCTGCCGTCCGTCATCAGCGGCAGCAGCACGCCCGGCGCCGGCAGGCCGTTGGCGAACTTGCCCACGTAGTCGCTCAGCGCCTTGCGGATCAGCGTGATGTCGTCGGCCGCCGTTTCCATGCCCGCACCGCTCAGCGGTGTGGTGCCGGCGTCCTGCGCGGCCTTGACGGCCAGGTCGTCGGTGATCTGCTGCTGCGTCACGATGTTGGTGATGGTGGCCACGTTGGTGGCCGGGTCCACGCTCACGCGCAGCACGTCCAGCGCCTTGTCGAGCGCGCTCGACAGCGGGGTGAAGGCGGTGCGCAGCAGGTCGATGCTTGCGTCCACGCCCAGCGCCAGCAGCACCGGCAGCAGCTTGGCCTTCAGCGCGTCGGACTCGGCCTTGAGCTCGGTGGCCGAGAGCCCGGAGAACTCGCCGCCGTCGAAGTACTGCGCAGCCACCAGGCCGGCGATGTTGGCCACCACCAGGTCGGTCAGCGGCGTGATGTTGATGGTGCCGTTGGCATCGGCGGAGGTCGCGGCCGAGTGGATCACGGCGCGCTGGCCGCCCACGACGCCCTCGGCGCGGAACACGAAGGGGCCGGTCATGCCGCTCACATCGACGAGGTAGTTGCCGTCGACCAGCGGCACGGTCTTGGTGGCGCCCTTGGCGTCCTTCACCGTGACGGTACCCGACAGCGGCAAGCCCGAGGCCGCGGTGCCCGAGAACGTAACAGCCGCTGCCGCAGGCGGGTTGCTGGCGGGCGGGTTGACGGTGCCCCCACCGGCGACCGGAAACCCGGCTGTCTCTTATACACATCTCCGAGCCCACGAGACGAGTCATAGGATCTCGTAT